>CAMCWW010000037.1:0-31751 GCA_945882935.1 Opitutus sp. GAS368
GCGCCTTCCCAGCGCCAAGCCGGCGAGAGATTGGCCGTCAGCCGGAGCCGGGCGTTGAACTCGTCGCGGGCGTTGGTCGCGCGGCCGAGCGTGGCGTTGCGCCGAAAGCCGTCACTCGCGTGCTGCTGCACCGCCAGACGCACCATGAAACGATCGGGCTGTGCAGCGACCAGTGGGCCACCGAGCGCAAATCCGCCCTCGCGCAACGCGTCTTCGCCGAAACGCGACTCGACGCGTCCCGTCCAAAACGGCGTCGGCGCGTTGGTCACCAAGCGCACGACGCCCCCAGCCGCGTTGGCCCCGAACGCACCGGCCTGCGGCCCGCGCAAGACCTCGATTTGGCTGACATCAAACGTGCTCCCGAGCGTGCCAAGCCCCGTGAAATCAAAATCATCGACGAGAAAACGCACCGCGGAATCCGGCGTCTCGCCCTCGTATTGGGAGTTCTCGCCGATGCCGCGGATCTGAAAATACCGCGGTCGCGAAGTGCCGCCGGTAAACGTGAGATTGGGAATCTGGTCGGCCAAGTCGCCAAAATGACCGACCGCCCCGAGGCGGAGGGTTGCTTCGTCGAAGACCGTCACGCTCGCCGGAATTTGCGCGAGTGGTGACGCCCAGAGATCGGCCGTGACGCGCACGGGCGCCAAGGTCACGGCGCCGGGCGGTTGGGCCGGCTCGGCGGCGGGCAACGTCGCGGCGAGCGCGAAGCTGAGAAGAGAGATTCGAATCGGAGGATGCATGGTGGATGATGCCCAACCCAAACGGACCGCCGAAAAAAGGGGCGCGAGTCGCGCCCTCAAAAAAAGGCGCAATCCGCGCCTGCTGTTTCCTTCGTCGGCATGATCCGTCCAGGTTCGAAGGGTCGAGCGGCCGAATCGCGCCGCAATCTCAGTCTTCCGCGGAAGACACCCCTACAGGCAAGGCGGAACAAAAGCGTGATTATGGGCGGCGCAAGAATTTTCTCCAAACTTCCCGAATTAAACGCGAAGAAGCCCCGTCGGGAAAAAAGAAGCCGCGCCGTTTAAGGGGCGGCTCATATAACCGAACACCAAGCAAACCGTAATGACTTACTAACCCTGACCGTGTTACCAGCACAACCTTGTCAACGAGGAGATAGATGCTGAATTTTCGAAAACGCTCGAAATTGCCGAAGGAAACTTTGGATCCCAATCCCGGCCGCAGACCCCAAAAACTACAAGAGCCGCCTCCGATGAAGGAGGCGGCCCATGTAACCTGACACCAAGCAAACCATTGAACCTATAACCCTGACCGTCTTACCAGGACGGCCTTTTCATTAGGATAGATGCGCCGGATTCAAAATTGCTCAAAAAAACCGAAAGTTTTTTGCTCGCGACGCAATCATCGCTTAAATCCCTCATTGCTAAACATTAAAAATACCGATTGATCCCTCAATCCGCGCCGGAGAACGGCTTCAGTCCACTATCATGGCTCCCGCTACAAGATCGCGCTCGCCTTCAGAACTGGCCGGCAAAGGCGTGTTTGTCAGCGGATATCTGAACCGTTGGCCTTCGTAGTTGCGGAACACCACTTCGGAGTCGGTGATTTTCTCCACGTAATCGGGATTGATCGGAACTTTGCCGCCGCCGCCAGGCGCATCGATCACGTATTGCGGCACCGCATAGCCGGTGGTGTGACCACGCAGAGCGCGGATAATCTCGATACCCTTGCGCACATCGACTTTGAAATGAGCACCGCCCGTGATCAGATCCATCTGGTAGATGTAATAGGGCCGAACCCGCATCCGCAGCAGCCGGTGCATCAGGGCCTTCATCACCTCGGCATCGTCATTGATACCCTTCAACAGCACGCTCTGATTCCCCAACGGCACGCCGGCAAACGACAACCGCTCGCACGCCGCCCGTAGCTCGGCCGTCGCCTCCTTTGGGTGGTTCGTATGGATGCTCATCCAGATCGGGCCGTGCTTTTTGAAAATTTCGCACAATTCCGGGGTGATGCGCTGCGGCAAAAACACCGGAATTCGCGAGCCGATCCGGATAAACTCCACGTGCTTGATCGCCCGCAGCCGGGACAGCAGATTGTCCAACTTCTTGTCTGAGAGCAGCAGCGGATCGCCGCCGGAAAGCAGCACGTCACGGATCTCGGGATGCGTCTCAATATACTTCAACCCTTGTTCAAATTCAGGGTGAAAATTGTAATCCTGAGCGTTCGAAACCAGCCGGCTCCGCGTGCAATAACGGCAGTAGGCCGCGCACCGGTCCGTGACCAAAAACAAGACGCGATCCGGATAGCGGTGCACCAATCCGGGCACCGGCGAATGCTCATCCTCGCCGAGCGAATCGAGCATTTCTTCCTCACTCACCACCGCTTCTCCGCCCCGCGGAATCAACTGCTTCCGGATCGGACAATTCGGGTCATCGCGGTCGATCAGGTTGAAGAAATACGGGGTGATCGCGAGCGCCAGCTTCTGACTGGCAAAAAGGCAGCCGGCCTCCTCGTCGGTCGTGAGCGTCATATGCTCTTCCAGCTGAGCCACACTCGTGATTCGGTTCTTCAGTTGCCACACCCAGTCGCCCCAATCTGAGGCGGGTATATGCTGCCATAAGCCTTGGCCTTCATACCAAGCAGTGCGGTCTTCGGTGTAGGGCATCGAATTTTTAGAAGCGGGACGATTAGGCCCCTAATCACTGCTGTCAAATGACCAACGCACTTCAATTTATTGACGGCCGATGGAGAAGATTTTGCGCAAGCTCCCGCCTCGCGCACAAAACCCTTGGCACCCATGCCGCCGCGCCTTCTCTTTCTGCTTTAATGTCCACGTTCAAACCCGGTGTCCTGGCTCTCGAAGATGGCAGTGTGTTTCGCGGTCGCGCGTTTGGCGCCGCCGCCACCATCGCCGGGGAATGTGTCTTCAATACATCGATGACCGGCTATCAGGAGATCATCACCGATCCCTCCTATTTTGGTCAGATCGTCACCATGACCGCCGTTCAAGTCGGCAACTATGGCCTCGCCCCCGCCGACGAAGAATCCTCCGGCCCAAAGTGCGCCGGTTTCGTCATCCGCGAACTCTCTCCCGTCGTCTCCAATTGGCGCAGCGAAATCTCGCTCGACGCCTACCTCGCGAAACACGGCATCCCCGGTCTCGCCGAAATCGACACCCGCGCGCTCACCAAGAAACTCCGCGTCGACGGCGCGATGAAGAGCTGCCTCAGCACCCTCTCTCTTTCCGACGAAGAGGCCGTCGCCCGGGCCCGCGCTTGGCAGGACATGGCCGGCAGCGATTACGTGAAGGACGTCACTTGCCAGGCGCCCTACCTCTGGTCCGCCACCGACGCCGGCAACTTTAACGCCGCCTATTTGCCGGTCGGCACCACCTTCAACGCCCCCACCCCGCCTGCCAAACGTTTCAAGGTCGCGGCCTTCGATTTTGGGGCCAAGCACACGATTTTCCGGAAACTTGTCCGCCACGGTTTCGACGTGCAGGTCTTCCCCGCCACCGCCACCGCCGAGCAAGTTCGCGAGCACAAGGTCGATGCCGTCTTCCTTTCCAACGGCCCCGGCGACCCCGCGGCGCTGGGCTATGTGCACCAAACGGTCTCGGCGCTGCTGCCCGAATACCCCATCTTCGGCATCTGCCTCGGCCACCAGATGCTCACCCACGCCATCGGCGGCACGACGTTCAAACTAAAATTCGGCCACCGCGGCGGCAACCAGCCCGTAAAGAATTTGGAGACCGGCAAGGTCTCCATCACCGCCCAAAATCACGGTTTCGCCACCGATCCCACGAGCCTCGAAAAACACGGCGCCAAAGTCACCGAGATCAACCTCAACGACCAGACGGTCGAGGGCCTGCGGCATACGAAGCTCCCCGTTTTCAGCGTGCAATACCACCCCGAGGCCGCCCCCGGCCCCAACGACGCCGATCCGCTCTTCACCGATTTCTACAAAATGGTTGAAGCGCGCAAAGCCGGGAAAATCTGAAACTCAGGGCGCTCAACCGCCTCTTTCATCCTTCCGCGTCCCCGAATCCCGCGGGCGCTACCCGAGCCAACGCTCGAACTTTTCTCCGTCCTCCGGCGTGTCCACGCCGATCGTCGGGTCCTCGGTCAAATCACAGGCGATGCTGAACCCGTTCTCGAGCACGCGGAGCTGCTCCAATTTCTCGATTTGCTCCAAGCGACCGGCCGGCAGTCCCGCAAATTTTTCCAATAGAGCCGCCTTATAAGCATAGAGCCCAAGGTGCCGGAAACACGGATTCGCCCGCACCCAGGCGTCATCGACCTTGCCCGCCAAATCCCGCGCGTAGGGAATCGGCGAGCGGGAAAAATAGAGCGCCTTCCGCCCGCCCGGCGCGAGCACGACCTTGACCTGATTCGGATTCGCAAAATCCGCCGCCGTGGTGAACCGCGTGGCCAACGTCGCCATGTCCGCCGGACCGGAGATCAACTCCGCCAACGCGCGAATCTGCCGCGCCGAAACCAACGGCTCATCCGACTGCACGTTGATCACGTAGTCGGCACCGATGCTGCGATTGGCCTCCGCCAGACGATCCGTGCCGCTAGCGTGGTCGCTCCGCGTCATGATCGCCTCAAAACCCGCCGTCATCACGCATTCTGCCAAAAGCTCATGATCCACTGCGAAATACACCGGCATCTCCGGGGCCTCGCGCGCGATGCGTTCGGCCACCCAAAGCAGCAGGGGCTTGCCTTTGATCGGGTGTAACAACTTGCGCGGAAAGCGGGTGGACTCGAGTCGACAAGGGACGATCAGCGCAATTTTCGGCATCGGCTGGCACCGTAGCCTCTGGCTTTGGGGTTGCAAGCCGGGGCAACCCGCTTGATATTCACCGGTCTTTCCCGCCACTTAGCCATGAACAATCCCGCCGCCACACCGCCTGTCGCCCAGCCCCTCATCAAGGCGCTGATCGTGCAGAACAAGATGGGCATTCACGCCCGGCCGGCCGCGATGATCGTCCGCATCACCAACAAGTTCAAAGCCGAGGTTTTCGTCGAAAAAGATGAGGAGCAGGTCAACGGTAAGAGCATCATGGGGCTTATGATGTTGGCCGCCTGCAAGGGCTCGAAGGTCAAATTCATCGCCACCGGCGAGGACGCCCCGCAAATGCTCGCCGAACTCGACGCGCTTTTCGCCAAAAAATTCGACGAGGCATGAGCGCCGTCGGCGTTCATTAGGCCGAAAACCAGAGCGTCCTTTGCGGGCGCCTTTTTTGTGCCGTAATCTTTTGTCCGTCGGCCGGCCTAAAACCCGAAAAATGTCCGGGCGTTTCGCGTCGAGACCGCCGCGATCTCTTCAAGCTCCACGCCAAAAATACCGGCCGCATACTCCGCCGTGTGCCTCATCAGCGCCGGCTCATTGGGTTTCCCGCGGTGCGGCATCGGGGTCAGAAACGGCGCGTCGGTTTCAAGCATGAGCCGTTGCAAGCCCTGCGCCCGCGCTGCCGCCCGCACATTCTCCGCCGATTTGTAAGTCAGCACCCCGGTAAAAGACCCAAAACCGCCCCGCTTCGCCAGCTCGGCCATTTCCGCGGCGCCTTCGGTAAAGCAGTGGAAAATCACCCGCTCCCACGCCACTCCGCTCCCATCGATCAACTCAACGCACTCCTGAAACGCTCCACGCGAATGCACGACCAGCGAGCACCCGAGCCGTCGGGCCAAGTCGAGCTGCACCAGAAACGCCGCCCGCTGCCAGCCCAGAATCTCCGCCGCTTTCGCCGAATCGTCCTTCGGCAAATGAAACCGATCGAGCCCGCATTCGCCCAAAGCCACCGGCTTTGGCCCGCGCCCAACCCAGAAGTCCTCGATCTGCCCTACGGCCTCCGCCCAATTCGCGTCCACCGAACAGGGATGCAGCCCCACCGAATACTTGACCTGGTGACCGTGTTCTCGCGCCAGCTCCCGGTAGACGCCCCAATCGTCCGGCGCGGTGCCGATCGCGATCATCTGTTCGACGCCCGCCTCCGCCGCCCGCGCCAACACCGCGGGCAGTTCTCCCCGCGCGGCGAACCCGTCCAAATGGGTGTGCGTATCGATCAATTGCATGAACTCCACAACGTGCCGCCCGCGGCGCGCGGCGCAATCTTGCAGTCCTGACCGAGTCCTTTCCCCGGGCGCAACTCCCCTCGGTCAAATCGAAAAAAACTGATAAGAAAACCAAACTCACATGCCCACCGAAAGGGCGCACGCGCCCGCGCGGGCCACCGCCGTTCAATGTGCCCGAGAGCGACCTGCCGATTCCCGCTTTGCCAAGTAGCCCGACGTTGCCGAGCTGGCCCGTTAAGGCCATCTCCAGCTCGGGCTGAACTTCAGCTTTCTTTGGCAGCGCTTTTGCCATCGGCTCCAGCAGAGCGATCGCACCCGCAAAATTTTCCTTCTCCCGCCGCGACCGCCCCGTCGCCCCTTCCGCAACCCAGGCCCAGGTCACAAGAATCAAAAATCCAAAAATCGGTATCAATGGGTTGGTTTTGATCCCGCCACTCTAACCGAAACTGCCCGGCCCCCGCGTGGGCCAGAAGTCGTGGCTGCCACCACGGCCTTCCGCAACCGCACTCACACTTTCGCCGCGTTGTCGCATACGTAGTGCACCAGGCTCCGGCGGTAATTGTAGGCCCGCAACGCCGCGTCTTTCGCTCCGTCGCGCGACTTGATCAGATGCCGGGTGTTGGCCAGCGCCGCCGCATCCTCCGCCGCGACAATCGCGGCGATGCAAACCATGGCCTCGGCGCGCGCATCAAGTCGGCTGGACGGAAATAGGGTGTGCGTGGCGAGCCAGCGGACGGTGGATTGCAGCGGATTCATAACGATGGACCGGACTCTAAGACTTTTACCTCCATCCGCGCAAGCCGCTGCAAGTTTCTCCTCTCCGCCCGCACCGGCCACCAGTCGTAGAGATAAATCTCAAGCGGGCGCCACATCGCCACCCAACCCACAATTGAGAGACTCTCGCGAACGATTTCCAGCGCTGTTCCATGCGGATCCAGCGCGATCCATTGCGCGAGAATCAAGCACCCGGCCAGAAACACCAAACCCACCACGAGGCTGAGCCGGCCCCGTCGCATTAGTTGCAAGAACTCCCGCTGCTTATGCTCCGCCCGGTGATCGAAATACGCCCGCACCGCCGCCGGCACGTCCATCGTTGTCGCCGGCGGCGTCGCCACGTGGATCACCAGCGCGAGTTCGCGGTGCCTCGGAATCTCCGCCGCCCAGCTCTCGATGAATTCCTCCGCTTTGGCATCGAGATCGCGTTCTAAAAACGGCGAGGGGTCCAGCGAGTTGAATAACTGCGCGATCTCCCGCAGTCGTAATTCGATCACCGCCGGATTCTCCTCGTTCATTTACCCTCCAGTCGCGCCGCCCAGACGGCTTCATTAAAACCCACCAAACCCAGGCCGTCAGCTCCGAGCAAAAAGGGGCGTTTCACCAAATTTCCATTGCCCGCAAGCAACGCCAGCGCGGCCGCCTCTGTCATCGACGGCAACTTCTCGCCTAAGCCTTGCGCCCGATAGTCGAGGCCCGAGGTGTTGAAAAGTTTCCGCATCTCACCGCCCTGCGCCGCGAGCATTCGCTTCAGCTCGGCCCCGCTCGGCGGCGTCTCGCGGATCGGCTTCTCGACCAAGTCCAGCCCGCGACCGCGCAGCCACTTCACGGCGCGCCGGCAGGTGTCGCAGTTCGAATAGGTATAGACGGTCAGTGCGCTCATTTCACCCAACTCGGATCTTGGACGACAAACTGCCAACGCTCCCGAAAGGTTCCGAGCTCGCCGTAAAATCGCAACGTGTCCCCGGCTTGATGGTCCTCCCGGAGCTTGGCCAGAAGCACGGGGTCGTGACTGTAAACATCGTAGGTCTCACCCATGAACTCAACGCTGAGGCGCTTCGCCTTCCCCACTTTGCCTTCCACGCGGAAAAGTTTTCCTTTGAACGCGTCGGATCGGATGCTCTGGTCCGCCATAATCTGCGCCGCTTTCAGCGCGGTCTTTTCCACGTCGATCCCGGCATAATCGATCTTTACCACGGCCACCGTCGCCGGCTCCGTTGAGGCGTTTTTCAACGGCAGATACTTGTCCGCCCGCCCGTCCGGCACGGTCACGAAGCGCGCGTAAATTGGAAAATGGTCCGAGAACCCCGAGCCGGTCGCGCCGTCGCCCGACCAGCGCACCGGCAGGCCTTTCGCATCGGCGTTCATCCCGGGAGTTTTCGCCACCACGAATGAGTTGTCCGCGTATTGCACCCCGCGGAAGTCATAGAGTCCGCGGCTTATGATCAGGTGCATCAAGGTGCCCCACTCCCCGCGGAACGTGTCGCTCCCGCGTTGCTCCGCCGGCAGTTCATACCAGAGATTGTAGAGATCACGCGTCGTCCCACGCACCGCGAGTTCGTTGCCTTGCGAGCCCAGCACGTCGTTGATGCCGGTCTGCTTCATCGTCTTAGCGTAGCGTCGGCTGTGATTGTATTGGGAGTTGAGATCTCCGCCCACGATCACATCGGCGTTCGGGTCTTCTTTGAGAATCTCCGTCAGCCGCGTCCGCAGCGCGCGCGCGTTTTCGATGCGGTCTTTTTCCGTCGTCGGATCGCTCGCGCCCGACTTCCAGTGATTATTGAAAAGATAGAGCGGAGTACCGTCCACCTCGATGAGCACTTCCTGCACTGCGCGCGCGTTGGTCGTCGCATAGGACCGCGCGTGCTTCACGGGAAACCGCGTAAACACGACGCACTTTTGCTCCAGTTTTCGCTCGGGCGCGTCCTTCGGCGCGACCACCGCCGGCACGTCGACAAAATAACCCGTCATCCCCCGGTCGGCCAAGGTCTTCAACAGGAGCGCCTCCGACGGCAGGTCGGCGATTTCAGCGTTAAACTTCGCCCCGAGCATGGCGTCGATCTTCACCCCCGCATAACGCGCCAAAATCTCCGCATAGTTCGGCGCCGCCTTGCCGGGCGTGAAATCCGCCTCCAATTCCTGAAACAGGATCACATCGGGTCCGCGCCCGCCCTCGAATTGCGCCAAAACTTTCGCGATGTTGTTCAACTTCGTCAGCACATGGGTCTTGGAGTAACGCGCCGGCTGGTAGTCCTCAAATGTCGCGATGCCGTCCGCGTCGTGGAGATTCTCCACGTTGTAAACCATCACCATAAATGGCCGCGCTTGCGCCGCCGCCACGGCCACCACGAGCAGGCCAAAAAACCACCCGATAACGTTTCGCATCCGAACACCGTGAGCCGTCACCCCGCGCCGCGCAACTCCCAGCTCCGCCCCGGCCATTGACGCCGTGTATCGCGAAATTTCATGCTCCTCTGCCATGTCCCTGATTCTCGACGTTTCCGGCCTCCGCGTGACGCGCGGCGACACCGTCATCCTCCACGGCCTCGACTGGCAGGTGCGACGCGGCGAACACTGGACAATCCTCGGGGCCAACGGCTGCGGCAAAACCACCCTGCTCAAGACCCTCCTCGGTTACCTCTCACCCACCGGCGGCGACATCGCCGTCCTCGGCCAACGCTACGGCGAAACCGACTGGCGCGACCTCCGCCTCAAACTAGGCATCGTCACCAGCGCGCTCCAAGCCAGCGTGCCCGCCGCCGAGCCTGCGATCGAAACCGTCGTCAGCGGCCGCTACGCCCAACTCGATCTCTGGCTGACGCCGACCCGAGCGGACCTCACCGCCGCGAAAAAACTCCTCCGCCTGCTCGGGGCCACCCGCCTCATCAATCGCGAGTGGCAGTTTCTCTCTCAAGGCGAGCGCCAGCGCATTCTCATCGCCCGCGCTCTCATGGCTCGCCCGCGTCTGCTCATTCTCGACGAGCCTTGCGCCGGCTTGGATCCCGTCGCCCGTGAAGAGTTTCTCCGTTTTCTGCAAAAACTCTCAGGCCGGAAAAACTGCCCCGCCTTCGTCTTGGTCACGCACCACGTCGAAGAAATCCTGCCCTGCTTCACCCACGCGCTCTTGCTCCGTGCCGGCCGCGTGGTCGCCGCCGGCCCCCGCGCCACCACGCTCACGACCGCCCGACTCGCCGCCACCTTTGGTGCGCCGCTCCGCCTGAGCCGCCGCCAGGGCCGCTATGCCCTCGGCTGGGTCGCCGACCGCGCGTGAATCCCCGCGCCAAATCCATCGACTGCGGGCGGCACGCGGGCGTCAAACCACGCGGGCGCCTCGGCCGATCTTAGGTGGACAGCCCGCCCGCGATGTAGCTCTTCAGGTGCTCGGCTTCGTCGCGGTGGGTGTCCGCCACCCAGCGCGAAATATCGCCGATCGAGATCAACCCGCGCAGCCGCCCGTCGCTGAGCACCGGCAGATGCCGGCAACGGCGCTCGGCAAACATCACCATCGTCTGCTCCACCGTCGCGTCGGGGGAAACGGTCATCACGTTGGCCGACATGACGTCGGCGACACGTTTCGTTTTCGGATCGACGCCCTCGCCGACCACCCGGCGCAGCACGTCGCGCTCGGTGAAGGACCCGACAAGTGTTTCGCCCTCGACGACGAGGATGCAACCGATGCGGTGCCGGTTCATTTCCGCAACCGTTTCGGCGATGGTGAGAGACGACGCGACTGTATGCAGCGCGGGACCTTTGCGCTCAAGGAGCGCGGACAGCGGAGTATTCATAGAGTAACTGAGGGGGTTACCCGCAGCCTAGGCCGAGCCGCTCCTCCCACAATGCTTATCCTCCGGCGCCATGCATCCGTCGCATCACTCCAAACATAGTATCTCCCCGAAAGCTTCCGACGGCCGCGGGGGTTTCAAACCATCAATTCAGCTAATTCACCCATTTTATGAGAAGTCGTTCCCTCCCTTCCAGGCTCCTCGCCGTAGTCCTCCTTGGCGCTCTCGCACCATTCGTCGTCATGGCCGCCCCGTCCACCGGCGCTAAAGCCGATATCGTCGACACCGCCGTCGCCGCCGGCTCGTTTAAAACGCTCACCGCCGCCCTCACCGCCGCCGATCTCGTCGGTGCGCTCAAAAGCGCGGGACCGTTCACTGTCTTCGCCCCCACCGACGCCGCCTTTGCCAAACTGCCCAAGGGCACGCTTGAGTCACTCCTTCAGCCCGAGAATAAAGCCCAACTCGTCGCGATCCTTAAACTTCACGTCGTCGCCACCCGCATCCCGCTTTCCACCGCCCTTGAAAAAGGCAGCGCGAAAACGCTCGCCGAGGAAACCGTCGCCATCGCCTTCAAAGACGGTTCCGTCCGCGTCAACGGTGCCAAGCTCACCACCGCCGACATCAACACGAGCAACGGCGTGATCCACGTCATCGACACTGTTCTTTTGCCGGAGAAAAAAGCTGTCGCCACCGCGGCCATGGTCGGCGGATCACCCGTCCGCCTGATCGCCCTCGCCATCGAACGCGGCGTCCCGCTCTTCAACGACGGCCAACCCGCCGCTTGCGCCGCCATCTACGAAGTGACCTCCGAATCCCTGATCGCCTTCGCCCAACTCCCGGCCGCAGCGAACCAAATCCTCCGCACCGCGCTCGCCGAGTCGGCCAAAAACCCCGACCCCGCCGAGCGCGCTTGGACTCTCCGCCGCGCCCTCGACCGCACCCTCGCCGCCGTCGAACCCCTCCACACCGCGGAACGCTGATCGTCGCTGCCGCCGCAGAGTCACCGCTGGATCAATTTATCAAGGGCGCCGAAGTTTTTTAGCGGCGCGCTTTTTTTGTCCGGCGTTTTAACGGTCGCCATCGGCACCGGCGCCACCGCCAACGCGGATTTGGTCGCAATCGAGTTTGGCGGCACTTCGGCCTTCGCTGCTTCCGGCCCCGTCTTCCCCGCGCCCGCCAACCAACGGTCTAATTTTACCGCCGACACCGGCTCCGAAGTCCCCAGTTCTTGGGCAAATACGCTCACCCGAAACTCCTCCACCAGCCAGCGAAACACCACGCCGTCCTCTCGCCCGCGCAATTTCCCGACCGCCGCGACATATGGCGCCAACTGCCGGGCGCGCTCCGCGTCCTTGGCCGGATTCTGCCGCCAGCGATCCGCCCGTTGCTTCATCGCTTTTAAATAGCGCGGAAACTGCGCGAGCTGCCCATTAGGCGTCACCCGCACAAAGTCCGCCGGCAAGAGCCCCGCCAGCTCCGCCGCCATTCCCGTATAGGGGGTCGGGTGCACCTCAAGCGTCAGCCGCAGATTTAGGATCTCGCGCAATTGGTCCACATAACGCGGCACCAGCCCGCGCAGATCCGCCTTCGCCCGGCTCACGGCCGCTGCAAATCCCGCCGCCGTCAGCGCGCCCACCCGCTGCGCATCGCAAATCCACGCCCGAATCGAGCCCAACGCGTGCACCTGCAAATCCGCCAGCGGCACCAGAGTCGCGAGCAGCGCCCCCAGCTCGCGCAGCGCCTTCAAATCCCGCTCCAGCCAGCCCAACTCGTAGCGCATCTGCGATTCCAACAACGCCGCCAGCCCTCGCGCCGTCGCCGCCTGCGCTTCCTCCGGCGTGCGGGCTAGCCGCAAGGCCACCCCTCCCGCCTCGACCGCCAGCGCCGGCCACGCCTCTACCGGCACGCCCGCCTGCTCGCTCACGTTTACCCGCGGCGGCAAATCCCCAAAGGTCCACGCCGTCTGCGGCGGCTGCTCCCACTGCACCCGGGCGCGCCGCCACACCTCGGGTTCCGCCTTCGCCACGGCCACCGTCGCCTCGCGACCACGTTGCTTCAGCGCCGCCTGAATCTCGCCCAGCTCCCGGCTCGCGCACAGCTCGACGCCGACGTCGTTCAACACCCGCACGCGCACGCGAAAATGATCCGGCGGCGCTTTGTCGTCCCAAATCTTCGCCTGCACCCCGAGGCCAAACCGCTCGCGCAACTCCGCCGCCAGCGCCTCGGTCAACGTCTCGCGCCGGTCCGTCAACCGATCCCGCGCCGCTACCCAGCCGGCGAACTTTTTCGCGTTTTCACTCAGCGGCACAAACGCCCGGCGCAATTCCTTGGGCAGCGCCCGCAGGTAATGCTCCACCTTCGCTTCGAGGTGCCCGGGCACCGCCCAATCGAGCGCCGCCGGCGTGAGCGACGCCGCGTCCCGCACATTCACCTCGAGCGTCACGCCGTCGTCGGCCTGCCCCGGCTTATAAGTATAGGCCAACGGCAACGCCGAATTCGCCAGCGCCACCGCCTCGGGAAACGCCACCGCATCGTGCACCAAGGTTTCCGGATCACGCAGGTCCTCCGGCTCCAGCATCAGGAATTTCGGTTCCGCGCCTCTGCGTTCGCGCACCAGATCGACCAGCTCGGCCACCGTGCTGATCCCGGGGTAGGGACGCCTCTCCGAGCCGTCCGCCGCTAAGACCGGCGATTCACGTTCGGGACCCGGACGCCTCGGAGAGGCGTCCCTACCGTCCACCAACCGCGCGGCGTAGAACCGGTAGATCGCCTCGTCCAGATTCAGATACCCCGTGTCGCGTGTGCGCGTGAGCGCATTCTCAATTTTCGCCCGTACCGCCCGGTTGTGCAGCAGGCAATCGAGCGGGAAAACGACCGTGTCGTTCACGAGGGCTTCGCGGATAAATAGCTCCGTCGCGTGCGCCGGATTGATTTTGCCGTAGCCCACCGCGCGGCTCTCGAGTTCCAGTCCGTAAAGCCGCGTGCGTTGCTTCACCATCACGCGCCCCGCCTCTTCATTCCAAAACGGCTCACTGTGCGCCACGCGCACCACGTGAGACCCCAGCTCCAGCGCCCACATCGGGTCGAGTCGCGCACAGGTCCGAGCAAAAATCCGCGTCGTCTCCATCATCTCCGCCGCCATGATCCAGCGCGGGGTCTTCGGCCCTTTCTTCGGCGCAGCCGACGGGTCCGGTTTTCCCCGCTTCGGCTCCTCGCGCCTAAACAACACCGATCCCGGAAACAACGCCACGCGCCGGTCGTTGGTCGCCTTGTAGCCGCCGTTGTCCTCATCCAGTTGCGCGATGTTTCCGAGCAAACCCGCGAGCACGCTGCGGTGAATTGCCCGGTAGCCCGGCGTGCCAAAGGCCAGAGGTTGCTCCGGGTTTCGTTCCGCGTGCTCCCGCGTGCCGTCGTAGATCGACGTCATCCGAAACGCGTCGCGCTCCCGCAAGGTGTCGAGCAATTGCGCGTGCACGTCGCGCCACTCCCGGAGGCGCGTGTAGCTCAGGAAATGATCGCGGCAGAACCGCCGCAACTTCGCCTGGGTGAGTCGCTCGAACTCGTCGTGAAACGTCTCCCAGATGTTGAGCAACGTGAGAAAATCCGAATCCGGATGCGCGAACCGCCGGTGCGCCGCGTCGGCCTGCTGCTGCTTGTCCATCGGCCGGTCGCGCGGATCCTGGATGCTGAGCCCCGCCGCGATCACCAGCACTTCGCGCAAAGCCCGCTCCGTGCGCCCCTGGAGAATCATGCGCCCCACCGTCGGATCCACTGGCAGCCGCGCCAGCTCACGCCCGATCTCCGTGAGCGGACGCGCCAGCTCACCCGCCGCCTCCACCTCGAGCGCCCCGATCTCCTCCAGCAACAGATACCCCGAACGAATCGCCTTCGGTGCCGGCGGATTGATAAACGGAAACCGCTCAATGTCTCCGAGGCCAAACGCCTTTAGCCGCAAAATCACATCCGCCAGATTTGCCCGCCGGATCTCCGGCTCCGTGAACCGTGGTCGCTCCAAAAAGTCCTGCTCCGAAAACAGGCGGATGCACACGCCTTCCGCCACGCGCCCGCTGCGGCCTTTGCGCTGGTCGGCGCTCGATTGTGAAACCGGCTCGATCGGCAGCCGCCGCGTGCGCGAGGCCGCCGTGTAGCGACTCACCCGCGCGAGGCCGGTATCGACGACAAACTTGATCCCCGGAATCGTCAGCGACGTTTCCGCGATGTTCGTCGCGAGCACGATTTTCCGCCGTTGGGACGAGGAGAATACCCGCTGTTGCTCCGCGTTGGAGAGTCGGCCGAAGAGCGGCACGATTTCGCAGTTTCTCAGCCTGCGGCCTTCGAGCAGGTCTCCGGCTTCGCGGATGTCCCGCTCGCTCGGCAGAAATACCAACACGTCGCCTGCATCGCTCTCGTGCGTGATGCGCTCGACGGCCTCGACCGCCCCGTCGATGTAGTGCAGCGCCTCCGCTTTGGCCGAGGCCACCGCCGCCGCATCGCTCCGGTCTTCGCTCTCATCGTTTTCGTCGTAGTCCGAACCCAGACCGTCGAGCGGCGCGTAGATGACTTCGACCGGATACACCCGGCCTTCGACCTTGATGATCGGCGCGCCGTCGAACGCCTCGCTGAACGCCTCCGTGTCGATCGTCGCGGAGGTGATGATGATCTTCAGCTCGGGGCGCTTGTACCGCAGCGTGCGCAGGTGCCCCAGCAGGAAGTCGATGTTGAGCGAGCGTTCGTGCGCCTCGTCGATGATCACCGTGTCGTAATCGCGCAGCAGCGGATCGCCCTGCACCTCGGCGAGCAACATGCCGTCGGTCAGAAACTTGATCACCGTCTTCCCCGTCGTGCGGTCGTCAAAGCGGATCTTGCAGCCGACTTCGCGGCCCCATTCCACGTTCAGCTCGTCCGCCACCCGCCGGGAAATCGACAACGCCGCCACCCGCCGCGGCTGCGTGCACGCGATTCGCCCGCGCTGCCCCCGCCCGGCCGCCAGACACATTTTGGGGATCTGCGTCGTCTTACCCGATCCCGTTTCGCCCGCGAGAATCACGACCTGGTGCTCCGCGATCGCCGCCGTGATTTCATCCGCGCGCGCGCTGATCGGAAGCTCCGGCGGGAACTCAATGCGGAAGGGAAACGAAGGTTGCGGGTCGGATGCGGCCACGGAAAGAGGCTTGAGATTCGGGGCCGGCGCGGGAATGACAACCCTTCCATGCGCGCGCCGCCATTGCTTCCCGAAGAAACCTTGTTCCGCGTGCTGCGCCTTGCCCGCTTCAACGGCCTCAGCGTCCTCGGCATCGCGGGCTTCTTCGCCGTGATCTCCGCCGCCGCGCACGATGTGCCCGGCGCCCTCGTTGGGGTCCTCGTCGCTGGCGCCGGCGCGCTCGAACTGCACGGCGTCAGCCTGCTCCGCCGCAGCGACGACCGCGGCACCCACTGGCTGATGGGCAGCCAACTCTATCTGCTGGTCGTCGTCCTCGCCTACGTTGCCTTCCGTCTGAACCACATCGACGTCGAGCCCATGCGCCAGATTCTGACCGAGCAGCAACGCGAGACCATCGCCGCAGCCGGCTTCACCGACGACCAGTTTTTGCGCACCGTTTATACCCTGAGTTCCTCGGTGTTTGGCTTGGTGGCGTTTCTCTATCAAGGCGGCATGGCCCTTTACTATCATCGTCGCCGCGCCGCGATCACCGCCGCGCTGAACGAAGAGTCCGAAATGTAAGGCGCGGTCTTCGACCCGACCCACCGCCTCCCTCCCGGACCCAGCCCCCTCCACCCCCGCGCCGAGCAGCTCCGTTTGTCATCTATTAGATGACAAACTTTTGGGTCTCGGCGATCGCCGGATAATATCCGAACCCGTCGCGCATGCCTTGGCGTATCGTCGATTCATTCGGTGCGCCGTTCGCGCCGCGCACTTGCGCTGATCGCGCGTCGCGCCACGGTCTCCACCATGTCCAAAGCACGCTACATCGCAGCAAAACAGAGCTGGGCCGAGAAACAAAAAGCCCGCGGCGTCACCGCCCGCGCCGTGCCCTCGCAGGATCGTCTTCCGCCCGGCCAAAAACTCACCGATGGATTTCCCGTGCTCGACCTCGGCGTGCAACCCGCCATCGAGCCCGCCGACTGGACCCTCACGCTCGACGGCCTCGTCGAAAAGCCGGCCAAGCTCGATTGGGCCGCCTTTCACGCTCTGCCGCAGGTCGAGGACGTAAGCGACTTCCACTGCGTGACCACGTGGAGCAAATACGACTGCCGCTGGGGCGGCGTGGCCTTCACCACGCTCTACGAACTCGCCCAGCCCAAGCCCGAGGCGCAGTTCGTCTACTTCACGAGTTACGACGGCTATTCGACGAATTTACCCCTCGCCGCGTGCCTCGACGACGACGTGCTCGTCGCCACGCAGTTCGACGGGGCGCCGCTGGAGCGCGAGCACGGCGGCTTGGCGCGTGTGATCGTTCCAAAGCTTTACGCGTGGAAAGGCGCGAAATTCGTGCAGGCGATCAGCTTTCTCGCCGAGGACAAACTCGGCTTCTGGGAAGTCCGCGGTTACTCCAACGGCGCCGACCCGTGGACCGAGGACCGCTACGCCTGACGCCGGTTCTCATCCCACGCGGCCCCGCGCGCGCCGATCACGTGCACCGCGCGGCGGCCGGCCTGATCCCTTATCCCACCTTGGACTTCGGCCGAGGTCCGAGACGAACGGCCGCCGCGCGCCCGGGAGCTGGCGGCCCGTGGGGCACCGGTTTGGCGCGCCAAAAAAGCTTCGTCAGAAAATAACCCATGACCCCAAGAATCGGCCCAAGCACCACGGCCCCGAGATAGAGCGCGCCCAGATTGCCCTGCCACCCGGTCACGATCGCCATCGGGTCGCCCCATACCCGGTGCCATTCGGCCTCAAGGTCTGTACCCAATATAATTTTACCCACGAGGTAACACGCCGGCAGTTGAACGATCGCGGTCGCCGGCGAAGAGAGGAACTGAAGCAAAAAACTCACCGGCAGATTGGCCCGCGCCCAAAATGCAAAGGTGCAGGCGAACAGCGATTGCGCCGGCAAGAAGGGGATGATGGTCACCGGCATGCTCACCAAAAACGCCCGGGCCAGGCTCTCGCGGCTCGGCACCCACAATTCCCGTTCCAACAACCGGTCGCCCAACCGCGTGTGCAGAATTCCCCCGCGCAGTTTGTAGCGCGAAAGACCCCACTGGTTAAGTCGGCGCAGTGTCCAACGGAAATTCATACTCCCCGCCATTCACGCGGCCCGCCGGCCTTACGCCAGCGAAATCATCCGGAGTCCCACTTCCCGTTGGACAACTCCCATTCGTCCCGCTCATCACACTTCCATGTCCGAATCCAACCGCCCCCTCGCGAATCGTATCCTGATCGGTCTAGGCGTCGGCGTCGTCGCCGGAATTGCGACCCTCATCGTCGGCCGTTTCTCACCGGAATTTCTGGCGTTCATGCGCAACGTCTCGACCACCTACCTCGATCCCCTCGGTCAAATTTTTCTCCGGCTGCTTTTCTTCGTCGTCATTCCCTTGGTCTTCGCCTCCCTCGCCGCCGGCGTCGTGCAACTCGGCCGCCTCGACAAACTCGGGCCCCTCGCCACCCGCACGTTCGCTTTCTTTTTCCTCAACATGGCCATCGGCACCATCCTCGGCCTCTTGATGATGAATCTCCTGCAGCCGGGTAACCACCTGTCGCCCGAGGCGAAAACCAGCCTCATGACTGAGTTCGGCGGCGCCGCCCAACGCACGATCGCAACCCATCAGGGCCAGCAGGGTTTCAGCCTCACGTCTCTGGTGGAAATGTTTCTCCCAAAAAATCTATTTGGCGCCTTCGTCGGCAACAACCGCACCACCCTCGGCGATGTCCTTCCGCTCATCGTCTTTGCTATTTTGGTCGGCGCCGTCGGCACCCAACTCGCGGCCGTCAAACGCCAGAAACTGCAGGACTCACTCGACCTCGTCTGCGAGCTCATGACGGGCATCGTCAACTTCGCCCTGCGGCTCGCGCCCTACGCCGTGCCGCTCATGATTTACAGCGTCACGGTCAAGGTCGGCGTCGATATTCTGATCGCTCTCGGCACCTTTGTTCTCGGTGTGCTCGGCGTGCTCGCACTCCATCTCTTCGGCTCCATGAGCGTATTTCTCAAGATCTGGACCAACCGCTCGCCGCTCCAGTTCTTCAAAGACATTCGCCCCGTCCTCGTCACGGCGTTCTCCACCAGCTCCAGTAATGCTACGCTTCCGGCCGCCCTTACTTGCGTCCGCGACACGCTCAAGGTCAGTCATTCCACCTCCGGCTTCGTGATTCCCCTCGGCACTACCATGAACATGAGTGGCACCGCGCTTTACGAGGGTTGCGTCGTGCTCTTCGTCGCGCAGGTCTTCGGCGTCGATCTCACGCTCGCGCAACAAGGCACTTTGCTCCTGCTCTCCGTCATCAGCGCCGTCGCCGTCGCCGGCATTCCCGGCGGCTCGCTGCCGTTGATTGCCGGCCTGCTCATCACTTTCGGTATCCCGCCCGAGGGCATCGGCATCATCCTCGGCGCCGACCGCATTCTCGACATGGCCCGTACCACCTGCAACGTCGGTTGCGACGTGGTGACCGCCGTCATCGTCGACGAACAGATCGACCGAGCCGAAGCGGCCAAGTCCGCCTGATCCTGCCGGCAACGCCCGGCCGGTTCTGGCTTTAACCGCCCCCGGGGTCCGGGCGAACGCGCCATTTCCCAACGTCCAAGCGCGCCGGCGTTCGCGTTAAAATTTCCTGCACCGCGCGCTTGCGCCCGGGAGGTCGATCCGCGTCAACTTCGCCCGCGCCCACGTTTTGCGGGCGCGTTGTCGCCTACCCCACGCTATGCTTTTCCCGACTTTACACCTCGCCGTCATCACGCCGCGCACGCTCTCTTGGCCCGACTACCTCGCGCTCACGCTCTATTTCGCGCTCAACCTCGGCATCGGCTGGTGGTGCACCCGCCGCAAACGCGCCTCCAGCGGCGACTTCTTTCTCGGGGGCGGCCGGATCGCTTGGTGGGCCGCCGCGATCAGCTTTTTCGCCACCGCCACCAGCAGCATCAGCTTCATGGCGCTCCCAGCCAAAACCTATTCGACCGACTGGGGTGTCTTTCTCTCCGCTCCCGCTCAAGCCCTCGCCGGCTGCGTCGTCGGGCTCGTCTTCGTCAACCTGCTGCGCCGCCTCGGCGTCGTCTCCATCTTCGCCTACCTCGAGCGCCGCTTCGACAAACGCGTCCAGCTCGTCGGCGCTGGCCTCGGCATGATGCTCAAGATTTTTGGCCGCATGAGCGTCGTCATGCTGCTGCCGTCGCTCGCGCTCAGCACCGTCACCGGCCTCAACGTTTACGTGAGCATCGCCCTCATCGGCGTTGTCACGACCCTCTACTCCCTGGAAGGCGGCTTCGAGGCCGTCATCTGGACCGATGTGCTCCAAGCCTTCGTCATGCTCGGCGGCGTCGTGGTCGCGCTCTCGTTCCTCGGGGCCGGACTCCCCGGCGGTCTGGGCAGTCTGATTCCCGCGGCCACCGAGGCCGGTAAATTCAACCTGATCAATTGGGCGCCCGACTTCTCCCAGCCCACCGTCATCGTCTTCGTCGCGCAGTTTCTCGCCACCGTGTTTATCCAGATCGGCGACCAGCCGCTCATGCAGCGCATGTTGTCAGCCGCCAACGAAGCCGAAGCCCGCCGCACCGTCATCCTCGGCAACCTCATCGGCGTCGGCAGCTCCATTCTCTTTTTCTTCGTCGGCACCGCCCTTTGGGCTTTCTACCGCGCGCACCCCGACCGTCTCGCCGCCGGTCTGCCCAACGATTCCATCTTCCCGTTCTTTATCGCCAACGAGCTCCCCCCCGGCGTCGTCGGCGTGATCATTGCCGGTCTGTTTGCCGCCGCGATGGGCGCTCTCTCCAGTATCCTCAACAGCACCGCCGCCGTCGTCGTCTCCGACTTTCAAGGCACCTTCCAACCGCACGCGACCGAGGCCCAGCGTCTTCGCCTCGCGAAACTCTCCACGTTGATCTGCGGGGCCCTCGGCATCGGCATGGCGAGCTGGCTCGCCGCGCAAAACGCGGCCTCGCTCTGGGACGAATTCATGAAGCTCATCGCCCTGCTAGGCGGCGGGTTCGCCGGCGTGTTCGCCCTCGGTCTGCTCACCCGCCGCGCGCACGCTGTCGGCGTCATGATCGGTGCGCTCGCCAGCATCGCCGCAACTTGGTCTGTCCAAAAATTCACGACCATCTCCCCTTTTGCCCACGGTTTCGTCGCCGTCGCCTCGTGCATGGTGATCGGCTACCTCGCGAGCCTCTTGCTCCCCGCTCCCGCAAAAAAATCCCTCGTTGGCCTGACCCTCTGGGACCCCGCCCCCCGCCCCTGATCCGGTCGGCGGTAGGGCGGGGTCGCCGAACCCCGCCACCGGATCGCCACGTCACTCGTTGCGCACCAACTCCCCGTCGCTCAGCCAAGTCTCAGCCTTGAAATAATTATTGCGCAGGTCTCCGACGGTGGCGGTTCCCGTGTGGAAAAATTTGTTCAACTCGGCCGTTGGTCAATTTTGCCGCACCGGCCTTTCGGCTGCTCCGAAAACGACCCTTTGTTTTCAGACCGCGATCTTTTTGACTCCCTGCCATGCAACTTCCGCCGCGCCGGACCATCGAAATCGGCCTTGATAGTTTTGCCACCGCGTTCCGCAAGGAATCCACCGACTTCGCCGTCGACGCTTCGGCCTCCCTTCGCGATCTCGTCGCGCGCATCGCCCACGCCGAGGCCGTCGGGCTCGACCACTTTGGCGTCGGCGAGCATCACCGCCGCGACTTCCTCGACTCCGCCCCGCCCGTCATTCTCGCCGCCGCCGCCGCAAAAACTTCCCGCATCCGCCTCACCAGCGCCGTCACCGTGCTCAGCGCCGCCGATCCCGTGCGCGTGTTTCAACAATTCGCCACCCTCGATCTGCTCTCGCAGGGCCGCGCCGAGATGGTCGTCGGCCGCGGCTCCTTCATCGAGTCGTTCCCACTCTTCGGCCTGCAGTTAAAAGACTACGACTCTCTCTTCACCGAGAAGCTCGATCTCCTCCTGAAGATCCGCGCCCACGAACACGTCACGTGGTCCGGCCGCCACCGCCCCGCGCTCACCGGCCAGGGCGTCTATCCGCGCCCGCTGCAAAACCCGTTGCCCGTCTGGATCGGCGTCGGCGGCACGCCCGAGTCGTTCATCCGCGCCGGCACACTCGGCCTACCCCTGATGGTCGCCATCATCGGCGGTGAGACCCGCCGCTTCCGCCCGCTCGTCGATCTCTATCGGGAGGCCGGAGCCGCCGCCGGGCATGCTTCGGCGCAACTTAAAGTGGGCGTGCACGCTCTCGGCTACGTCGCCGTCACCACCGAACAAGCCGCCGAAGAGTTTTTTCCCGGTTACGCCCACGCTTTCACCGCGGTCGGCAAAGAACGCGGCTGGCCGCCCGTCACGCGCGCTCACTTTAATTCGCTCATCGGCCGCCATGGCGCGCTCCTCGTCGGCGGCCCCGATGAAATCGCGCAAAAAATCCTTGAACACAGCGCCGCTCTCGGCGGCATCTCGCGGCTCAGTCTCCAAATGGATGTCGCCGCGCTCCCGCAGGCAAAACTCATGCAAGCCATCACCCTTCTAGGCGAACGCGTGGCCCCGCTCGTGCGCGCAGCCGCTTGACGTGCCGCGCAGTTGACCGACCGTCACCCATGCGCCCCTTCCGTCTCATCGTCCCGCTCGTTGTTCTCATCGCCGCGCTGCCCGTTCTCGCCGCCGCCGAAACAACCAAAGGTCCGCCGAGCTCACCGCCGACACCCGCAACGTTTGTGACTCTCTTCGATTTCTCCGGCTCCGCCGCCGAGCCCGGCTGGACTGCCGTCAACGACGGCGTCATGGGCGGCGTCTCCCGCGGAGGAGCGAAACTCGTCGATGGCTCACTCCACTTTCGCGGCATTCTCTCCCTCGACAACAACGGCGGCTTTTCCTCGATCCGCTCGGGCGGCCCTAGCCGCGACTTGAGCGCGGCGCAGGTGATCGTGCTCCGTGTCAAGGGCGACGGTCGCCGCTATCGCCTCCAACTCGCGACCGACGCCCAATACCGCCGCTCCCGCATTTCTTACCAAGCCGAGTTCCCCACCCAAGTCGGAATCTGGCTCGAAGTCCGCGTGCCGCTCGCCACGCTCGTTCCGATGTTTCGCGGGCAAACCCTTTCCGGCCCGAAGCTGGACTGCTCTCGGATCGAAGAGGTCGGCGTGTCACTCGCCGACGGCAATCCCGGCGCCTTCGCGCTCGAGATCGACTGGATCAAGGCCGAGTAGCCCGCCCAAACGATTTCACCCGTTCCGACCCTGGAGATCGGACTCCACCCAACGCCCGGGCGCGGGCTGAACGTTCAGCTCGGAATCTAACCGACTCAATTCCCTGCCTCGGCGCTTGCAGTCGTTGTCACGCTGCCTTGATTCTCGCGCTTCCCCACTCCCGAAAATGTTATTTCCTCGTCCCCGATTTTGGTCTGTCCGCGGACTATTTGCGGTCAGCGCGACCTTGTTGATTTTTCAGGCCGGCGGCCGCACCGGCGCCGCACCGAACCCACCCGCCGCCAAAGCGGAAGCCCGCGCCCAGTTTCAAACCATCGCCACCACCGGCCCCGCGGCGAAACTCTCTTTCGGCACCCACATCCAACCGATCATCTCCGAGCACTGTTACCAGTGCCACGGTCCTGATGCCGGCGCCCGCAAAGCCGATCTGCGCCTCGACCAAGTTGCCAGTGCTACGCTCGACCGCGGCGGCTACTCCGCCATCAAACCCTTCAAGCCAGAGGAGAGCGAAATCATCGCCCGGATCGTCTCCACCGACGCGGAAGAAATGATGCCGCCGCCCGAGGCCCACAAACGCCTCTCGCCCGACGAGATCGCGAAACTCCGCCAGTGGATCAGTGAGGGCGCCGTTTACGAAAGCCACTGGGCCTTCGCCGTCCCCACCCGCCCCACCGTGCCGGCCATTCCGGTCGCTCAACGCTCAACGCTCAACGCTCAACCCGCCCCGAATCCCGTCGACGCCTTCATCGCCGCAAAACTCGCCGGCACCGGCCTAACCCCCTCGCCCGAGGCGGACCGCACCACGCTCATCCGGCGCGTCACCTACGATCTCACCGGTCTCCCGCCTGCACCCGCCGAGGTCGCCGCGTTTATCGCCGATCTGAAGCCCGGCGCTTACGAGCGCGTGGTCGACCGCCTCCTCACCAGCCCACGCTACGGCGAGCACCGCGCCCGCTACTGGCTCGACTACATGCGCTACGCCGACACCCACGGCATCCACTTCGATAATTTCCGCTCGATCTGGCCCTACCGCGACTACGTCATCCGCGCCTTCAACGCCAATAAGCCCTTCGACCGTTTCGTGCGCGAGCAGCTCGCCGGCGACCTGCTCCCCGACCGCACGTTCGACTCGCTCACCGCCACCGGCTTCGTTCGCTCCAACCCCACCACCAACGAGGGCGGCACCGTGACCGAAGAGGTGTTCGTCAACCAGACCCGTGATCGCGTCGAGTCCTTCGGCGCGACTTTCCTCGGTCTCACCACCGGTTGCGCCGCCTGCCACGACCACAAATTCGATCCCACCTCCCAACACGACTTCTACGCCCTTGCCGCCTACTTGGGGAACACCTCTGAAAAACCCTGGGACTTTAACATCGCCGACCCCGCGCCGGTCTTGCGCCTGCCCAAACCCGAAAACGCCGCCACCGCCGAACTGCTCTTCGCCCAACGCACCGCGCTCATCGCCCAGCTCGACGCCCGCCGCACCCGCGCCGTTGATCTCACCGCCTCATGGCTGGCCGCGGGTAACGCGCCAAAATCCGTTCCCACCGACGGCTTGGAGATCCGCCTAAAATTCGACGAGGGCAAAGGCGACGTGGTCAAAAACTCCGCCCCGCTCGCAAAGGTCGAGCACTTCAAGGCTGACACCAATCCCCTGCTGTGGACCGAGACCAACTGGCTCTGGCCGGCGATGCGCATGGACATCAACACCCGCATTTCCCTCGGCGACCAAGGCGACGTCGGAGCCGATCAGGCGTTTTCCGCCGGCAGTTGGATCATGCTCCGAGATAGACCCGGCGGCAACGCGATCAACCGGGGCGGCACAGGCAACGGCACCCTCATCGCCCGCATGGGCGATTCGAACCGCCGCGGCGGCGCCGGTTGGGACATTGCCCAAGACGGTCGGCGGATCGTCGTCAGCCTCATGCCGGAACTGACCGAGGCCGAGCTCGCCGCGATCGCCGCCGCTGCGCCAAAACCCGCCACCCCGCCCGCAGCACCCGCCGCCGCCGTCGCGGCCAACGCCACTCCTGCCACCCCGGCCGCGCCGCCCATCGCAGTGGCGCAGGCCGTCGCCACTCCACCGGGCCGCGGCCTGCGCATCGCCACGCTCCCCGGCCTCATCAACCGCGATGAATGGGTCCACGTCTTTGTCACCTACGACGGTTCCCGCAAAGCCTCCGGCCTCACCGTCTATCTCAACGGCAAACGCGCCGACACCGAAATCACCATCGACGCCCTCAGCGCCAGCGACTGCATCGAGACCGACGCCGAAATGCACGTCGGGCGCCGCGACGATTACAATCCGATGCGCGAAACCCGCTTCCAAGACCTGCGGTTTTACCGTCGGCTGTTAACGGCTCCCGAGGTCGCCCGTCTCCCCTTCGAGGACGTCGCCGCCGAGATCTTCGCACGCCAGCCCGATCCGAAAAAGTGGACCACCGACGAACGCTTCGTCGTCGTCGACCGTTTTTATCTCGGCGAAAAGGACGCCGATGCGATCGCACTGGCCTCGGCCGTTGCCTCTCACGACAAGGCCTTTGCCACGCTCACCAAAGACGGCACGCCGACCTTGATCGCCCTCGAGAAAGACACCCCGGCATTCTCCGATATTCTGAAACGGGGCGATTACTTTGCCCGCGGCGAACGCGTCGAGCCCGCCCCGCCCCACTTCCTCGCGCCCTTGCCCAAAGGCGCACCCAACAATCGCCTCGGCCTCGCCGAGTGGTTGCTCGCACCCGACCAGCCGCTCATGGCCCGCGTCACCGTCAACCGCATGTGGCAGGAAGTTTTCGGCCACGGGATTGTTGAGAGCGCTGGCGACTTCGGCATCACCGGCGACCGCCCGTCACACCCCGAGTTGCTCGACTGGCTCGCCGTCGAATTCCGCGAGAGCAGTTGGGACGTGAAAAAACTCTACCGCCTGCTGGTCACCTCCGCCACCTACCGCCAGTCCGCCGTGGCCACACCCGAGAGCCTCGCGAAAGACCTCGGCAACAAATTCCTCGCCCGCGGCCCACGCTTCCGCATGGACGCCGAGATGCTACGCGACAGCGCCCTCGCCGCCTCCGGCCTGCTCGTTGAGAAAATCGGCGGCCCACCCGTAAAGCCTTATCAGCCGGCCAGTATTTGGGAAGAGGTCGCCATGCCCGAGTCCAACACCAAAACCTACGCCCAAGGCAGAGGCGAAGACCTCTACCGTCGCAGCGTCTATACCTTTTGGAAACGGGCCTCGGCCCCCGCCAGCTTGGAGACCTTTGATGCAACCTCGCGCGAGGTCGCGTGCACCCGACGCGCCCGCACCAACACCCCGCTTCAGGCCTTCGTCACGATGAACGACCCGCAATGGCTCGAAGCCGCGCGGAAGCTCGCCGAGCGCGCCGTCAAGGCCGCGCCCACCGCCGAAGCGCGCATCGACTACATGGCGCGCCGCACCCTCGCCCGCCCGCTCGCCGCCCGTGAAACCGCGATCCTCCTCCGCAGCGCAGAGACCTTCCGCACCCGCTTTGCCGATCGGGGTGAGGAAATCGCCGCCCTCCTCATCATCGGCGATTCCCCTGCCGATCCGACCCTCCCGCCCCTCGAACTCGCCCAGTGGACAATGGTCGCCAGCCAGTTTCTCAACCTCGACGAGTTCCTCACCAAGTGACGCGCCCCCCATGAATCCTCACGCCCATCACTCCGCCGCCGACCACGATCTCTGCTCCGACCACGGCGGCGAACACCCAACTGTGCTCGATTTACCCCACGTGCCCCTCGGCCTGAAACGCGAGTGGCTCGACCTGGAAACCCGCCGCCATTTCCTCGGAAAAGGCGTCAAAGCCCTCGGCTGGGCCGGCCTCGCCACCCTGCTCGCCAAAGCCACGCCCGATCTCACCGCCAAGGCCGCCCTCCAAGGCGTCCGCACCCACTTCGCCCCAAAGGCGAAACGCGCGATCTATCTCTTCATGGCCGGCGCGCCCTCCCAATTCGAGACCTGGGACTACAAGCCCGCCTTGCCCGGTCTCTTCAACAGCGACCTGCCCGAGTCAGTGCGCGGCGGCCAGACGCTCACCGGCATGACCGCCAGCCAAACCCGTTTTCCGATCGCGCCGAGTTTTGCCAAATTCAGCCAACACGGAAAATCCGGCACTTGGGTCTCCGATCTCTTGCCGCATACCGCCAAACTCGTGGACGACATCTGCCTGATCAAGTCGCTCCACACTGATGCGATCAACCACGAGCCCGCCATCCTCCAACTCACTACCGGCAACATGTTTCCCGGCCGCCCTTCGCTCGGCTCATGGCTTTCCTACGGCCTCGGCGCCGCCAACGAAGAACTGCCGACCTTCGTCGTGATGACCTCAAAGATGCCTCACCGCACCAACGTGCAGGCGCTTTCCAACCGGCTCTGGTCCTCCGGTTTTCTCTCCCCCGAACACACCGCCGTCACCCTCCGCGCCGGCGCCGATCCCGTCCTCTACATCAACAACCCGAAAGGCATCCAAAGCGATGTCCGCCGGACTATGATCGACGGCGTCAACGACCTAAACCGCCACCTGTTTGAGAGCGTCGGCGATCCCGAGATCAACGCCCGCATTTCCCAATATGAGATGGCGTTCAAGATGCAGACTTCGGTGCCCGAGCTCGCCGATTTCTCGAAGGAACCGCAGTCCACCTGGGACCTTTACGGCGACAAAGCCAAGGAGCCCGGCACCTTCGCCTACAACTGTCTCATGGCCCGCCGCCTCGCCGAGCGCGGCGTGCTCTTCAGCCAGATCTTCCTCCGCAGTTGGGACCAGCACAGCAATCTGCCGAGAAACATCGGCCTCATGTGCGAAGACTCCGACCGACCGACCGCCGCGCTTCTCACCGATCTCAAACAGCGGGGCCTCCTCGACGACACGCTCGTGATCTGGGGCGGGGAATTCGGCCGCACCGTTTACTCCCAAGGCACCCTCAGCGGCACCAACTACGGCCGCGACCACCACCCGCGTTGCTTCAGCATGTGGATGGCGGGCGGCGGCGTAAAACCCGGCATTTCCTACGGCGAGACCGACGATTTCTCCTACAACATCACAAAGAACCCGATTCATATCCGCGACCTTCACGCGACGATCCTCAATCAGTTCGGTCTCAATCACGAACGCCTTACCTTTAAATTCCAAGGCCTCGACCAACGTCTCACCGGCGTAAATCCGGCGAAAGTCATCAAGGAACTCCTCGCCTGATTCTTGCCCATCGATCAACTTCCCATTCTTCGCCATCACCTTCCACCCCTCCCCTATGCAAACTCGCCGCTCCTTCCTCACCCAAATCGCCGCCACCGCCGCGGTCTCCACCGTCTCCGCCCCCTTCGTCCGCGCCCAGACCAAGACCGGCTCTGCTTCCTTGATCACCGGCACCGGTGCGCACACCTACGAGTGCGTCCACAATTGGCTCGCCGAACCCCAGGGCCTCGTCTGGGGCGACACCCACGGTCTGGCCCAAGACAGCCAGGGCCTCATCTACGTCGCCCACACCGTTCACGCCACGTCGATGCGCCCCGAGTCCGTCGTCGTTTACGACGCCAAGGGCAAATTCGTCCGCGCCTTCGGTGAAGAATTCCGCAGCGGCGCCCACGGCCTCGGCGTCCGCAAAGAGGGCGGCAACGAGTTCCTTTACCACTGCGATACCGCACGCTGCAAAGTCGTGAAAACCACGCTCACCGGCGAGGTCGTGTGGACCGCCGGCTACCCGATGGCCAATCCCGCCTACAGCGCCAAGCCTGTCCGATTCGTTCCCACCAACGTCGCCTTCGCGCCCAACGGCGAGGTCTTCATCGGCGACGGCTACGGCTCCAGCCGCATGCTGCGCTACTCAATCGACGGGAAATTCATCAACGAAGTGTCGCAGCCCGGCAAAGGCGAACAGGAGATTAGCGGACCTCACGGCCAATATGTGGACCCGCGCGGCAAAGAGCCCGTGCTCGTCATCGCCGACCGCACCAACCGGCGTATCCAAACCTACACGCTCGGCGGCCAACACCTCCGCACCATCAAGGACGACACCAAACTCCGCGAGCCGTGCCACTTCGACGTGCGCGGCGATCTCATGGTTTGCCCCGACCTCGATAGCCAAGTCTGCCTGCTCGACAAAGACTACAAAGTCATCGCCCAGCTCGGCGACGGCATCGAGGAGAACGGCAAGCGGGGCTCCCGCCGCAGCCAATCGCGCGCCGAATTCACTCCCGGTAAATTCATCACCCCCCACGGCGCGATTTTTCTCAACAACGGCGACATTCTCGTCGCCGAGTGGCTCCCCATCGGGCGCATCACGCTCTTGCGCAAAATCGCTTGAGTCCTCCGGTGTACGGGGCCCTAGCCCGTGCGGTTTTCCGCGACCTCCGGAGAGTGAGTCTGCCACGCGCCCGACTCCCGGCCATCGTCTGGCCGCCGCCGACCGGCGGCCCGTCGGGCGCAGCACCCTCGTACTACTTTTTCACCTCGGCCTTGGCCGGCAAGAACGACCCGTCTTCGGCCGCATGCACGAAGCCCTCCGTCACACTCTTCAATTCTTCCCAGCGGGCTCGGATTTTTTTCGCCTCCTCCTTGGTGATCACGCTGTCCGACGAGGAGATCGCAATCGTCGCCAACATATCCGCAAACTCCTGCACAATCCCGTTCGTCAACGGAACCAAGGGTTGGTTGGGCGGCAAATTTTCTGGATTGCGGATGTAAAAACCACCCGCCTGCTCCGCCACCCACTGGGCGATTCTCACATCTTTCGTGCTCCGGATTAGCTGCCCCACGCGGTCCAGCGGATTGTTGGCGCCCGCCGCATTGCCCTCAGGCAACTCGGCCCATTTGTAGATCAGTGAAAGCGAAAGCTGCAAATCCGACGCAATCTGCTTCGCGCTGGTTTTTTTCAAAACCTCCCGGAGGACTTCATGCGATTCCATTCGCCAAATTGTGAGAGGTGTCTTCGACCGATGGCAATCCCGCGCATCGGCCCCGGATTCGGTGCCTAGAAATCGCTTTTGTGCGTGCCAGCCCCCGATCTCTTCTGCCACCGTCTCGCATTTTCCTTTTCAATAATGAACATCCACGAGTATCAGGCCAAAGCCCTCTTTGAAAAATTCGGTGTCGCTGTCCCCAAGGGCACCACCGCCACCACCCCCGAGGAATTCATCATCGCACTCGCGGCGCTGCCCGAAGGCCCCACCATGGTGAAATCCCAGATCCACGCTGGCGGCCGCGGCAAAGGCACTTTTACCAACGGCTACAAGGGCGGCGTCAAATTCTGCAAGACCAAGGCCGACGCCCTCGACATCGCAGGAAAGATGCTCGGCCATACCCTCGTCACCGCGCAAACCGGCCCAGCCGGCCGCAAGGTCCAGACCATCTATTTCACCGTCGCGAGCGAAATTAAGAAGGAATACTACCTCGCCATCCTCCTCGACCGCGCGTCCTCCAAGCCCGTGATCGTCGCCTCCACCGAGGGCGGCATGGACATCGAGACCGTCGCCCACGACACGCCGGAAAAACTCTTCAAGGTGCTCGTCGATCCCGCCTACGGCCTCGCCGATTTCCAAGTCCGCGATCTCATCACCCGCCTAGGCCTCGCCGGCGCCGAAGCCAAGAACGCGGCCAAACTCATCCGCAATCTCTACACGATGTTCTGGGAGACCGACGCCGCGATGCTCGAGGTCAACCCCCTCATCACCACCCCCACCGGCGATGTCCTCGCCCTCGATGCGAAGGTCTCCTTCGACTCCAACGCCCTCTACCGCCACCCCGAGATCGTCGCCCTCCGCGACCTCAACGAGGAAGATCCCAAAGAAATCGAAGCCTCCAAATTCTCGCTCAGTTACATCGCCCTCGATGGCAACATCGCCTGCCTCGTCAACGGCGCCGGCCTCGCGATGAGCACGATGGACATCATTCAACACTTCGGCGGCACCCCGGCCAACTTCCTCGATGTCGGCGGCGGCGCCTCCAAGGACCAGGTCATCGCCGCTTTCAAGATCATCCTAGGCGATCCCAACGTGAAGGGCATTTTGGTTAACATTTTCGGCGGCATCATGGACTGCAACGTCATCGCCACCGGTATCGTCGAAGCGGTAAAAGAAGTCGGCCTCAAGCTCCCGCTCGTTGTCCGCCTCGAAGGCAACAACGTCGCCGCCGGCAAAGCCACCCTTGCCGCCTCCGGTCTCGCTCTCGTCTCCGGCGACACCATGGCCGACGCCGCCCAGAAAATCGTGAAGCTCGTCGCCGCCTGATTTTTCTCACCACGAAACACACCAAAAACACGAAACCCAACCACCCGCACCGATCCGACCAAGTCCGTTCTGCCTTTCGTGTCGTTCGTGTGTTTCGTGGTTAATCTAATTTCCTAATGTCCATTCTCATCACTCCCACGACCAAGATCATCGTCCAAGGTATCACCGGCGATTTCGGCGGCCGCCACGCCAAGCTCTCCCTCGATTACGGCACCCAGGTCGCTGCCGGTGTCACCCCCGGCAAGGGCGGCCAATTCTTCGAACACGCCGGGCACAAGGTTCCGATTTTCAATTCCGTCGCCGACGCCGCCAAAGCCACCGGCGCCACCGTCTCCGTCATCTTCGTCCCGCCACCATTCGCGGGCGACGCCATCCTTGAATGCGTGGACGCCGGACTCGACCTCGCCGTCGCCATCACCGAAGGCATCCCGGTCCGCGACATGGTTCGCGTGAAGCGCGCGATGCAGGGCAGCAAGACCCGCCTCCTCGGCCCCAACTGCCCCGGCGTCGTCACGCCCGGCACCGGCAAAGACTCCCACGGCGGCTGCCGCATCGGCATCGCCCCCGGCTACATTCACAA
>CAMCWW010000038.1:0-31253 GCA_945882935.1 Opitutus sp. GAS368
CGCCGGCCTCAACGACGTCGCCGCCGCGCCCGCCCATCATGCAACCGTCGCCACGCTCCGCCGCGCCCTTGACGATTGGATACTTTCCACCGGTGACCGCGGCGCCCTCTCCGATCCCGCCACCGAGCCGACCAAAGCCGACCTCCAGCAATCCAAACGCGCCGACTACCAACGCACGTGGCAAGCCCGCCTCCGCCAAGCCGAGCCCACCGACGCCGAACGCCTCGCGTGGTGGGAGCAGGCTTACGGCCTACGTCCGGCAGCGCTCGCTCCCTGATTTTTTTTAACGGGCTGCGATTTCCGCGGGCGCAGCATCGGACCTGAGTTCACGGCTTTCACGGCGACGGGCGCTTTCGGTGTGTCGGCCCGCCGCCGCACCGGCTCCACCCACCGCCCGGGAAACAGCAGCATGCGCGGCCAAGGCGGCACGCCCGTCTCGTTGCTGTTGAGCTGGCTCAAGACCAACTCGCAGTCTTCGACTAGGCTCTTGTCGTCGCTCGATTCGCGATTAACTTCCGGTCATGAGACCACACGATGCCGCCAGCGCCGACGCCGATGTCCTCGGGGGAGAGCGTGTGTTCACCGGCACCCGCGTGCCCGTTCGCAGCCTGTTCGACCACCTCGAAGGCGGGGATAGTATTGATGACTTTCTCACGGGGTTTCCCAGCTTCCGACGTGATCAAGTGATCGCCGTGCTCGAGGCGTCGCGCGCTGTTCTACCCTACCCGTGCATCATGATTCCGGATGAGGATTTTCTTTTTGTTGTGGCGACACCCTTGGGGTTTACGGTGCGCGTCACGCGCCGCTACTGGCAGCTGATCACCACGGTGAAGCACCCGGTAATGGCCGGGCATGAAGCCGAAGTGCAGGCCACCCTGTCCGACCCGGAGGAAATCCGGCGTAGCCGCACCGACGAAAATGTGCTTCTGTTCTACCGCACTCAGCGCGCCGGGCGTTGGGTGTGCGCCGTCACTCGACGGCAGGACGACACCGGATTTCTCATCACCGCCTATCCCACCGACGCAATCAAGGAAAGAACCCACCTATGGCCGACCTGAATATTTTCCACGACCCCGTCGGCCACACCCTCACCGTGTGGTTTGGGGCACCGCAGACGGAATACGTCTGCGAAGAGACGGGCGACGAAGTCATCCTCATGAAAGATCGACAGGGTCGCGTGATTGGTTTCGAGCGACTGAACTATTCGCCGGGCACGAAGCGGCCCATCGAACTGACTTTCGAGACCCTCTCCGAAGCGGTGTAGGGAGATGGGCTCCCGAGGAACGGGTAGATCCTGAGGATTCTCGGCGCGCGGCCATGGGAGAAACAGAGGCGCACTGAGTGTGACTGGTGCGCTCACGCCGCCCGCGAGGGCTAACCTCTGCCCTCTGCGTGCGCCGCCGACCCGCCAGCGGCGCCCCCGCCGCCCTCTTCCGCGTCTCCGCCTACTGATTCCGCTCAATCCGGCACGTGATCGCGCGGCAGATGCTCGCCGATTCTATTCATTCGTTCCTTCGCTTCCGGTTCGCTTGGTCGCTTTGAGCAGGGAGTGAACGTGACCAAAAGTCGTCGCCGTCACGTGGAGTGTGGCTTTTGTGGCCGCCGTTCACCCTTCGATCTAGGCCATCCCTGGGTTTGGCAGCGTGCTCTCGCCGACGGCTGCGGTGAACGTGTTCACCAAATTGGGGATTGTTCGGCGGTGGTCCGGGCTGTTGCGTCTGGCCTCTTCACCGGACGTCCGTCGCCTGTTACCACCGCTCACCCCACCTGTCTCGTCTGCCCCCGGCCCGTTTTAACCATGCAACTACCCTCGTCTCAGCGCGTCCCCGTTTCAATCCTCGTGCTGGCCGCCGCGCTCGCCGCATCCGCCTCGCTCTCCGCCCAAGTCGCGCCCGCCGCGGATGCTAAAACGGCGACAACCCCCGTCGTTCCGAAGGAGGAGGCGATCACGTTAAACACGTTCCAGGTCACCGCCGACGCCAACGATACCTACGACGCCACCAACACCAATTCCGTCACCGGCACCAACACGCCCCTGAGCAAGACGCCCCTCGACGCCAAAGTTTTCAACCGCCAGTTGATGGACGAGCTCGGGATCGTCGATGCCACCGAAATGCTCGCCAAATTCGGCGGCCTCGGCCCCGCCATCATCGGCTCCGGCAACGAGGATGTGCGCGGCAATCTCGAGGGCGACCGGCAGGACCCGAAGAGCATGTCGATGCGCGGTCTCCAGATTAACAATCCCCGCCGCGACGGATTTCTCCGCTCCGATACCACCTTGCTCGACTCCTTCGATATTGAGCGCGTCGAAGCCATCGGCGGCTCCAACTCCCTCCTCTTCGGCTCCGGTGACGCCGGCGGCGTGGTGACCAGCAACTCCAAGCGAGCCTACCTCAACCGCCGCTCGCTGGCCCTCAATGCGACCGCCGACTCCGAGGGCTCGCTGCGCTACACCGTCGACGCCAACGCGGGCAACCGCATGTTCGCCGTGCGCCTCAACGCCGTAAAGGGCGACACCAAATACTTCCGCCCCAACATCAGCCAGGCAACCAAAGGCCTTCATGTCACCGCCACGTTCCGCCCATTGAAATGGCTCGAGTTCCGCGGCGAATACCGCGACTACCGGCGCGATTCCATTTTGGCCCAAGCCGTGATTGTCCGCGCTCCGCTGACGCTCCTCCTGCCCACCGGCGAGCGCGTGGATAACCAAAACTCTCGTTACCTCGCCGCCTTCCCCGAGTCTCGCAATCTCACCGACGGCAAGTTCGACCTGACCACCGTGGACTCCGCGATCGGGCCCTACCGCCGCGATGCCTATTTTAACGAGCTCAAGTCCGTCGTCGCCGAGGCAACGCTCGCCCCCGGCCTCGCCGTCCAGCTGCGCTACGGCCACGATGCCCGCGTCAACCAGAGCCTGAACCCCAGCTCAACGAGCGTTTTCGCCCCCGGCGCACTGGGCAATCTCTACACCGATCCCGCCACCGGCGCCATCGGCACCAAATGGGCCATGAACCAAACCCTCAACGACGCACCGTTTTGGACCGGCGCCCGCGGCTATCGAGGTTCGGTCGTCTACCAAAAAAATCTCGGCCGCTGGGGCGCGCATCAGGCGAGCGCCTTCTACCAAGATATGTTCTCGTGGGTGAATTCCGAGGCGTGGCGCTTTTACGAGACCGACAGCAGCGGCAAGATTATCCAAGACCCCGCCCGCATCACCAACACCGATTCCGGTCGCAACGTGATGCCTTCCGTCTGGGTCGAAGCGTTCCCCAAAAACCTCTTCGGCAACCTCTCTTGGTTTGCCGATTCCCTCGTCCACCCGAACGGCAAGAACTATAAGCTCTCGCCCATGATCTATCCCAGCGCCGTGCCCAAGACCACCGGCAATCCCCTCGGGCTTTCCGGCCCCATCAACGCCACCACCGGCCAAACTTCGGTCAGCACCGGTGTCTACGGCTACGACGATACCCGCGAGACCAGCTTCGGCTTCAGCGCCTTCAGCTCTTGGTGGAAAGAACGCATCGATACCATGGTCGGCTACCGCTCCGAAGAGGCCGTCGCCAAGCGCGTGCAGACCGGCCTCCTCCGCGGGCCCATCACCTACGACAGCCTCACGACCGGCGCGGTTTTCGACACGGGCATTAAGGGCCTGCGCGGCTCCGTGAACTATTCCACCAACGCCAAGATCAATTTCGACACCACCCGCGACATCTACAACCAACCGCTCCCTCCCGGCAAAGGCACCAGCAAGGACATCGGCCTAAAATTCGGCCTCTTCGACAACCGGATCTCGGGTAATTTTAATTACTACGTCTCCGAAGCGCTCAACTTCACCGCCGGCCTGCCCAGCCGCAACGACGTGGACCCCGACGGCATCAACGGCCGCTTCGGCGGCAACGCCTACACCTTCAGCAAGACCTCCGACGGCTACAATCTTACCCTCTCCACCCGGCCGCTCAAGGGCTGGGAAGTGCGCCTCAACTTCGCCACCGCCAACGGCAGCGAGCGGTCCAACGTCACCGTCCCCCAGTTTTACAACGACCAGTTCAACACCACCACCGTCGGCGGCCAACAGGTCGTCGCGATCAAGACCGGCACCACCCTCGCGCCGCTGCTCGTTCCCTCCGATCCTTTGAATCCCGCGTCCGCCCAGATCCCGCTCTCGATCGCGATGCTCAAGGACCCGACCAGTCTCTACTTCGCCCAACTCGACATCGAATCCGGCCAGATTCTCAACGCCCAAACCCTCGGCCTCCTGACCCCCGGTGTCGGCACGACCGCAAACGGCCTGCCCATCACGGATCATCAACTCGGCTTCGTCTCACCTTCGGGCGGCACCCTCATCGTGCGCCGCGCCGGCGAAGCTACGGTCGGCTACGCCGAACGCGCCTACAGCGTCATCAACCGCTACCAATTTGATCGCGGGATGTTGCGCGGCCTCGTCGTCGGTCTCAGCACGAGCTACCAGCAGAATTACCGCGCCTACATGTACAATGACCTCGCCGACGGAAATAAGCGGAAGATGTTTTATTTCCCCGACCGCACGCTCCACGACGCGTTCGCCGTCTACCGTTTCCGCCCCACCAAATGGGTGAGCGCCTCGATCCAACTCAACGTCGCCAACGTGCTCGATACCAACCGCACCCTCTTCCTCATTCGCAGCACCAACGGGACTCTGCGCTACGCCCAATGGTTCAACGCCCCGCGCAAATACTCCGTCACCACGACCCTGCGCTTCTAAAACCAGGTAGAGACGCCTCTCCGAGGCGTCCGTGTCGTTTTCGACGTTCGTCAAATTGCCGGTTCCTTGCCCTGCAATTTGAGCGCTTTCGCCTCATTCATCTGACGTCTCTCTCTTCCCTATGCGCCGCCTGCTCACCCTAGCCTTCACCTCCGTAATCGCCGCCGCCGCACCCGTCCCGCCGCCCGCCTCCCTCAGCGGCATCTACCCGCACCTCGCGATGTTCAACTCCCAGGGCGAATGCGGCACCGGCGCCGTCGTCCCGTGGGCCAATAAACTCTGGGTCGTCACTTACTCACCGCACCAGCCGCGAGGCTCCGACGACAAACTCTACTCCATCGATTCCGCCCTCCGCCAAACGATCCACCCCGAGAGCATCGGCGGCACTCCCGCCAACCGCTTCATTCACCGCGAATCCCAACAGCTCTTCATCGGCCCCTACGCCGTCGACGCCCAAGGTAAAGTCCGCGCGATTCCCTACGAAAAAATGTTCGGCCGCCCCACCGGCAACGCCCGGCATCTCACCGATCCCGCCAACAAGATTTACAACGCCTCCATGGAGGAAGGTTTTCACGAGATCGATGTCCACACCCTCGCCGTAACGGAATTGTTCCGCGACGAACAGGTGAAGGAACCGTTTCGCCGCGCCGCTTTGCCCGGCTATCACGGCAAGGGCCTCTACTCTGGCCAAGGCGTGCTCGTCTACGCCAACAACGGCGAAAGCTCTCCGCTCGCCCGCAGCAAACCCGACATCCCCAGCGGTGCGCTCGCCGAGTGGGACGGCAAATCCGACACGTGGACCGTCATCCGGCGCAATCAATTCACCGAGGTCACCGGCCCAGGCGATCTCACCGGCAATCCGAATCCCGCCACCGATCCCATTTGGTCGATCGGCTGGGACCACCGCTCGCTCATTCTCATGGTTCGCGACGCCTCTCATATAGGAGCGGCTTTACGCCGCGATTCCGCCTGGCACACCTACCGCCTCCCAAAATCCAGCCACAGCTACGACGGTGCGCACGGCTGGAACACCGAGTGGCCGCGCATCCGCGACATCGGCGAAAACGATCTGCTCATGACGATGCACGGCGCCTTCTGGCGTTTCCCGAAAAACTTCGATTCGACGCACTCCGCCGGCATCGCCCCGCGCTCCAATTACCTAAAGGTTGTCGGCGACTTCGCCCGCTGGGGCGACAAGCTCGTGCTCGGCACCGACGACACCGCCAAAAGCGAATTCCTCAACAAACGCCGCGCCAAAGGTAAGCTCGCCGCCCCTGGCCAATCCCAGTCCAACCTGTGGTTTATCGACCCCGCTCAGCTTGATCGTTTCGGCCCGCCCATCGGCCGCGGCGCCGTCTGGCAGGACGAGCCCGTAACCGCCAACGCCCCTTCCGATGCCTTCCTCTTTTCGGGCTTCGATCACCGCCTCCTCCACCTCGCCCACGATGCGCCCGCGCCCGTCACCTTCACCCTCGAAATCGACCGCGCCGGCAATAACACCTGGACCCCGCTCCGCCGCATCGAAGTTCCCGCCGCCGGCTACGTCGCCACCGCATTCACCGCCGCCGAGACCGGCGCCTGGGTCCGCGTCCGCGCCTCCCGCGACTGCGCTCACGCCACCGCCACCTTCTCCTTCCGCAACGTCGACCCGCGCTCCGAAAGTGGCACGGGCGTCCCGCCCGTGGGTTCGAAAAGTAGCACGGGCATCCCGCCCGTGACTCCGCCTACGCCTACGCCTACGCCCAAGCCCGCCGACTCTCAACTCTCAGCTCTCAACTCTCAACCTTCTCCACCCGCGTCCGCCCCCGGCGGCCTCCTCCACGCCCGCGGCGCCGGGAAGAAAACCCTCGGCCTCGCCGTCGGCGACGCGTTTTACGAAATGGGTCCGGACCTCATCCTCCGCGCCAGTGCCGAAGCCGAAGCCTCCGCCTGGATGCAGGCCAACGTCGCCATCCCTCGCGACGCCGTCACCTTCGACACCGCTTCCATCATCTACACCGACGAGCAAAACCGCCGCTGGCGGCTCCCGCGCGGCCGCGCCAACGTCGCCCCGACCGGCCCCCACGGCTTCGAACGCACCGTCCGCGAGGTCTGCACCGAACGCGACCTCCTCAACACCGGCGGCACGTTCTTCGAACTGCCCGCCGAAAACGCCGGCGGCATCGCCAAGGTCCGCGCCGTCGCCACGCACAACCGCCATATCCACGACTACGCCACGTGGCGCGGGCTCTTCGTTATGACCGGCCTCGACGCCGACGCCCCCGCGACCAACGCCCACGTCATCCGCTCTACCGATGGCAAAGCCGCTGTCTGGGCCGGTTCCGTCGACGATCTCTGGAGCCTCGGCAAACCCGTCGGCATCGGTGGCCCTTGGAAAGAGACTGCGGTCCAAGCCGGGACGCCCTCCGAACCTTACCTTCTCACCGGCTACGATCGGAAAAAGATTTCGCTCTCGCACACCTCGGCCGATCCCGTCCGCATCCGCGTCGAGGTCGATCTCACCGGCAACGGCCAATGGGTCACATATCGCAGTTTCGAAGTCGCCGCCGGCCAAACGATCACCCATCCTTTCCCCGCTGCTTATCAAGCCTACTGGCTCCGCACCCTCGCCGAATCCCCCACCACCGCCACCGCCCAACTCACCTACGATTAGACCGTCCGGATTCGTGTTCATTCGCGTCCATTCATGGTTAAAAAAATTTCCCGTCTCCTTATTCCCTTCCCCCTCATGAAACTCCTCCCCGCCCTCCTCCTCGCCCTCCTCCTCGCCCCCGCCACCCGCGCTGCCGACCAACTCTTCGTCGAAGCCGAAAGCTTCGCCGCCCCCGGCGGTTGGTCCCTCGACACGCAGTTCATCCACATCATGGGCTCGCCTTACCTCATCGCCCATGGCCTCGGCCAACCGGTGAAGGATGCCACCACGTCCGTCACGTTTCCTTCCGCCGGCACTTACCGCGCCTGGGTCCGCACCAAAGATTGGGTCGCCGAGTGGAAGGCTCCCGGCGCCCCCGGCAAATTCCAACTTCTCATCAACGGCACCGCCCTCCCCGAGATCTTCGGCACGAAGAGCGCCGCGTGGTTCTGGCACGACGGCGGCACCGTCGAGATCAAGTCCCCCACCGCTACCCTCGCGCTCCGCGATCTCTCCGGCTTCAACGGCCGGTGCGACGCGATCTTCTTCACCAAGGACCTCGCCTCACCCCCGCCGCCGAGCGATTCCGCCCCGCTCTCCGCCTGGCGCCTCGCCGCCCTCAATCTCCCCGCCGCGCCCGAGTCCGCCGGTGATTTCGACCTCGTCGTCGTCGGCGGCGGCTACGGCGGCCTGGGCAGCGCACTCTCCGCCGCTCGCATGGGCCTGAAAGTTGCCCTCATCCAAAACCGCCCCGTCCTCGGCGGCAACGGCTCCTCCGAAATCCGCGTCTGGGCCATGGGCCTCGTCCGCCGCGGCAAATATCCGCTCATCGGCGAAATGGTCGAAGAATTCGCCGACCGCGCCAAAAATTCCCCGGGTACGTTCGAGGAATTCGGCGACGCCAAAAAGGAAGCCCTCATCCGCTCCGAGAAAAACATCTCCCTGTTCCTCAACGAACACGTCTACGCCGCCAGCACCATCGGCGGTCGCATCGACTCCGTCACCGCCCTCAACACCCGCGACAGCCACCGCAAAAACTTCCGCGGCAAATTCTTTGTTGATTGCACCGGCCACGGCACGCTCGCCGCCCTCGCCGGCGCCAAATACGAAATCGAACTCAAAGACCTCCTCGGCATGTCCAACATGTGGGTCTGGTCCCACGACACCGCCCCCCGCACCTTCCCCGAGACGCCTTGGGCCCTCGATCTCACCATGGACGACTTTCCTTACACGAAAACCGGCAAGAGCGAGATGGCTCAGCAAAACAAAGGCGAGTGGTTTTGGGAGAGCGGCTTCAACAAACACCCGATCAACGATCTTGAACTAATCCGCGATTGGAATCTCCGCGCCGTCTTCGGGGCCTTCAACGCGATGAAGAACCGCGACGGCAAGGCCGAGCACCCCAACGCCAAACTCGACTGGGTCGCCTACATCGGTGGCACCCGCGAATCCCGCCGCATCATGGGCGACGTCGTCCTCACCCACGAGGACCTCGTCACCAAACGCGAGTTTCCCGACGGCTGCGTCCCCAGCACCTGGAGCATCGACCTCCACTTCCCGCGCAAAGAATACGCGGCCAAATTCCCTGAAAATCCCTTCATCGCCGTTGCCGAGCACGACCGCCGCATCGACCGCGATTTCGGCTATCCGATTCCCTACCGCTGCCTCTACTCGGTAAACATCGAGAATCTCTTCATGGCCGGCCGCAATATCAGCGTCACCGACCAAGCCCTCGGCACCGTCCGCGTCATGAAGACCATCGGCATGATGGGCGAAGTCGTCGGCAAAGCCGCCGCCATCGCCGTCCAGCGCGGCGCCACCCCCCGTGAGGTGTATTCGAAATACTGGAGCGAGCTCGACAGCCTCCTCCAACTCCCCGGCCGCGCCCGCCGCGCCAGCCTCGAAGCCCCGTTCCAGATCTCCGGTGCAGCTCCCGGCGCCGTGATCGACGTCGGCGGTGGCAACTTCGGCGTCAGCATCCCTTCCCTCAAGGGCATCGTCGTCGACAACAAAGCCGCCGCCCTCAGCGGCAAATGGACCGCCTCGGCCAACCTCGATCACATCGGCCCCGACTATGTGCACGCCCGCGGCGCTGGCCAAAAAGCTACGTTCCCGTTCACCGTCCCCGCAGACGGTCGCTACGAAGTCCGCTTTGCCACCGCCCCCCACGAGAACCGCGCGAGCAACACCGCCCTCGTCGTCCGCCACGCCGGCGGCACCGCCTCCGTCACCGTGAATCAACGCAAGCCCGCCTCGATCGAAAACTACTGGGTTTCGCTCGGCACGTTTAACTTCAAAGCCGCTCAACCCGCTGCCGTCGAAGTCGACGCCGCGACCGCCGACGGCCAAGTCCACCTCGACGCCATCCAAGTCCTCTCCACCAAGTAGGGCGGGGTCTTCGACCCGCCCCAGCGCACGAGGGTGCCATAACGAACTCCTGAGTTTTTACCGAAGGGTCACCCGTCCCTGCTAAACCAAGGCGGAGTGATGCCCTCGATTCAGTTTTCCATCGAGGGCAGGTCAAAGATCCACCCTACTGGGCGCCATCGTTGAAACGCCTCGCCCTCCAGTTCTACCGCTTCGCCATCGTCGCCACCATCGCCTGGCTCATTCGCGATGTCGCCGTGCGCCAGCGCATCCAGGGCGACTCGCCCGTCACCACCGCCGAGATTGTTTCCTTTCTGCCTGCCGCCGCGTCGCTCCGGCCCGATGACTCCGCGCGCGACGGCCTCTTTGTCCTCGACCGCGAAGGCCGCGAACTCGGCTACGTCGTCCGCACTCAGCCCGCGTGCCGCGATATTATCGGCTATGCCGGCACGACCGATGCGCTCGTCGTCCTCGACCGCGATTGGAAAATCCTCGGCCTCAAGACCCACGCCTCGGAAGACACCGAGAGCTATCTCAAGGACATCGCCCTCGACCGCCGTTTCCTTAAAAAATGGAACGGTCTCACCTGGGACGCCGCCGCCGCGCTCGACTTGAAGGCCGCCGGCATCGAGGGCGTCTCCGGCTCCACCATGACGAGCATGGCCATCGCGCAGAGCGTCAAGGCCCGCCTCCAACTCAGCCGCGACCAACTCGCCGAGCGCGCCCCGCTTCGCTTCGCGTGGCGCGACTACGCCCTGTTCGCCGTGATCGCCGCCGCCGGCCTCATGGCGTTCGGCCCGCCCGCCGTTCGCCACCGCTGGAAGCGTCCCTACCAGTGGGCGCTCATCGTCTACGTCGGCCTCATCGCCGGCGATCTCCTCGCCCAAAAAATCCTCGTCGGGTGGACTCGCTCCGGCATCCCTTGGACCACTGCCCCCGGCCTCGTGCTCCTCGCCGCCGCCGCCCTGCTCGTGCCTCTCACCACCGGCAAGCCGCTCTACTGTCATCACATCTGCCCCCACGGCGCGGCCCAAGAACTCCTCAGCCACTACCGCCCCGCCCGCTTTCAAATCACCCTTTCCGCGCCCGTCATCCGCGGACTCGAATATCTGCCCTTCGCCCTCGTGTTCTTCACCCTCACCGTCGCGCTGCTCGCTCTCCCCTTCGATCTCGCCGGACTCGAACCGTTCGCCGCCTACGTCATCCGTTCCGCCGGCGTCGCCACGTTGGCCGTCGCCGCCGTCGGCCTCATCGCCTCGTTTTTCGTGCCCCAAGCCTACTGCCGCTTCGGCTGCCCCACCGGCGCGCTGTTAAACTTCGTGCGGGCCCGCGGCCCCACCGACACGTTCTCCCGCCGCGACTCCGCCGCCCTCGCGCTCGTCGCCCTCGCCGTCGCGCTCCACGCGCACCACCTCACCGTCCTCCGCTGGGTTCAAGTCGGCCTATGATCCTCCGCATCTGCGCCGCCGTTGTGCTCTTTGCCGCCACGCACGCGTTTGCCGCCGAACCGGTCGCCCTCACCGGCCGCGCCCTCGGCACGACGTGGACCGTGAAATTCCTCCAACCCGCTCCACCACTCAATCCCGCCACCCTCACCGCCCGCATCTCGGCCACCCTCGAACGTCTCGAACAACAGTTCTCCACTTACCGACCCAACTCCGAACTCTCGCGCTTCAACCTCGCCCGCACCACCGATTGGATCACCGTCTCGCCCGAGCTTGCCTGCGTCGCCACCGATTCTCGCGCCCTCTCGGTCCTCACCGGCGGAGCCTTCGACGCCACGATTTTCCCGCTCGTCGATCTCTGGGGCTTCGGTCCACAACGCCGCTCCGGCCCACCGCCCTCCGCCGCAGAAATCTCCGCCGCCCGCGCCCGCACCGACTTTCGTCGCCTTGAAATTCGCGCCTCCCCGCCCGCGCTGCGTAAAACGTCCGCTGACCTCGCCGCTGATTTTTCCTCGATGGCCAAGGGCTTCGCCGCCGACACCGTCGCCGCCCAACTCTCTGCGCTCGGCTCCACCGACCACTACGTCCAAATCGGCGGCGACATCGCCACCGTAGGCACCCGGCCTTGGCGCGTCGCCATCGAGCAACCCGCCGCATCCGCTCCGCTAGCCCCCGTCTTCGATCTCACCGGCCAAGCTCTCTCCACGTCCGGCGATGCCCACAATTCCTTCACGCACGCCGGCCGGCACTACGGCCACATCCTCGATCCCCGCACCGGCGAACCCGTTAACTCTCCGCTCGCCTCCGTCAGCGTGATCGCCCCGACCTGCGCCCAATCCAGCGCGCGGGCCACCGCCCTCTTCGTCCTCGGCCCCGCTGCCGGCTTCGCCCTCGCCGTCCGCGAGCGATGGTCTGCGCTCTTCCTCATCCGCGAGGGCCCGTCTCTCACCGCGCGCCCCACCCCCGAATTCAGCCGTCTCGCCCGCTAATCAATCTGGCTCAACGGCAAAATCTCCCTAGACCTGCGCCACTCGGTTCCCTTCACTTCTCTCCGCGTTCGTCCCCCGCGCTCCCCCGCCGTGAATTCCCCTTTTCTCCGTCTTCCGTTTTTCTACGCGCTCGCTCTCGTCACCATCGCCCGCGCCGCCGCCGAGCCCGTCTCCTACAACGAGCACATCCGCCCCATCCTCGCGGATAACTGCTTCGCCTGCCACGGCAGCGACGCCGCCCACCGCAAGGCCAAGCTCCGCCTCGACCAATTCGAATCCGCCACCGTCGATCGCAACGGCTTCCGCGCTCTCGCGCCCGGCGACATCGCCAACTCCGAAGCGTGGCTCCGCATCATCAGCACCGATCCGGACGAGATCATGCCGCCCCCCGATTCGCACAAGCCCTCGCTCAAGCCCGCTCAGCGCGACCTCATCCGCCGCTGGATTGAGCAAGGTGCCGTTTACCAAAACCACTGGGCCTTCGAACCCATCTCAAACCCCGCCATTCCCAATTCTGGCTCTCAACGCTCGGCGCTCAACGCTCAGCCGTCCGTCAATCCCATCGACGCATTCATTCTCCAAAAACTCGCCCGCCAAAAACTTTCCTTCGCCCCCGAAGCGTCACCCACCGTCCTCATCCGCCGCCTCACCCTCGACTTGACCGGCCTCCCGCCCACCCCCACTGAGATCGACACCTTCCTCTCCGACTCCAATCGCAATCCCCACGCCGCGATCGAGACCCTCGTCGCCCGTCTGCTCGCCTCGCCGCGCTACGGTGAACAGTTCTCGCGCTTCTGGCTCGATGCCGTGCGCTACTCCGACACCCACGGCCTCCACCTCGACAACATCCGCCACATCTGGCCCTACCGCGACTGGGTCGTCCGCGCCTTCAACGCCAATGTGCCGTTCGACCGTTTCACCATCGAACAACTCGCCGGCGATCTCGTCCCCGATGCTCAACTTCGCCTGCCCGCGCCCAGCTCCGCTCCCCGTTCGCCGGGCTCCGCCCCGCCCACGCCCGGCAGCGCGCTTCGCGCCGCCCGCCTCGACGCGCTGATCGCCTCCGGCTACAACCGCCTCCACCTCACTACCTCCGAGGGCGGCGCCATCGAAGCCGAGGCCGAAGCCCGCAACACCGGCGACCGCACCGATACCACCGCCGCCGTTTTCCTCGGGCTCACCGCCGGGTGCGCCGCCTGTCACGACCACAAATTCGACCCGATCAGCCAGCACGACTACTACGCCCTCGGCGCCTTTTGGAAGAGCCTCGCGGACCGCCCTTGGGACGGCAACGTCCGCGTCTCCGCTCCCGTCGTCGTCATTGCCGACTCTCCCGCCAAGCAAGCTCGCATCGACGAACTCAGGGCCGCGATCCGTCCCCTCGAAGCCGCGCTCGCCGCCCGCACCACCGAGCTCCTCACCGCATCCCCGCCCGCGGCTCTGGAAAAAACGCCGATCACCTACGAAGTCGTTTGGGCCGAAGACTCCGACCTCGCCCTCGTGACCGATTTTCGCCCCGGCACCCCCGCGCCCCGCGGCGAGTGGCGCTCCGGGCCCGACGTGCCTCTGGCCGGCGGTCAACGCGCGCTCCGCCTCGAAGGCGGCGCCTCCCGTCCCTTTGCGTTTACCGCGGGCGACATCGACCTCCTCGTCCGCTCCGAGGCCAAAGCCTTTGTCCACTTCCTCGCCGATCCCGCCCGAGCGCCCCGCGCCGTCAGCCTCGAATTTATCACGAACGAGCGCACCGCCCGATTCGTCTGGGGCGACCCGACCGCCTTCGGTCCCCAACTCGGCGGCGCCCGTCACATCGGCCCGCTCCCGCCCGCCGGCAGCTACGCGCGCCTCGAGATCGACGCCTGCGACGCCGGCCTCGAATCCGGCAAAGCCTACACCGGCCTCCGCATCACCCAGAGCGACGGCGCCGCGTGGTGGGACCGCGCCGGGGCCGTCTTGACCAGCCCCGATGCTACCCTCGATCCGCTCCTTTCCCGCGCCGCCTGGAACACCGCCCTTCAGGCCAACGCCCGCTTCGTCGAAGGCGTGCCGCTCCGCCACGACACCAAATATCTCATCGGCCTCTCTAGCACCCAACAAAACGCCGACGAGAAAAAACGCCTCGACCGCTACCACCGCGAATACATCTACGCCCCCTATCGCGCCGCCCTCGAACCCACCGCCCATGCCGCCCGCCGCCTGCTCGCCGAACAAATTTATTACGAGCTCAACTACCCCATGACGCTCGTCTCCGGCGAACGCTCCGAGCCGCTCCCCGCGCACATCCTTATCCGCGGCCAATACGACAAACCCGGCGACCTCGTCGGACCCGCCACCCCCGCCTTCCTCCCACCCCTCCGCCTCGCTTCATCTTCCACGTCCACTTTAACTTCGCCTTCGACTGGCGCCGCTGCGGCGCCCACCCGCCTCGATCTCGCCCACTGGATCGTCGATCCGAAGAATCCGCTCACCGCCCGCGTCACCGTGAACCGTTTCTGGCAACAGCTCTTCGGCGCCGGCCTCGTCCGCACGCCCAGCGACTTCGGCGTGCAGGGCGCCGCCCCCACCCACCCCGAACTCCTCGACTGGCTCGCCTCCGAATTCATCCGCTCCGGTTGGGACGTGAAACACCTCGTCCGCCTCATCGTCACCTCGCGCACCTATCGCCAGAGCTCCGATGTCACCGCCGCCCTCCTTGAGCTCGATCCCTTCGACCGTCTCCTCGCCCGCGCCCCGCGCCTCCGCCTCGACGGCGAAGTTCTTCGCGATCAAGCCCTCGCGCTCTCCGGCCTGCTCGTGCCCACGATTGGCGGCGCCCCGGTCCGCCCTTACCAACCCATCAACATCTGGGAACCCGTCGCCTTCGGCGGCAGCAACACCAAGACCTACGTGCGCGACGACGGCCCCGCCCTTTACCGTCGCAGCCTCTATACCTTCTGGAAACGCACCGCGCCCGCGCCCGCGATGTCCACTTTCGACGCCCCTTCGCGCGAGACGTTCTGCACCGGCCGCGGCCGCTCTAACACCCCGCTCCAAGCCCTCGCGCTCATGAACGACGTGCAACAATTCGAAGCCGCCCGCGCCTTCGCCGAAAATCTCCTCGCCGAAAACTCCGCCGACACCCCCCGCCTCGCCGCCGCCTTCCGCGCCGTCACCGCCCGCGAGCCCGACGCCGCCGAACGCGACCTCCTCACGTCCGCGCTCGCGACCCACCGCGCCCACTACGAAAAAAATCCCGAAGCCGCCGAAAAAGTCCTCACCAACGGTGCCTCCAAATCCAAGTCCATCGCCCGCGCCCCGGAAATCGCCGCCTGGACGATGGTCGCCAACCTCCTCTTCAACCTCGACGAAACGATCACCCGCAACTGACCAAAAGTAGGGCAGGTCTCCGACCCGCCCTCCACGCCCCAAGCCGGTCATCGCTATTGGCCCAGCGACGAAGCAATCCAGCCGATCCCCCGGCGCGAAGCGCCAAGTCACCTTTAAAAACCGCCTCACCAGATTCCCCTTCCAACCCCAGCAGATTCTCCCCGTCTCCCCCTCTCTCCTTCTCTACCTCTCCGTCTCTCGTTCCCACGCACCGATGCACCCCGTCCACGCCTACCTCAACCACCTCACCCGCCGCCAATTCTTCGCCGGCTCCGGTCTCGCAATGGGCGGCGTCGCGCTGAACCTCCTCGCCCCGCGCCTCCGCGCCGCCGCCCCAACGCTCAACTCTCAGCCCTCACCTCTCAACTCCGCCCAACCTCGCATCCACCCGCCGCTCGCCGGCCTTCCGCATTTCGCGCCCACCGCCAAGCGCATCATCTACCTGCACATGAACGGCGGGCCTTCGCAGCTCGATACCTTCGACTACAAGCCCGGACTCGCCTCCCAGTTCAACGTCGAGCTCCCCGACTCCATCCGCGCCGGCCAACGCATCACCACGATGACCAGCGGCCAGGCGAAATTTCCCGTCGCGCCTTCCCTCTTCAAGTTTGCCCAACACGGCCAGAACGGCGCGTGGGTCAGCGAACTTCTCCCGTGGACCGCCAAGCTCGTCGACGACCTCGCCATCGTCCGCACCGTTCATACCAACGCCATCAACCACGACCCCGCCTGCACGTTTCTCATGACCGGCAGCGAGCTCCCCGGCAAAGCCAGCCTCGGCTCTTGGCTATCCTACGGACTCGGCAGCGAGAACAACGATCTCCCCGCCTTCGTCGTCCTCACGCCGAAGTGGTCCTCAAAATCCTCCGCGCAGGCCCTCTTCACGCGGATGTGGAGCGCAGGCTTTCTCCCCGGCGGCCACAACGGCGTCGCCCTCCGCTCGCAGGGCGACCCTGTGCTCTTCCTCGACAACCCCGCCGGCGTCGATGCCCCCGCCCGGCGCGCGATGCTCGACTCCCTCGCTCGCTTCAACGCCCACGCCCAAGCCCGCCACGGCGACCCCGAGACCCTCAACCGCATCGCCCAATACGAGATGGCCTTCCGCATGCAGACCAGCGTGCCCGACCTCACGAACTTCGCCGACGAAAGCCCTGCCACGCTCGACCTCTACGGCCCCGACGTAAAAAACCCCGGCACCTTCGCCGCCAGTTGCCTCCTCGCGCGGCGCCTCGTCGAGCGCGACGTGCGCGTCGTCCAAATCCTGCACCGGGGCTGGGACCAACACGGCAACCTCCCCGGCGACCACCGTCTCCAGTGCCAAGACGTAGACCAAGCCGGCTACGCGCTCGTCACCGATCTCAAGCAACGCGGCCTGCTCAAAGACACGCTGGTTGTGTGGGCCGGCGAATTCGGCCGCACCGTGTATTCGCAAGGCACGCTCACGCGCACGAACTACGGCCGCGACCATCACCCGCGCTGCTTCAGCGTCTGGCTCGCCGGCGGCGGCGTGAAGCCCGGCGTCGTCTACGGCGAGACGGATGATTTTTCCTACAACATCGTCCGCGACCCCGTGAGCCTCTTCGATCTGAACGCGACGATCTTGCACACCCTCGGCCTCGACCACGCGAAGTTCACCTTCAAATCGCAAGGCCTCGACCAACGCCTCACCGGCGTCGAACCCGCCCGCGTCGTCCGCGAAATCCTGGGCTGAGACCCCCGCCTCGACACCCAAAAAGCCCGAGGTCGGGGAATCAAACCCCATCAATCGGGCCCAGCTAATCCCCGCGCGATTCTGCTCCGTGCACACCGGACTCCGGACTTGCCCCGGCCAGCGGATTCGCTTCGCCTGCGCCGAGTCACAATGACGCCTCCCACCGAAGAAGCCCGCTGGTTTGCCGAAGAAGTGCAGCCGCACGAGCCCGCCTTGCGCGGCTACCTGCGCAACCAGTTCCCTGCCCTCGATACAGACGACGTGGTGCAGGACGCTTACCTGAAACTCTTCCGTTCGGGCGCACGTGGCCGACTCGCGTCGACGAAAGCCTATCTCTTCACCATCGCCCGCAATACCGCGCTCACCCTCCTCCAACGCAGCCGCATATTTTCGGGCACCCCGGTAAACGAATTGCCCCCTTCGTTGGTCTCAATCGATAGCGTTACCGCGGACGAGTCAGCTCGCACCCGCGAACGCTTCGAACTCATGACCGCCGTTCTCGCCGCCCTTCCCCCACGCTGTCGCGACGTCACGCGCCTCGCCGTCCAGCATGGCCTCTCGAACGCCGAGATCGCCGCCCGCCTCGGCCTCGCGGAGAACACCGTGCGCGTCCACCTCGCGCGCGGCATCAAGAAATCCGCCGACTTTCTCCGCGCCCACGGCGAACGCCCATGAAGCCGTCCGGCACCACCCCGGCTACCTCCGACGCGCTCGAAGCCCGCGCCGCCGACTGGATCGCGCGTCGCAACGGCGGGCTCGATCCTGCCGCGCAGACCGAACTGGCCGCTTGGCTCGCCGCCGATGCGCGTCACGCCGCCGCCTTCTCCGCGATGGAACAGGCTTGGTCCACCCTCAACGCCCCCCGTCTGACCGCCAGTCCCCCCGCCCCCCAACGGACCGAGTTAGAGACCCAGCGGCGCATCCGCGCCCAGCGCCGTCGAGTCGTCTGGAGTTCTCTCGGCGTCGCCGCCTCGCTCGCCCTGCTGTCCCGAGTTCTTCCTTTGCCCGAACCCGCCGCGATCGCCCCCGCCGCCGCGATCCACGAGACACGTCCGACGATCCGCACGCTCGCCGACGGATCGAAAATCGCCCTCCGCCTGGGCGCGGAGATTGAAGTGAACTTCAGCGCCGCGCGCCGCTCGGTCCGCCTCACCCGCGGCGAGGCGCTCTTCACCGTGGCCAAGGACCCGGCCCGCCCCTTCGTCGTCTCCGCCCGCGGCGTCGATGTGCGCGCCGTCGGCACCGAATTTGTCGTGCGGCACGACCCCGCCGCGATCGCCATTCTCGTGACCGAGGGTCGCATCGCCGTCGGCGAAACTTCACCCGTTGGCGTCGAATCGGTGCCGATTCAGGCTTCGGCCGGAGATAGCGTCGTCGTGCAAACCGATGCAATCGCACCTGTCGTTCCTCGGGTCGTTCCCGTGCCCGCCGCCGAGATCGCCCGGGCGCTCGCATGGCGCGGCCGGCGCCTGGAGTTTTCCGAAACACCGCTGGCTGAAGCCCTCGCCCTCATCAATCGAGAGGCCCCGTTGAGCTATACACTCGAAGCACCCGCGCTCGGCCGCCGCACGATCACGGCAGTGATCTGGGCGGACGACACCGAAAGCTTCGTGCGCCTGCTCGAAACCGGCTTTGAGCTCCAAGCCGAGCGCAACGGCACCGTCGTGCGACTGCACGCAAAGTAAATCCCGGAAGTTTTAGCGACTGTCACTTACACCCTGCGGAAAAAAGTGGAGTCGGCGTTAGTCAAATACACGGACTCGTTGGTCTTGTTTAGGTCGCCGCGTGCCAGACCGGCCCGTCGCAAACGATCACCTATGCCCGCCCTTCGCCCTATCCAATACCTGTCCTCACCGCGCCTCCCCCGCGTTCTCGCCTTCGGCGCAATGCTTCTCGCCTTCGCGAGCTTCGCGCAAGCCGACGTCAAACGCGCCTTTAATGTGCCGGCCGATACGGCCGCGAAGACGCTAAAGATCTTTGCCGAACAATCCGGCCGCACCTTCGTCGCCGACGGCGAACTGTTGCGCAACATCACCACCCGACCTGTCCAAGGTGATCTCACCGCCACCGAAGCGGTGTCCCGAATGCTCGCTGGCACGCCACTTATCGCCACCGAAGATGCCGCCACGGGTGCCTTTGCCATCACTCGCGCGAAATCAGAAACGACGGCTCCCAACGCCGCGAAAGCACTCCCGCTCCCCGCACCCAAGAGCGAGAGCCGGGCTCAGACCGCCCCTGCCGCCAAGCCTACGACCGATCCGACCATCACCCTGGAGAAGGTCGAGGTCGTCGACACGAGGGTCGACGGCCTCATCAACAAGGGCCTCCTCCAGACCGGCGCGAACGCGCCCGTCTACCACAGCGTGATCGATCGCGAGGAGATTGCGACGCTCGGTGTCACGAATATGGAGGAGTTGTTTCGCTATATTCCCCAAACTACGACCGCACAACAGAGCCCACAGACGGCCGTCGCCGGCTTCGGCATCGGCGCACGCATCTCGACTACGAGCCTGCGCGGTTTTGCCGGCCCCCAAACCGTCATCCTCGTCAACGGTCGCCCGCTTCCGCGCACCAACAACAGCACCGGTGGCGGTGCCGACATCAACCGCATCCCCGTCGCCGCCATCGAGCGTATCGAAATTCTCCCCATGGCCGGTTCCGCCATCTACGGCTCCGGCGCGATCGGCGGCGCGATCAACGTGATCCTCCGCAAGAACTATTCCGGCCGCGAGCTCACCACCTACTTCGGCACTTCCACGGACGGCGGCGCCAGCGAATACCGCTTTACGTTCCTCGAGGGTCGCAGCTTAAACGAAGGCAAAACAAATCTCACGCTTACCCTCAGCTACCAGCACCGTGAACCGCTCCGCGCCAACCAGCGCGACTACCTTGACGAGGCGCTGAGCCGCTACGGCCCCACGACCACCAAACGCAACGCCGCCGGCACCTCCGCCTTCGAGTTGTTCACGCTGCCTTCGTTTGCCGGCTCGCCCGCCACCATTCTAGTCAACGCGCTGCCCACCGCCACCGTCAACGACCTCGGTATCCCCGGCGCGGCCGGCGTGCGTTTTGCCCGCGTGCCGGCCGGCACCACGCCCGCGCAGAGCACTGCGCTCACGCCAGCATCGTTCACCGCCACCGCCGGCCAGTTCACGCCCAACAAACGCTACGGCCGCATGATTCTCTACGAGCCGATCGACACGCATAGCATCAACGCCCAGGTCGAGCATAAATTTATCCCAGAGACGCTTGAGGCCTACGGCGAGTTCACCGCCGGCTACAACCGCCGCAACTACACATTTCCCGAGGTCGCCTCGCTCGCGCTCACCGCCACCGATCCGCTCAACCCGTTCCGCACCGGCATCACCCCAGGCTTCGTCGGCCGCGCGATCACGGTCCATTTCGACGCGCCCGACGTGCGCGACGGCTGGGCGATCCACGAAAACGATTCCGCCCGCGCCGTCATCGGCCTCAAGGGCTCGATCTCCCGCCGCTGGTCTTGGTCCGTCGACGGCACGATCGACTACGCGCACAACGCCTCCGTGGTCTGGACCACGCTGACGAACCAAGGGCTCACCGGCTTCCTCGCCCTCGCGCCGACGACCAATACCAATGTGCGCCGCGATATCTACCCGATCTTCGCCGACCACACGCAGTTCAAGGTGGCTCCCGAAACGGCCGCGAAGTATTTCGCGTTCCGCCGCGCCAACGGCCAGATCTCCCGCCAGAAGGAGGGCAACGCGCGCGTAAACGGCGATCTCTTCGAGCTGCCTACCGGCACGCTCCGCACCTCCGCCACCATCAAGTATCGCACCCTCGATCTGCAGGGAGGGTTCATCCAGGGCGGCACGCCCGACTACGGCATCCTCTTCACCGGCGCCCCCCCGTCGGACGCGCCCACGCCGATCCTCAGTCAGCGCAAGACCTGGCAGGGGGCGGTCGAAGCCATCGTCCCGCTCATCGGCAAAAAGTGGCGCCCAATCCCGGTGGAGTCCCTCGATCTTAACCTCAGCGCCTCCTCCGAATCCAACGACGCCTCCGGCATCAACCAGGCGGGCCAGCGCGCGTTCAGCTTTCCGGCCAAGCGCGACGAGACCTACGTGGCCGCGGCCAAGCTAGAGGTCACGCGCGATTTCGCTCTGCGCGCCTCCTACTCGCAGGGCATCTACCCGCCCGACTGGAACGACCTCAGCGACGCCATCAACACGACGGTCCAGGCCACGGGCACGACCGCCGACCCGAAGCGCGGGGGCACGATTCAGACGACGTCGTGGACATTGGTGAACGGTGGCAACCCCAACCTTTCACCCGAATTTGCGAAGTCGCAGAACCTCGGCCTGATGTTTACGCCGCGATTTTTGCCGGGCCTCTCGCTTTCCGTGGACTGGTGGCAAACCACCAAGCGCGACGCGATCGTGCGGTTCAATTTCGTCAACGTGATCAATTCGCCGAATGATTTCGCCGACTACATCGTGCGCGCTCCGGCCTCCGCCGATGACACCGCGCGCGGCTGGCTCGGTGCCTACACCCAAATCACGAGCGGCCCCATCAACGTCGCCTCCTTGAATACCGACGGCGTCGACTTCCGCGCGCGCTATTCATGGAAGACAGCGAACCTGGGCCAGTTCCAGTTCATCGCGAACGGCTCGTTCACGAATCATTTCCAGACGCGCACGCTGCCGTCCTCGGCGCTGGTCGAGACAGCCGGCACGGCCAGCGGCCCGAACCGCTGGCGCGCCTACTCGACGGTTTCGTGGGCCAAGGGCGTGTGGGGAGCCTCCCTCACCAACCGCTATGTCGGCCACTTCTCGAGCAACACCACAGCGCCGACGGCGGCGTTTCCGTCGGCCAACGGGTTCGACGGTGGGCGCATCCCGGCGGTTCTCACGTGGGAGTTGCAGGGCACCTACGATGTGCCCTACCAGTCGGGCCTGAAAGGGTGGCGCAGTTGGGTGATGGGCACCAAATACCGTTTGGGCGTCCTCAATCCCCTCAACGAAAAGCCGAGCTTTGTTAGCGATGCCAATGCAGGCTTCTACAACCGCCAAGTCGATCCACGCCAGCGCTTCATTTACATCGAAGCGAAGAAGAGTTTCTGAGCATTCACCGAGGTCCGGCTAGCATTCACCCAGCAGGAGATGGCTCCGGCTTTCCCTGCCCCCGGCTCCCCGCCTCACTCACAATCATGAAATCAAACCGTGCGCTTTTCGCCGCCGTCACGATCTTCTCCGCCGCGTGCTCCTTCGCTCAGTCACCGGCCGCCTCGGGCGACCGGACCTTCGCCGAATTCGACGCATTCATCGCCGCGCGGGATCGCCAGATGCGTAGTGAGAGTTGGCGCACCACGCCCAGCGCCAAGCGCGAGCGCATCACCTTTGCCAGCGCTGAACAAATCGCCACGCAGGGCGAGCGCATCCTCGCCGAATTCCCGAGCGATCCCCGCCGTTGGGAAGCGATCCGTGCGATGGTTAGCGCCCGTCGCGCCTTCGACGGCGCCGATGCCGCCGCGCGCCAAACGGCGTGGGAAAAACGCGTCGCCGAGTTGTGCACGCTGACGCTCGCTGCCGCGGATGCGTCCCCGGCCGCGATCGAAGCCGCCGCCGGCCACGAGGTAATGACCCACGCTTTCCGCTCCACCCGCACGCCCGATCTGCCGCGGGCGTTGCGCGCGCTCGAGCGGCTTGCAGACAAGGTGCCGGCGTCGAATCGACGCGAGGTCTTGGAGAGCGTTTATCTGGATGCATTGAAAACGGACGAGGCCGCCTATGTGGCGCGGCTGCAGCAACTCGGGCGCGACAACGACAAGGGCGTCGTCACCCTAGCGAAAAATCGCCTCAACACGCTCGCGCTGAAAACCACGCCCGTCGAGCTGAAGTTCCCCGATCTCGACGGTCGCGAAATCGATCTCGCGAAATACCGCGGCAAGGTCGTGCTGCTCGATTTCTGGGCCACGTGGTGCGCACCCTGCATGGTGGATTTCTGGGCCACGTGGTGTGTGCCTTGCATCGAGGGGATCCCGAAACTCAAGACCCTGTATGCGCGCTATCACGACCAAGGCCTCGAGATTGTGAACATCTCCGTCGACAACGCCAACGCGCGCCCTGCGCTGGAGAAGCTCGTCGCCAAACTCGAAATCCCTTGGCCGCAGTTTTTCGACGGCGAAGCCCACGCCACCGAGTATGCGGTGCGCTACGGGGTGCAGCCCATCCCGCACGTGCTCCTCGCCGGGCCGGACGGCAAGATCGTCGCGGTCAACCCCACGCCCGAAAAGCTCGAGGCCGAGATCAAACGCCTGCTCAAACTCTGACCCCGGTCCCCACCCAAACCCCCGCGATGAAAACTGCGCCCTTCTTTCTGATTTTCGTAGCCACCGCCGCATGCGTTTTAGCGGCTGAAACGCCGTCGACGTCATCGCCCGCCGCTGACGAAGCCTATCAGCGTTTCCGCGCCGTGCGTTATACCCAGGTGCCGCGGCTGGCGGATGTGCAGGAGACGTCGCGGTTGCAGATGAAACAACACGACGAGTCGAGTCGGCTGGCGGAGAAGTTCTACGAGCAGTTCCCGACCGATGCGCGCAGATGGGAAATCATCGGCGTCGCCGTGAATTCGCCCCGGCAATTTTCCGGCGCGAACGTCGCCGCCGAGCAGGCGGCGTGGGAAAAGAAACGCAACGCATGGCGCCGGCTGCTTCTGGCCGATGCCGGGGTGCCGGCGAACATCTGGACCACCGTCGCGGAATGGACGATCGGCGACATGGCCGGATCGCGCGGTCGGCCGGTCCGGGATCTGGCGTGGGCCGGCGAGGTGGTCGCACAGATGGCCGCGCGCGTCCCGGCCTCGGAGCGGCGCAAGTTCGCCGAGCAGGCCTATCTCGATTCGCTCCAAAAAGCCGAGCCCGCCGCTGCGGAGCGATTCCTGCGCACGCGCGTCGGACCGGCGGAGAACAACGCCGCCGTGAAGGCGATGGCGGCCGGCCGCCTCCGGATTACTGAAGCGATGGCCGCCCCGCTCGATCTCAAGTTCACCGCCGCCGACGGCCGCGAAGTCGATCTTGCGAAACTCCGCGGCAAGGTGGTCCTCGTGGATTTCTGGGCCACGTGGTGCGTCCCGTGCCTCAAGGAAATGCCCTACGTTCGCGCCGCCTATAAAAAATTTCACGACCGGGGTTTCGAGGTCGTCGGCATCTCGTTCGACAAGGCCCCCGGCGCCCAGCCGCGCGGCATGGAGCGCACCGCCGCCCAAGTTGACCAATTCGCCCGGGAGAACGACATGCCTTGGCCGCATCACTACGACGGCAAGTATTGGGATAACGAGTTTGGCCGCCGCTTCGCCATCGCTTCGATTCCCGCGACCTTTCTGCTCGGCAAAGACGGCCGGATCGCCACCACCGAGGCGCACGGCGAAAAGCTCGCGGTCGAAATCGAGCGTCTGCTCGGCCAATAACCCTTAATTCCCCATGAAGCCATTCCTTGCGCGCCTGTTTGTCTTGTTCTTCTCACTCGCCGCCGTCGCCCAGTCGGCCGCTTTCTCCGCGGACGCCGCTGCCGCGGATAAGCTCCCGCTCCGCGTCCTCTATGTCGGTTCCGCCAACGCCGTCGCAGTCGTCGGCAGCGCCGATTTTCCCGCCGCCGAGCGCGCCCTGCTCAACGCCGCGCGCGCGGTTTCGTTCCGGGAGTTCCTCGCGCGCCATTTCACGTCGGTCGACGCCTGCACCGGCGCTGAGTTTACGGCCGCACGCGCGCAGGCCGCCGAGGTCGTGGTGATCGACGAGTCGCCGCCGGGCCTCGCGATCCGCGACGTCACCCGCCCGATGGTGCTGATCGGCATGTCGGGCATGAGGTCCTCAAAGATGCGCGGCTCCAAGTTCGACTGGCTCTGCGCCTGCCTCGACACCCGCCTGCACTCGATGCGCACCGACCACCCGATGTTCAAGGGCCCGTTGCCAGTGCGCCCCACGCTCGTCGACGAGGTTGATCCTGAAACCGGCCGGCCCGTGCGCTCGTGGCTCGTCCATGAGAAGATGCCCGGGATCCCGGGCATGGTTGTCAGCGCCGAACATCTGCTCGAGGCCGAGGATTCTGAAATCATCTCCGGTGGTCTCAATATGAAGGGCGACCACGGCGTCGCCCTTGCGCGTGAGGCCAACCTTCTGCTTTGGGGCCCGGCCGGCCATCCGGGTAACATGACCGCCGAGGCGCAACGGCTTTTCGTCAACGCCCTCGTCTACATGAAGCAATTCGACGGCGCGGTGCAGACCGTCTTCCGCGGCAAACACGCGCGCACGGCCGCCTTCGAGATCGCCAAGTCGCCCAACGTCACCCGCGAAGACCGTTATCTCGAATGGATCTCACCCGAGGCGTTGCAGCTGGCTGGCGGCGACAAGAAGAAACTCGCCGCCGCGTTCGAGGGTAACGAGCCGTGGCTCTATGTGCCCGCCTGGGCTCCGTGGCTCGTCGTCGACGAGGACGCGAAGAGCCTCGGCGTGCCGAACCACGACGTGCGGCTGCTGGAAAAGGGCGTCGCGCTGCTCGACGACCCGGCGCAGGCCGCGAAAGGCCGCCGGCTTCTCGAGCGCTATACGGGACTCGCGCAGTCCGATGCGGCGGCGTGGCGCGGCTGGTTTACCCAAAACCGCGACGCTCTGTATTTTTCCGATCGCAACGGCTACCGCTTTTTCACCGGCCCGGCCGGCCCCGGTCCGGCTCAGGACCTGATCCGAGAGGCCATCGCAAAACTCCCCGCCCCGGAGACCAGCGAGAGCAGCCCGGTCGCCATTGCTGCGGCGGCCGTGGGCCCGAGCGGCCATGCCTACGCGCGGGTCGGCGATCCCATTACCGTCGTCGTGCGCCTGACCGTGCGCGACGGCTGGCACACCTACGAAAGCGTGCCCGCCGGCAATCCGATGGTGACAACCGCGCTCGACCTCGCCCTGCCGCCCGGCGCCCGCTGGATCGGCGAATGGCGCGCGTCGCGCGGTGTGCCGGAGAAGAAGGGCAAGGACGCCGCCACAGGAGTCGTCGAACAGCGTGGCGAGGTGTTCTTTGTCCGCGCCTTTTATCACACTGCCCCGCCGGCCGGTGGTCCGGCTGCTTCCCGCCGCGGCGGCAGCCCCCTGCGCGGCACCCTTCGCCTCCAGGCTTGCGACGACCAGCGTTGCCTTGAGCCGGTCTCGCTCCCGGTGGAAGCGCGGCTATCACTATCCGGTCGTTGACCGTCCGTTAGTTCCTGCCTGCTCATTTCTTTTCCTCTCCCCATGCAAATCATAACCAAAAGACCGACGTCCTCAATTGTATGCAGCGTGGCGATTTTGTTCGCGAGCGCTTCCTTCGCTCTGGCGCAGACCGCTACGCCGCCCGTCGTCCCGACCACTGCAGCCAAAACCGATCAAACGATCCAACTCGGAAAATTTGAGGTCACCGACAACAAGAACGACGGCCTGCACAACAAGACGATCTTTCGCACCGACGAAGAGGCACCGCTGGCGTTCAATGTGATTGATCGCATCGAGATCGAGCGCATGGGCGTGACCAATCTGGACGAAATATTTCGTAATGTCACCGAGGTCACCAACTACGGCACCAACCTGCAGCGAGAGACGATCCAGAACGGCGTCACGGGCGGCACCACCTACTCCTCGTCGAACGTGAACCTCCGCAATCTTGGCACCGGCAACACCGTGATGCTGATCAACGGACGCCGCCTCACCAGCGGGGCGTCCTCCGATATCACGCGTATCCCGCCTTCGTCGATCGAGCGCATCGAGATCCTGTCCGCCGCGGCCGCTGCCATCTACGGCGGCAACGCTCTCGGCGGCGGCATCAATATCATCCTTCGTAAAGATATCTCCGGGGGTGAAGTGTCGTTCGACTACGGCGCCTCCACCCGTGGCGGCACTGCCGCAGAATACGGTGCCAGTGTCCGCGACAGCCGTAGCTTCAACCGGGGCCGCACGAGCATGACGCTGCTGCTGTCCTATAGCCACCGGGATAAGTTTACGATGGGTGAATCGCCGGTCCTCAAACGCGCCTACGACCGATACGGTCCCAACTCTACCGTCCGCCTGCCCAATAGCGGGAACATCCTCGCCTTCGAGTCGATCATCCTCAACGCGAACACCATGTTCGCAGGCCAGCCCGGCTACATCAAATCCGACTTCGCGGTTGGCACGCCCGGCACCCCGCTCCTCTCCGGCGATTCGTCCGGCCGGCCGCTCGGGATTCCCGGTGCGCCCACCGCCTGGTATGCGCAGATTCCCGCCGGGCAGAACGGCACCAATCTCACCCCTGCCTCCTTCAGCGCAACCGCGGGAAAATTCAATGAAAAGGCGGAATGGCGCGGCAACCGCACCGTGCTCTACGTGCCTTCCGAACTCTACGGATTCACCGCCACGCTCGATCACGTTTTCATCAAGGACAAACTTGAGAGTTACGCCGAGATCACCGTTTCGCAGAAACGCGACAGCTACTCGTTTCCGACATCGTTGGGGTTTCCCTACGGCCTTGGTCTCTCTGCCACCGATCCGCTCAATCCGTTTCGCACCGGCGTCACCCCGGGCTTCGTCGGCGTGCCGGTGCGGGTTTACTACGACCCCCGCGACCTCCCCGATTCCAGCACGCTCCAGGTGCGCAACGGCCTCAGCGCCACTCTCGGTTTCAAAGGCAAGTTCACCTCGGACTGGAGTTGGACCTTCGATGTCAACGGTGACTACGCCCGCCAAGGCTCCGACGCCTACGTGCCGGTCAACTATCTCCAGACATTTACCACCCGGTTGGGCGTGAACGATCTGCCGTTGCCGACTACGCCCGCTCAATTGGCTGCCCGGGCTCCCACTTCGCAAGCGGAGCGCCTAGCAATTTATAATCCGCTCGCCGACCGCAACGCGTTCCCCATTTCGCAGGCGAACGTGGACCGTCTGTTCATCTTCAATCGCGCCGTCGTCAATTATCAGCGCACCATGCAGGTAAATCCCCGCATTGGCGGCCCCGTTTTCCGGCTTCCGGCCGGCCCGCTCGAGACTCAGTTCCGAGGCGAAGTGCGCACCGAGCAGGCCAATTCGAGCCAGTTCACCCCCCACAGCCCGGGCATCGACGCGATACTCGGCATTGCCCCGTCGTTGCCCGCGGTCGTCACCCGCACCGGCAGCACGACCAAGGCCGTCTCGGTCCAAGCGGTCGCCCCGATCTTTGGCCGCAGATGGAACCCCGGATGGATCGAGACGGCCGAAGTCCAAGGCAGCATGCGTCGCAATTGGACGAATCGCGGCCGTGGCGGTGACGTCACTTCGATCGCGGGAATCATCGGCTTCAATGGCGGTTTCTCCTTCCGAGCGTCGCTCAGCGAGGGCCTGGTGCCTTTGACCTCGGCCCAGATTTTGGCCTCCCCGCCGTTGCTCGACGCCGATGTGAACGTCACCGACCCTTTCCGGGGCAATGTCGCGGCGTCCGTCCGCATCCCCGTCTACGTCACCGGAGGAAATCCGGACCTGCAGAACGAATTCTCGCGCACTCGGGCGGTCGGCATCGTGTTCCGGCCGAAATTCCTTGGAGACCGGCTCAGGCTCACCGCTACCTATAGCGAGACCAAGCGTTTCGACGCGGTCGGTGCCGCCACAATCGCCAACGTGATCAACTTCCCGCTTGATTTCCCGGGGCGTCTTGAGCGCGCCGCCCTGACTCCGGCCGACACCGCTGCCGGTTATACCCGAGGCGCGATCACCAAGCTGGATATTCGGCAAATCAATCTCGCCCAGACCTACGTCGAGACCATCGATCTGCGCAGTTCGTTCCAAATCACGCCGCGTGCGAGTTCCTTCGGCGAACTGCAGTTCATTCCGGCGGCCACCTTCACCAACCGCTTCGTCCAGCAGGCCCGTCCAAACAGTGCCCGCATCAATAATATCGCAGCCATCAGCGGCACCGGCGTCAACGGCCCGGTAAAATGGAAGGGGCAGGCCGCGCTTTGGTGGAATCGAGGTCAATGGTCCGCTGGGCTCACCGGCCGCTTTATTGACAAATATTACACCGATCAGACCCGACCCACCCCGTCCATTCCTCTCGCTTCGGGCCTTGATGGCGACCACATCGGCTCTTCTACGGTCTATGACTTGCAGTTCTCCCGAGCCTTCGCGTTCGGCACCGTCCAGCGCGGGCTGGGCCGCTGGCTCGGCGGCACCAAATGGACGGTCAACATCCGCAACCTAGTTGACCGCGACCCGCGCTTTCGCAGCGATCCCGGCGCCGGCTTCTACAGCCGCTACGAAGACCCGCGCGGCCGTTTCGTCACGCTCACCGTTGCGAAGACCTACTGATCCCGACCATGAACCTGCTCTTCCTGCGTCGCACGACGCTTGCCTTGGTTCTGACGGCCTCGGCCTTCGCCTCCGGTGACGGTTGGTTTCAGGAATTCGAGGCCGCGCAGGCGGTCGCCCGACGCGACGGGCGCGATCTGCTGATCGACTTCGGCGGCAGCGACTGGTGCGCGCCGTGCAAGTGGCTCAAGGAACGCATCACCTCGAAACCTGAATTCATCGCCGAGGCCGGGAAGTATTTCGTGCTCGTCGACATCGACGACCTGCGTCGCCCCACCTCAAAGATGCCCGCGGATCGCAAGGAGCGCTACCGCGCTCTCCAAGGACGTTACGGTATCGAGACGTTTCCCTCAGTGGTAATGACCACTCCGGATGGGCTGCCCTACGCGCGCACGACCTACTTACCCGACATCAACGAGCCCAAGGCTTACTGGGCCCACCTTGAGCCCTTGCGCCGACGCGGAGCGGCGCTGGCGGCCGCACTGAAGCGAGCGACCGAGCTCGAAGGCCCGCCGCGAGCCGCCGCGCTCACGGACGGTCTTGGCGTAGTCCCCGCCGGATTTGTGATGCGATTCTACGGCGAACGCGTCGACGAAGTCCGTCGCCTCGACCCGGCGGATCGCACGGGCTACCTCGCGTTTCTGGCGGGCCGCACGGTCATCGACGGCCTGCACGCGCGCAGCGGTGGCCACGATAAGCCTGCCTCCCTCACGATCGCGGAGCTCGACATGCTGCTCGGCGGCGGAACGTTGCGCGGTGAAGCATTGCAGGAGCTGCACGTGTTGCGTGCGTTGAAGCAGATGGCTGCGGGCGACTTTGCCGGGGCCGTCGCGTCGCTCGATGCGATGGTCAAGGCACGCGGCACGCGCTCGAGTTACGATATCGGTGATCTTCGCCCGTTGGACGACCAGGCCGCAGACGCGATCAGTCTACGTCTGGCCGCTGCGCGTGCTTCGGAGTCCGGTGAACTTACGCGGCTCCGGGCGCTCCATCAAATCATGGAAAGTGAGCTGCCCGATCCGTTCGAGCAGTCGTGCGGCAGCGGATTCCGCGCCGGTTGGCTAGCACGCCCGATTCTGGCGGAGGCATTCGGTCGCCGGCTACTCGTGGAGACGGCGAGTCTTGACGGTGAGGCGAAGGCGCAGGCCATCGGCTCCGCGCTCGAAGGCACAAGTTTCCTGCGCATCGGCGCGATGAGCGAGATCTTCCAAACCGTACTCCCCTCGCTCGGCAAGGAGACCGCGCAGAAATACCTTCCCACTCGCTACCGCAATTGGCTGCGCTGACGCCGCTTTGATTTCATGATCGGTATTGTTCCCGTTGCCTTGAGCGCTAGCCCGGCATTCGTGCAGGCAAAACCCGAAGCCTAGATGAGTTGTTTGATTGGCTTGAATTGATTCCGCTACCTTCACTGCTCTGTCTCCCCATGAAACTCATCCTCGCTCTCTGCTTTACCTTGGCACTTCCGCTGATCGCGGCCGGCCAACCGGCGGCCCAACCTTCCGCCGAGTTGGAGTTGTCCGCCGCTCTGGCCGCCGTCGAAGCCGCACCCGAATCGTTGGTGGCCCACGATGCGCTCCTGCGCGTCCACCAGGCCGCCGTGCGCAAGGACTACAAAAACGGTGAAGCCCTCGCCGCGCCGCTGGAAAAGAGCTATCGCGCGTGGCTCGCCCGTGCGCCCGGTTCGCTCGGGCTGAA
>CAMCWW010000039.1:0-30999 GCA_945882935.1 Opitutus sp. GAS368
ACCTCGCGTGAGGCCGGTTCCCTCAGGTTGCCGTGCGTAGGAGCTCGCTTGCGGGCGATTTTAGGCTGCGACGTTTACCCCCGTCATATCGCCCGCGAGCGGGCTCCTACCCCGGAGGCCGGTTCGTCTTTGGCGCCCGACGCACTGAACGGAACGGCTCGACACGAGGTCGGGCCCTACGCCCGGAACGGCCCGACACTAATTTTCTCATGGTAGGGCCTCACCTCGCGTGAGGCCGGTTCCCTCAGGTTGCCGTGCGTAGGAGCTCGCTTGCGGGCGATTTTAGGCTGCGACGTTTACCCCCGTCATATCGCCCGCGAGCGGGCTCCTACCCCGGAGGCCGGTTCCCTCTTTGGCGCCCGGAACACGGAACGGCCCGACGCGAGGTCGGGCCCTACAAAGAGGCGAAAGGTTCGGGCGATTGCGGTGAGACCGCGGTGACACTTTCTAGGGCCAGCGGTTCGAGGCGCGGGCGGCGGCGCAATCTCAGAGCACGTAGGGCAGAGGGAAGCGGCTCATCAGCGCCGCGGCGCGAAGCTTAGCCTCAGCGAGGGCATCGGCTTCGCCGGGCGTGCCGATCGCGGGGAGCACGAGGTGGATCGCGGCGGCGATTTCGTCCATGTCGGCTTCGAGCAGGCCACGCGTGGTGACGGCGGGAGTGCCGAGACGGATGCCGGAGGCTTGGAACGGGGAACGCGTCTCGTAGGGAACGGTGTTTTTGTTGAGCGTGATGTGCGCGAGATCGAGAGTCTCTTGGGCTTTTTTGGCGGTGAGATCCGGGAGGTTGCCGCGAAGATCGACGAGGAAGAGGTGATTGTCGGTGCCGCCGGTCAGGATTTTATAACCGCGCTGGACCATGGCGGCGGCAAGGGCGCGGGAGTTTTTGACGACCTGCTCGGAGTAGGCCTTCCACTCGGGTTTGAGGCACTCGCCGAAGCACACGGCTTTGGCCGCGATCACATGCATCAACGGACCGCCTTGAGTCCCGGGGAACACAGCGGAGTCGATGGCCTTGGCGTGGGCGGCGCGGCAGAGGATGAGGCCGCCGCGGGGACCGCGCAGGGTTTTGTGCGTGGTGGTCGTGACGAAATCGGCGTGCGGCACGGGCGAGGGATGGACGCCGGCGGCGACGAGGCCGGAGATGTGCGCGATGTCGGCAAAAAGGTAGGCCCCCACGCTGCGGGCGATCTCGCCCATTTTGGCGAAGTCGATGACGCGCGAGTAGGCGCTGGCGCCGACGGTGATCATCTTGGGCTTCTCTCGGAAGGCGACGGTGGCGAGTTCCTCGTAGTCGATCAGACCGGTATCCTCGCGGACGCCGTACTGGCAGAAGTTGTAGAGTTTGCCGGAGAAGTTGGCGGGATTGCCGTGGGTGAGGTGGCCGCCGTGGCTGAGGTTCATACCGAGCAGTTTGTCGCCGGGTTGGAGGACTGCGGCATAGACGGCGGTGTTAGCCTGAGCGCCGGAGTGGGGCTGGACGTTGGCGTGGTCGGCGCCGAAGAGCAGCTTGGCGCGGTCGATGGCGAGTTGCTCGATCTGGTCGACGAATTCGCAGCCGCCATACCAGCGTTTGCCGGGGTAGCCCTCGGCGTATTTGTTGGTAAGCACGCTGCCCTGCGCCTGCATGACGGCGGGGTAGGTGAAATTCTCCGAAGCGATGAGCTCGATGTGACTTTGTTGCCGGGCAAACTCGGCGGAGAGGGCCGCGTAGACGGCGGGATCGAGCTGGGCGAGAGGAGTGGCGTTCAACATTGCAGAGTTCGGCGGGCGGATTGCGGGTTGGAAAAGACGGTAGTGAAAGCAGTTTCTTAATCAGCAATCCGCAACCCGAAATCTCGGTTTAACGGGCCGGTTTGGCGCTGATCTGAGTCTTGAGAAATTCAATCAGACTGGGGATGGCCTCGACCATTTCGTCGCGCGTGCTTTCGTAGAGTTTGAGGGCGCCGCCGTAGGGATCGCCGATTTCTTTGGGCCCGCGCTGGGGCATGAACTCGCGAAACAGGTAGAGATTGCGCGGGACCGGGGTCAGCGCGAATTGAAGCGTCGCGCGGTGGGACTCAGTCATGCTGAAGACGGCGACGGCTCCGCGCACGAGTTCCTCGGTGACGGCGCGGCTGCGGTGCGCGGAGACATCGAGGCCGACTTTCTTCATGGCGGTGACGGAGTTGGCGCTCACCGAGTCGCCATCGCGGCCACCGACGCCCGCCGAAAGGACCTCGAGAGAACGCAGAGGCTCAAGCTGGGCGGCCAAGGCATGCTTGAGCAGCGCGGCGGCCATAGGGCTGCGGCAGGTGTTGGCCGTGCAAACGACAAGGATGTATCCGGGAGCGGGCATCGTGGTGTGGTTCGGAATGGGAGGGGAAGGGGTTTCCGGCGAAAGGCAATCCGGGGCGTGAGGTGGTTTAAAGGCGTTTGAGGGCAAGCAGGGCCCGGTGCAGGTGCACGGCGCGTTGCAGCACGGGGTCCGTCGCGGGCGGCGGGGTCGGCGTCGGGGCGGTGGCGGCGGGGGCTGGGTCGGTGGCGGGTGGCTCGGAGGTGCGGCCAGCGAGGTAGTCGGCCACAAGCCGGGCTTCGTCGTTACGAGGTTTGGTGATGGGAGGATTGATCAACCGGGCGAGGGCCGCGGCATCGGTGAGCGCGTCGTAAGCGAGACGTTCGGCTTCGGGGGTGGTTTTAAGCGCGATATCGGGGAAAAAGTCGGATCCCGCGAGTCCGAGCACGAGGAGGCCGGCGGTGTGCTGGCGGTCGGCGAAGGCGGCGCGCAAAGCGGGGCTCGTGGCGGAGTTGGCGAGGAGAAAAACGGGTGTGCGCGGCGCGGCGCGGAACTTGAGCCAGGCCGAGAGAGCGATGGCGGCGTCGGCATCGCCGACGGCGTAGCGGAGGTCGAGGACAAGCGGCTGGGGGCGGGTCGGCGAGGAACCGGGGAGATCGGCTGGGAGCGAGTGGGCGCGGTGGTAGGCGAGGCCTTGACCCAGATCGAAGGAGAGCGGCGCGGCGAAGGAGCAAACGGTCGCGAGCGCCAGAGCGAGTAAGCGAAGAAACGTCATGAGCGCGTGAGTTGGCGGGCGGCGATGTCGCGGCGAAAATACTTGGTGGCGCACCGAACTTGGTCGCAGGCGGCGTAGGCGCGTTCGGCGGCGGCGCGAAGGGTGGGCGCGAGGGCGGTGACGCCGAGGACGCGGCCGCCGTTGGTCACGAGTTGACCGGCGGCGTTTTTCGCGGTGCCGGCGTGATAGATCGTGGTTGCGGGCGGCAGGGCACCGGGTGCGGGCAAGGTGATGATGTCGCCTTTGGTGTAGGCGTCGGGATAACCGCGGGCGGCGACGACGACGCAGACGGCGTAGCCGGGTTTCACCGCGAGCGGGCCGACGGCGGGGAGGCGGCCGAGGGCCGCGGCCCAAAGCAGTGCGAGCAAATCGGTGGCGAGGCGCGGCAGAACGACTTGGGTCTCGGGGTCGCCGAAGCGGGTGTTGTATTCGATCACGCTCGGGCCGGCGGGTGTGAGCATGATGCCGATGAAGAGCGTGCCGCAAAATGCGATGCCCTCGGCGGCGATGGCGTGCACGGAAGGACGGACGATTTCGTGATCGATGCGCGCGAGGAACTCAGGCGTGACGACCTCGGCGGGTGAGTAGGTGCCCATGCCGCCGGTGTTGGGGCCGGTGTCGCCGTCGCCGATGCGTTTGTGGTCCTGCGAGGTCGGGAGGATGACGTAGTCGCGGCCGGAGACGACGACGAGGATGCTGGTCTCTTCACCGAAAAGGCAGTCTTCAATGAGGAGTTGTCGGCCGGCAGCGCCGAACTTTTCGCCGGCGAGCATTTCGCGCACGGCGGCTTCGGCTTCTTCGAGGGATTGGGCGACCACGACGCCTTTGCCGGCGGCAAGCCCGTCGGCCTTGACGACGATGGGCAGGGAGCGGGTGCGCAGGTAAGTGAGGGCGGGCTCGATCGCGCTGAAGAACGCGGCGGGTGCGGTCGGGATCCGGTGCTTGAGGAGAATCTGTTTCGTGAAAATCTTCGACGCTTCTAGCCGCGCGCCGTCGGCGCCGGGGCCGTAGACGGGGATTTTGAGTTCGTGTAGACGGTCGGCGAGCCCGAGGGAAAGCGGGACCTCGGGGCCGACGACGACGAAGGCGATCTGCTCGCGTTGCACGAGGGCGACGAGGCCGGTGACATCGTCGGCGGCGATCGGGAAGCACGGCACCTCCTCGGCGATGCCGGCGTTGCCGGGCGCGCAGATGACACGGGGCGCGGCGGGGGAGGCGACAAGGGCGCGGACGAGCGCGTGTTCACGGCCACCGGAGCCGACGACGAGGAGGGAGGAGGGAAGAGTGGACATGGCAAATCAGGGAGTGCGACGTGCGAGCCAGTAGCCGGGTGCGCGGGCGGGATGCGCTACTGCCCAGACAACGATTAGGTCAGCGATGAGTTTGTCGTGAACGATGAATTTATAACCACGGGTGACCATGCGTCGGACGCCATCCGGCCCTGGCCGACCGAGACCGGGGAACTGTCGCACGGAAATAATGGCCCTCGCGATAGCAGCGCGGACATGAGTGCCAGCGCGCGGGCGTTCGGTCTCACAAAATAACACTTTAGCTTCCAACTCCGTCCGAGCGGCCGGGTGATAGGCGAGTTCCTTCATCCCGACAGGCGATCTAGCGAGCGCTCGACTTCATCGCCGGGTACCCACTGCACTTTTCCGGCTAGGACTTCTTCGCGGCGGCGTTGCACCTCCGTCTCCCAAGCTGCCGCAGGCGCGGGGGACGTCTCGGCGACCGCCGCGGCCATGAGTTGCTCGGCGAGGGAAAGTTTCTCCTCGGGGCTGAGAGTGAGCGCAGCGCGGGTGGGCTCGGCGAGTTGGGCGGTCATGGGGGAAAAGCTGGGTGGAATTCGTGAATTGGCCAGAGCGGAACGGTGGTGGGCGCTGACGCTCACGTTCGTCGTCGTCTCCGCCGTTATGGCGAAATCGCAAAAGGTGTTTAAAGCACCTGCAGCTTTTTGCGGTAAAAGGCGACGACCTCGGCGGGATCATCGGTGAAGAGGATGTAGTCGTTGATCCACGCGGGGGCGCGCTTGGTGGCGATCATCGTCTTTACCTGTTTGCGGAGGTCGCCCCAGAATTTTGAATTGAAGAATACGAACGGCGTGCGGGGGCGGATGCCGAGTTTCAGGTTGCACATCTCGATGCCGATTTCTTCGAGGGTGCCCACGCCGCCGACGTTGAAGATGCAGAAATCGGCGGCCTCGAACCACTTTTGGCGGAAGTGGCGGGAGCTCTCCTGAAACGTATTGAAGAAATCGACGCCGAGCTCGGGCGGCTGGGCTTCGAGTTCGAGGAAGCAGGCGCCGGTGAGCGCGCCTTTGCTGCGGGCTTGGTCGGTCGCGAGGCGCATGACGCCGCCGCCGCCGCCGGTGAGCACGCCGACGTTGGGGCCGATGAAGCCGGTGAGGCCTTCGACCAGACCGGTGATGCGGGCGGTGTCGGCGGGATCGAGGCCCACGGCGGAACCGTAGAAGGCGAGAATCGTGGTTTCTTGGAATTTGCGGGTGAGTTCCTCGCGGACGAAGAAGCCGTGGCCCTTTTTGTAAACGTGGGCGTAGAGCTCTTTGGTGGACTCGTCGTACCAGTAAACGCGGATGCCGATGGCGTCGAACGTGTCGAGGCGGGCGTGGGCGTTGCTGGAGAGAAAATAGCCGTGGGTCCGCGAGGCTTTGCGGAAAATGATCCGCTTCAGCTTCACGTCGCCGATGCGGGTGAGCAGCTCGATGTGTTCGAGCAGATCGGGAAAGTGATCGACGATGAGGGTGTCGGCATCGGGTGGGGCGGCGTCGAGCGCCTGGACCATCGTGCGGCTGCCGATGGGGCAGGCTTCGCCATCGAGGACTTTCTTGAGGTCCTCATTGGCCCGGACGAGGACGCTGCGATTTTCGGTGGTTCCGCTTTGGCCGCGGACGGTGATCTTGGTGCGCGGGCGGGCCTCGGCGTTGTCCCGGGGGGGATTCGCATCGAGACACGTGAAGAGCTCGTGGGCGGTGCCGAGGAGGCGTTGGCGTTTTTTTGCGAGGGTTTTGAAATCGGGGTCGGCCAAGGTGGGGGCTCTGAAGATATCAACGGAGACCATCGGATTCAAAACGGGCTGGTCGCCGGTGTTGTAGATTTCGAGCATGATGTTCGTGCCGAAGGTTTTGATCGGATCGAGCAAGATGGCGCTGGTGTGGAGGCCGAAGTTGCCCTCGCCTTGGTTGAGGACGACGAAGTGTTCCTTCAGGTACATCGAGCAACTCGTGAGGATGCCCGAGCGCGGAGGGATGGTGAGCGGCGAGGCCTCGTGGCGGACTTGGACCTTGTCGATGAAAGAGCGGCCGGCGTTGCCGGAAACAATGTGCTCGAAGTTGAGGCGCGAGAGCCTCGAGGAGAGCGTGTAGTTGACTTGGTGCGGGGTGAGGAAAACGCGCCCGCGGGAGTCGATGGAGATGGTGTTGGGCAACTTGAGGGCATTGGCCTGGATGGCCGCCCAGATCTCGGTGCTGGAGAGTTTGGCGGCGGCGGGGGCAAAAAAGAGCCGGCCGACGGGCACGCCCGATCGGAGCAGTTTTTTCCAATACGGTGCGTTGGGGAAACTCTGGTCGTAAATGAAGGTATCGGCGGTCAGCAAAATGCGGTTCCCGTCGACGACGGGGGCGCCTTGCAAGAGCATCTCGATGCCGATGCGGGCGAGGGAGCTGCGCTCGGTGAACTTGAGGTCGGCAAGGTGGGTCTTAAGGAATTCGAATTCGGCGGGATTCCGCGGCCAGAAGGCCAGGGTGAGCGTCGTGGTGCGGTCGTCCTTGTTCCTAATGGTGAGGATCTGGCCGTCTTGACTGGTCCAAAATTGATCGGGGGTCATGGGGGTGATTCGGAGGAAAACCGTGGTGGTCGCCTGGCTGCGACACAAGCGGGGAGTAATTGTTTGCTTTTCGGGCGGCAGACCGGCACATCCAAAAGTTTTCCGGCACAAATCGGCCGTTTCAGTTTCCATCCTAGGTCCACCTACAACCCACATATGAAGCTCAAGTCCGCTCTCACGTTCTCCCTGCTCGCGCTCGGCACTGCCACCGCGATCCAAGCTCAGGAGGTCAAACTCAACATCCCCGGCCAGCCTGCCGCCGCTGCTCCGGTCGCTGCTCCGGTCGCCCCGGTTTTCACCGAGGCGCAACTCGTCGAGACCTTCGGCTGGTTCATGGGCAAACGGATCGGGCTCTCTGAGCTCGCTTTCAGTCCGGCGGAAGTCGAGTCCCTGCTCAAAGGCATGGGCGCGGCGGTTTCCGGCAAAGAATCGCCCTACGAACTCGAGAAGATCGGGCCGGCGATGGACGAATTCATGAAGAAGAAGCAGGACGCTTACATGGGCAAACTCAAGCAAGAGGGCCTCAAGCAGAGCGGCGATTTCTTTGCGAAATTGAAAGAAAACAAGGCGGTCGTCGAACTGCCCAGCGGCCTCCGTTATGAAATCGTCAAGCAAGGCGACGGCGCCGTGCCAAAGCCCACCGAGACCGTCAAAGTCCACTACACCGGCACGCTGATCGATGGCACCGTTTTCGACAGCTCGGTGCAGCGCAACGAGCCGGCCGAGTTCCAACTCGACCAAGTTATCCCCGGCTGGACCGAGGGCCTGCAAAAGGTGAACAAGGGCGGCAAGATCAAGCTCTACGTCCCACCCTCACTCGCCTATGGCGATGACGCGCGCGGCAACATCCCGCCCTCGTCGACGTTGATTTTCGAAATCGACCTGCTCGACATCAAGTCGAGCGCTCCAGCGCCCGCGCTGCCGGTCGCTCCCGCTGCCGGCAAGTAAGTCCGCTCATTCCTCTACAAGAGCCCGACGCCTGAACCGGCGCCGGGCTTTTTTATGGCCGGACCGGCGACGAACTGCGGTCTAATGGGGGCGGGCACCGACTCCGCCGGGGTGGGCTCGGTCAGTAGCGTGTTCCCGCGTCGCACGTAGGTTGCATCGTTGGCGAGTCGCGCGCTGGGGCGGCGCGGACGCAGGGTGGGCGCGGGTTGCGGGAAATTCAGTCCCGGGCGCGGGGGTTGAATCTATCCCAGCTCCCCGGGCTGATCCGGGGGTGTTTGAGGCGGGTTAAATTTGCTTAACGCATCGCGGGCCGGAGCGCGCGGCGCAACTCGCCGGCGAGGACGACTTGGCGGCGACAGGCGGCGTCGATCTCCTCGCGGCTCGTCTCCGGCAAGACCTCGCAGCGGAATGCGACCAGCAGTGGCGTGGCCGCGGGCAGCTTGGCGGTGGTGAGCCGGCGGAGGCACTCGGTGCGAAGACTGCGGGCGCGGGACTCGATCACGAGAAAGACGCTCTCGGCCGAGTAAATAACGGCGACGCCCAAGGCGTTCGCGGCAATCGCGGTCTCAACATCGGCCGCAGGACAAAGAGTGAGGTCGAAGCGCTCGGGCCACGGCTGGGTTTGGTTTTCCATCCGTGAGCGTCCTTGCGGACGTGGCGTAAGACAACGCGTTTGTGGCGCGGACGCGTTTCGTCTGCCGCGCCCGCCGCCTCAAGGCGCCCGGGCAAACTGGAGGTCGGCCACGGGCACGGAGGTCGACCAGAGGGATTTTCCTTCGCGGTTGTAGGCGGTGAAGCCGAGCATTCGCGCCCGGCGCGGCCCGGTGAGGGTGATCTCGCCGAAGTTGTTTTCGACGATGATGCTCCCGGGCACGCGCACGGGATTTTTGGCCTCGGCCCATTTTTCGCCCTCGGTTACGGGCCGGCGATTTGTGCCGGCGGTGAGCGATGAGGAAGTGAGCTCAAGCACCGGCGGCGCGCCCGCCCGTTCAAGACGGGAAAATTCGCCGAAGTGGCGGTCGCCGGTTAAAAAGACCACGCCACCGATTTTGTTTTTGAGGATAAAATCGAGGATGTCCGCCCGCTCCTGCGGATAGCGGGAGAGGTTCTCGTCAAAGGCCATGGGATTCAAAAACTGGCTGCCGACCGCGATGAACCGCAGCGCGATGTTCGCGTTCGCGTTGGAATCGGCGAGCGCGCTCTTCAGCCACGCGAGTTGACGGGGACCGAGGAAAGACTTGCCGGGGGTGGCATCGGCCAGCGCGGAGGCGTCGCGGTGGTAGCGCCCGTCGAGGATGAAAATCTCGGCGTCGCCCTGCACAAAACGAGTGTAGATGCCGGCGTTGTCGGTCTCGCCCGCGCTGCGCATCGGCCAATACCAGCGGAAGGCTTCGAGGGTGGTGTCCTTCAGTTCATAGCTGCGGCTGGAGTCGTTGGGCCCGAATTCGTGGTCGTCCCACGTGCCGTAGTGGTGCATGGCGGCGAGCAAGGGCTGGACGGCCTCGGCGCGGCGGTCGACGCTGTAGCGGAAAAAAATCCCGTAGCGCGACGACCAATCCTGCTCGCGGAGGTAAAGGTTGTCGCCGAGCCACAGCATGAAATCGCCGCCGTGCTTCGCCATGTTGCGAAAAATCTCCGGCGACGCGCCGTAGGGCGGCCGGGTGGGGCCGGTGGGCCGGTCGTAGGGCGGGTCATTGAAGTAGCTGCACGATCCGACGAGGAAACGGACCACGGGCGGATCGCCCCGCCATTCCCATTGGGCCTTGGCGCGAAACGTAAGCGGGGTCGCAGCGGGCTGCGCGGTGCCGTCGAGCATGACGGCGTAGGCATAGGCTTGGCCGGCGACGAGTCCGTCCACGACGAAGTGATGCACGTGGGTTCCGATGGGGTTGGTGAGACTGCGGGTCGCCGGGACGAGGCGGGACGGAGCGTCGGAGGTTGCCGGCCGGACCGAGAGCTCAACGCGACCGGCTCCCTCGGTTTCAAGCCAGACGAGCACCTCGCGGTGTTCCTGATAGCCCAGCATCGGGCCAGCGACGATCCGGCCGGCGGCGCAAAGGGAGGTGGAAAACGCGAGGACGCTCAAAATCGAAACGAATACGCGAGGGTTCATCCCGCGAGCGAAAGCGGCGGCGAGGCGGCGGCCAAGAGGCAAAATCAAGGGACACCCATTCGTAACCGGGCGATCGCCGGATCGGCGGCTTGGATCGAGCCGAGAAAAGCTCGGCGCTGTTTCCGAACCGGGTCCCACCGACGACCTCGGCCTTGAAGCCTCCAGTGAATTTCTGCCGCTTTGGCGGTTTCGCCCAACCTGCTTTCCCGCTGATGTTTGATCCCGCCCCCGTCAGTCCTGGCCCCGATGCTGATTTGAACTCTGATTCCCGCGATCATGGGTTTCGACCCGATGACGCCGCCGGCCTGGGCGTGGCCAAAGACTCCATAAAAGCGGGCGGGTGCGACCGGGTGAAATCCATTGCGGGGAAGCGGGCGGTGCGCCTGAATTTCGGGCATGACTCCGCCCCTGCTTGGAAAATTTGCGCTCGTGACCGGTGCCGGCCAAGGCCTCGGTGAAGCCATGGCGCTCGCCCTCGCGGAGGCCGGCGCGACGGTCGCGTTGCTCGCGCGGGACGAGGCAAAATCGGCGGAGGTCGCGCACCGAATTCGGGCGAAGGGCGGCCGCGCTGAACTTTTGGTGGCCGATGTCCGCGACGAGACGGCGGTGGCCCGCGCGCGGGAAACGTATGAGTCGGCGCTGGGCGGCCGGTTGGATATCTTGATCAATAATGCGGGGATCAACCTGCGCAAACCGATCACCGAATTCACGCTCGCGGAGTGGAATCGCGTGATCGAAACGAACCTGACCGGCACGTTTCTGATGTGCCGTGCGTTCGTGCCGCTGATGACCGGGCGCGGCTACGGCCGGATCATCAACCTGACTTCAATGATGGCCCATATTTCGTTACCGGGTCGCACGGCCTACTCGGCGAGCAAGTCGGCGCTGCTGGGATTCAATCGCGCGTTGGCTTTGGAATTGGCGCCGGAGAAAATCACGGTGAACGGGATCAGCCCCGGCGTCTGCGATACGGAGATCAACGCGCCGCTGATGGGCAACCCCGAGCTACGGGCGACGTTTTTGGCCAAGACGCCGCTGGGTCGCTGGGGCCTCCCGAGTGAGATCGCGGCGGCGGCGATTTATTTGTGTTCGGATGCGGCGGGTTTCATGACCGGGACGGACCTCGTGATTGACGGTGGTTGGACGGCGCAGTGAACGACCGTTTGATCGAGGATGCGGATTGCGATGGGGCCGGGGTTTTGTTGGGGTGCGGGATGAACCGACGCGAATTTATGCAACGCACCTCATTGCTGGCGGCGACTGTGGCTGTGACGGGGAGAGGACTCTCGGCGACAGCCAGCGGCCCCGGCCGGTCGTTTAAACTCGCGCTGACTCCTGGCAGCATCGGCGTGGCGGTGACGAGCCAGCGTGAGCTCAACGATCTGGCCCTGCGCCACGGCTTCGAGGCCGTCGAGCCGCGGCCGGATGAGTTGGCGGCGATGTCGGCGCTGCAAGTTTCCGAGACGCTGGCGGATTTGACCGCAAAGAAACTGACGTGGGCCGCAGCCGGGCTGGCGGCTGATTTTCGCAAAGACGACGCGCTGTTCCGTGAGGGCTTGGTAAAGTTGCCGGCGATCGCGGCGGGCCTGCAGCGGGCGGGAGTGCGGCGGATGGGCACGTGGCTGATGCCCAGCAGCGACTCGCTGACCTATCGCGCCAATTTCAAGCAGCACGCGTTGCGGTTGGCGGAAGTTGCGCGGGTGCTGCGGGATCACGGGCTTGGACTCGGGCTGGAGTATGTGGGCACGCAGACGCTGTTGGTCGGGCGCAAATATCCGTTTGTTCACACGCTGGCGGAGACCCGGGAGCTGATCGCGGAGATCGGGACGGGCAACGTGGGCGTGGTGCTCGATACTTGGCATTGGTGGCAGGCGGGCGACACGGTGGCTGATTTGTTGACGTTGAAGAACGCCGACGTGGTCAGCGTCGATTTGAACGATGCGCCGCAAGGCGTGGCGAAGAACCTGCAAAGAGACGGCGAGCGGGAACTGCCGGCGGCAACGGGCGTGATCGATGCGGCGGCGTTTCTCGCCGCGCTGGTGACTCTCGGCTATGACGGACCGGTGCGGGCCGAGCCGTTTAACAAAGTGCTCAATGCGCTGGAGAACGAGCCGGCCTGCGCGGCGGTGTCGGCGGCGATGAGGCGGGCGGTGGCGTTGCTCAAAAGCTAGCGGTGCGGCTCTTGTTGGCTTGGCTCGGACCGGGCGGTGCTGCAAAGTGGGAGATATGAAAATCCCTTCGTTGGTTCGGCTGGCACAGTGGTGGATAGTCTCATGCGGGTTGGTTGCGCTGGCAGCGGCCCAGCCGATGCCCGTTTATTTCGGCACGGGTGGGGGCGGCGCGAAGGGGATCTATCGCGCTACCTTTGATCCCAAGACCGGCAAACTCACGGCGGCCGAGTTGGCGGCTGAAGTCGGTAATCCCGGATTTCTCGCGCTGCATCCGGATGGCGCAAAACTCTACGCCGTGGCCGGGGTCGCCGGGGGGCCCAGTGCCGTTGGGTATCGGATCGGCGCGACGGGTGCGCTTGAGGTCATCAATTCCGCGCCAACCACCGACGGCGGCGGGGCGCATATCGCGGTGCATCCGAGTGGGAAGTTCCTTTTGACGGCTCAGTATGGCGGCGGTTCGACGGCGCTGTTTCCTCTCGACGCCGAGGGACGCCTCGGAACGGCGCAAGTCGTGAAGCACGGAACCAAGGGTTCGGGCGTGATGCCTAGCCGCCAGGAAAAGCCCCATGCGCACATGTGCGCGTTTTCACCGGACGGCCGATTCGCGCTGGTGCCCGATCTCGGGATGGACGCAATCGTGGTGCATCGGATCGACCTCGCGGCGCCGTCCATCACGCTGCACGGCGTCATCGCGTCGGTCCCCGGCGGCGGAGCCCGGCACATGAAATTTTCTCCGGACGGAAAATTTATCTATCTGCTGAACGAGCTCTCGTTGTCGGTCACGTCCTTCGCTTGGGATGCGGCGGCGGGCACGGCAAACTTGATCGCGACCGTGCCGGCGCTCAGTGAAGCGGTGAAGGCCAAGGAAGCGTTTAACTCCGCCGCCGAGATTCTGGTCCACGCCAGCGGGAAGTTTGTTTACTCGTCGAATCGCGGTCACGATACGGTCACGGTTTATCGCGCCGATCCGGCGACAGCGGTGTTGCAGGTGATCCAAGTGCAACCGGTGCGCGGAGCTTTTCCGCGCAACATCGCGCTCTCGCCCGACGGCGGTTGGTTGCTCGCGGCCGGGGCCGATTCCAACACCGTCGCGGTGCATCGGGTGAATCAGACGACCGGTGAACTCACCTATCAAACCAAGGGCGTGATCAACGTGCCGGCGCCGATCTGCATCGTTTTTCTCCAACGATAACGGGGGCGAACGTCCGTCCTTGATTTTGCCGCCCGGCGATCTGGCCGCGGTCGGTCCGGTCAACTCGCGGGATTTGAAGCAGCCGGTTTACGCCAGACCCAGAGAAAATTGGTCGCGAGGCTGAAGCCGATGGAGAAGAAAATGGCGAGGATCGGGGCCACTAGGTAGTGGATGCCGGACGCTTCGAGCAGATTGGCCGCCGACCACCAGACCGCGAAGCCCAAGGCGTTGGCGAGATGATAGTGCCAAAGTCGTTTCCAGGTCGGGCGTCGGTTCGCAAATACCCAGCGATCTACGACTAAAAATCTCAAAACGGTTCCAACCTCACCGGAGACGAGAGTCGAAATCATGTAGGGCCATCCCATGATACCGACCATAAGCTTCAGTACGAGCACCCCGAACGCCGAAAAGCCGACGCCGACGACGAACCATTTTATGACTTGCGGGGTGATAAATTTCTTCAAGCGCTTCATCTGGGGCGGAACAATTTCAGAGCTCGGAGGTTTCGGCGAGTGCGACTTAACCTAAATTCGGCCTGGGGTTAACCGCTAATCTTCGCTAATTCCCGCTAATCGGTGAGGAAGACTTGTTTTTGAAATAAATTTTGATGCACCGATCAGGTGAATCACACCGGTTGAATTGGATTCTAGTCAAAACGCGTTAATTGGCGCAGATTAGCGGAAATTAGCGGTCCCTCCTTCTGCGGTTTTTAGGCTTAAAAAAGGGTGGGGGAGATGCGACGCGGGACAAAAAAACCGACGCCGGTAAGGGCGCCGGTAGTTTGGGATGGTCCCAGGCCAGATTATTTTTTCGGCGCCTGAGCTTGGATTTCGGCAAGCTTGCGGTCGATGTCGGCCATCTTGGTCATGAGCTCCTGTTCGACTTTTTTGCGGTCGCTGCTCGACACGATACTGAGGCTAGCGGCGTCGCGAACGACGTTGGCGGGCAAGGTGAGCAAGCGGGTGATGAGGCCTTGGTCTTTGAAGGAGCTGAGATAAAGCGCAGTGATTTCGTGGGACAATTTCAGCGCGTCTTGGGCGGCGGCTTGGGTCGCCATCAGGTTGTTGTTCAGAACTTGGTTCTTCGCGAGTTCGGCCGTCAGGACGTTGCCGACCTGATTGGAAATCCGCTGACTGTAGGTGGCGATGGACTCGCGGGTGAGGTTTTGGTCCTTGGCCATCTCGGAAAGAATGGGTGAGATTTTTTCCGTCATGCGGGTGGATACTTTGTCCACCTGCTCGTTCTGCATTTTCTCGGCTTCCTCCGGCGATTTTGGCAGCGGGTTGTAAGGTTGAACCTTCTTCGCGATGGCGTCGGCGAGGGCGTCCATGCGCTCGACGTTGAGTTTCTGAATCTCTTCGTCGGTGCGGAAAAGATCCGACTCGCGCTTGGCGATGGCGTCCTTGAGGAGCTTGTTGGTGGACTCGAGGGACCGGCGGTTTTCCTCGTTTTGGGCTTTGAGGGCGTCGCTCGCCTCGCGCAACGGAGCGAGTTTCAACTCCTGTTGGGCTTGGAGTTCGATGACAGTTTTTTGGTTAAGCCAAAAGGCGGCGCCGACCACGATGACGACGATGACGACGATGACCAGAATCTGCTCTTTGAATTTTTGCCACATAGGATAGGGGGGATAAATGTTTCGAGGCGGAGATTAGTATCGGCGGAGGCGGGAATGCAACGTCGACGTAGGGCGAGGTTTTGCGGTTGTTTTTGGAATCACGCGACGCACGTTGGCGGCATGAGTTTGAATCGGTTTGAGCAGCGGGTCTTCGACTATTGGCAAGGTCATCGCGACGAACGACAGTTTTGGCAGGAGAAGGTTCGTGGAATTGTGAAATCGCTCAACGATGACCATGCGGCGGCGGCGCGGTTGGACGGGGAATTTTGGCGTTATTATATCGAGCGGAGCGGGGTGGTGCCGGTGTTTAAAGACGCGGCCCGCCACGAAGGTATGAAACGCACCAGTATGAAGAATTTGGCCGAATTGGTGATCCGGCTTTGGGTGGAACCCCGGCCGAAGAAGAAAAAGCCGGACGCCGGCCTGGAAATGTTACCGGGATTTTGATGCGAAAAATGCCGCTGTCCCTGTCCCGGGATTTGCTCCAACTTCATCGACGTTGTCCCAATGATCGCTTCCGACTTTTTTTCTCTGCCCCAGTCGCTCGCAGCTTTTGCGGCGCATTTTCCGGCGGACGTGGCGCCGTGGGAATGGCTCAAGCGCATCGGGCCGGCGCTCGCGGCGCATAAGTTTGAGGCGGCTTTGCCGGTGCGGCCGGCGGGCGTGCACATCGAAGGATTCGTTTTCATTCATCCGACCGTAAAATTGCCGGCGTATGCGACGATCATCGGACCGGCGTGGATCGGCGAGGGGACGGAGATCCGGCCGGGGGCGTTTATCCGGGGCAATGTGATCGTGGGGGCGAATTGCGTGCTGGGTAACGCGTGCGAGTTTAAGAACTGCCTGCTGATGGACGGCGCGCAGGTGCCGCATTTCAGCTATGTCGGCGACTCGATCTTGGGCAACGGCGCGCACTTCGGCGCCGGGGTGATCTGTTCCAATCTGCGGCTCGACCAAAAGCTGATTACGGTGCGCACGCCTGAGACGTTGCACGAAACCGGGTTGAGAAAATTTGGCGCGATTGTGGGCGACCGGGCCGAGGTGGGCTGCAACGCGGTACTCAATCCCGGAACGGTGCTCGGACCGCGGGCGTTGGTGATGCCGACGGTGGCATTTTCGGGTTACCTGCCGGCGGCGACGATCGCGAAGTCGCGGGGCGGCGTGACGCTGTTGCCGCGGCGGGATTGACGCCGCGGCGAGACGTCCGCGAAGCTCCGATTTTCCATGCGCACACTCACCGGCATCACGCCCTCCGGCACGCTCCACATCGGCAATTATTTCGGCGCGATGCGGCCGGCGATTGAGGCGCAATCGCGGGGCGATTGTTTCTATTTCATCGCGGACTACCACTCGATGACGACGGTGACGGATGCGGCGGAGCGGCGGAAAAACACGCAGGGGATCGCGCTCGACTGGCTGGCGTGCGGGCTTGATCCGAAGACGAGTGTTTTCTGGCGGCAAAGCGATGTGCCCGAAGTGTGCGAACTCATGTGGATGCTCGGTTCGCTCGCGCCGATGGGCCTGATGGAGCGGGCGCACAGTTTTAAGGATAAGACGGCCAAAGGAATTTCGCCGAACTTCGGGCTATTTGCCTATCCGGTGCTGATGGCGGCGGATATTTTGCTCTACGATACGCACCGCGTGCCGGTGGGCCGCGACCAGAAGCAGCACGTCGAGATGACGCGCGACATGGCGATCAAGTTTAACGAAGCCTACGGCGAGACGCTGGTGGTGCCGGAGTCGGAGATCCGTGACGAAGTCGCGGTGATTCCAGGGCTTGATGGGCAGAAAATGTCGAAGAGCTACGGCAACACGATCGAGATTTTTGGCGACGAGAAGGCGCTGCGAAAAAAGATCATGGGCATCGTGATGGACTCGCGCACGCCGGCGGAGGCGAAGCCGGATGCGGACAAAAATCTGGCGATCCAGCTGCTGAAATTTTTTGCGCCGGCAGAGGTGACGCTGGATTACGAAAACCGGCTGCGGGCGGGCGGGCTGGGCTACGGTGATTTAAAGAAGGCTTTGTTTGAGCACTACTGGAATTTCTTTGCGACGGCGCGGGCTCGGCGGGCCGAACTCGCGGCGAATCCGGATCACGTCGAAGCGGTGCTGCGCGAAGGCGCGCAACGAGCGAGGGCGGTGGCAGAGCAGGTGATCGGTCGCGCGCGCAAGGCGTGTGGCCTGCGCTGAGCGGGGAGGGCGGGGTTTGGTCGGAGCAATTGACGGGTGATGGATTGGCTGGGCGGGCGAGCGACCGGGGCGTGGAGGGCGAGTCGGAGACTCTGCCCTACGTCGGACTTACGGCACCTCGTAGATCTCGATCAGCGCCACGCCGGAGGAGGCGCTCTGCGCCGCCTTGACCTGAGCGGTGTAGGACCCGGGTTTTAAGGTGACCAGCAGCGCGGCGTCGCGGCTGTCCGTCGTGAGGGCAAAGGCTCCGGCTTGCGTGGCCGCCGTGGCGATGGCGGCGCTGTTGGCCCAGCCGGCGTTGGTCGCGATGGCTTCGCCGCCGTCGTAGATCGTCAGCACCGGATCGGCCAGCGCGCCTACGAGGCCGAAGCGGGTCAAGGCCGGGCCGATGCCGCGGATCAGCAGCGTCTTTGGCGAATTACCCACGACCACAAACCCGCCGATGAGAGCACCATCCCCCACTGAGACCGTGCCGCGGCTGGCGATGCTCACCAGCCGTTGATAGTCGGCGGTCGGGTTCACGCTGGCATCGTAGATCTCGGCTAGAGCCACCCCGGTGCCGGTACCGCTGAGGTCGGAGACCTGCGCCGTGTAGGAGCCAGGCTCGAGCGTCATCAGGATCGCGGCATCTTTGCTCCCGTTCGGGAAAGCGAAGATCCCGAGCCGCCCCATCTCGGCCGCATCGGCTGGGTTCCAATCGTCGTTCTGCGCGATCAAGGTGGAGCCGCGGTAGATTTTGAGGGTCGGATTGGGCAAGGTGCTGGCGAGGCCGAAGGCCGCGAGCGCGGGACCGCCGGCGCGGATCAGGACCCGTTTGGAGTCCGTGCCCCCGATGGCGACGCCGGTGATCAGGACCGATTCCCCCGTGCCGACCTTGGAGCGCGAGGCCAGGCCGATCAGGCGATCGGTGCGCTTGGTCGTCGTGCTCAGGCCCGAGAAATCTACCTTGATGTTACCGGGGAGAGTCAGCGTTGCCGTGGTCGCCGTTGTGGTGGGATTGACGCCGCCACTGAGGGTCACGTTGCCCGCCGAGGTGGTCGCGGCGATGGAGTAGGTACCGTCGGACTTTAGCGTCGTTAATCCACCCACTGTCGCGGTGGGGCTGATGGCGAGCACGAGTACTTCGTTTTTGGGACCGACTAACGAATAAGTAACCCCGGCGCCTTCGGCGAGGGCCGTGGATTTATAAAATCCGACCGGGGACGACGAGCCCGCAGACGGCAGAGTCACATTGGATTTGAAGCTGTAGCCGAGCGGCGAGATCGTACCCGCGAGCACGTTGTCCACCAAGGTGCCGGTGATTTTATAGGTCACGGGGGCACTGAGCACCCTTCGACCCAGCGGATCCACGTTGTTCGTGCCCGTCGTGGACACGATCGAGGCACTGAAGGCACCACCGCTACCAACCGTGAAGTCGGCTGCACCATTGAGGCTCGGAGTGCTCGATGAAACCATCAGCAACGTGCCGTCACGGGAATTAACCGTGAGCACGACCGCTAGATCGGCCTCGCTGGTCTTCGAAGAGGCACTTTCAACTTTGCTAAAGATCGCCTGCGTCGCTCCGGCGGTGACGACAAATGAAACCTCACCGTTGGGGGCCGCGGCATAGGTCGCATTACCCGCTTGGCTGGCGCGGATCAGCACCGTGCCGATCGCACCGGTAAGATCGACGACATTGCCCGCAAGGAGCGCCGGGCCGCTGACCACGGTAAACGTGACCGGCAAGCCCGAGCTCGCGCTCGCCGTGAGGGCGAAGGAGCCACTGTTGCTCGTGCGATCGGCCAACGGAGCAAAGGTGATCGTCTGGTTAACGAGGCTGATCGTGAGCGCATCGCTCGTCGTGTTCGACTCACTGGAGCCGGCACTGTTGTTGGCGGTGACCGTGAAGCGGTAAGATTTACCGGGCGTGAGGCCGGTGACTTTGGCAGGGGAACCGGTCGCGTTGACCGTGACCGTGGAACCATCCGTCGCCGTGGCGCGGATTGTGTAGCCGGTGATCGCGCTGCTGCCGGGGTTGCCCGGCGCCGTGAACGTGATCGTGGCTTCGCCATTGGCGGTGGTTGCGGCGAGCGCCGTCGGCGATCCGGGTACGGCGACCGCGACGCTGAGCGCTACGCTGGCGCTCGCTGGATTGTAGTTCGTCGTGTCCGTTGGGGTGAAGGTCGCGTTTAAGGCCTGCGTGCCCACACTCGGGATTGAGCCGCTCGCCGGACTGTAAGTGAAGGCGCCGGCGACGCTGCCCGTCGCATTGAGCTGCGTTGCGGAGAGCGCGGTGCCGTAGCTGATGGTGCTCGGCGTCGCCCACGTGATTGTCGGCGTGGCTTTGTTCACCGTTATGGAAACCGTGCCGGTCGCGGTGTTGTAGTTCGCCGTGTCCGTCGGCGTAAACGTCGCCGTCAACGTCTGCGGGCCGGCGCTCGGGGTCGTGCCGCTGGCGGGGCTGTACACGATGGTTCCTGCGGCGAGGCTGCTCGTGGCGTTGAGCTGCGTCGCGGACAGCGCCGTGCCGTAGGTGATCGCACTGGGGGTCGACCAGGTGATCGTCGGCGTGGCTTTGTTAACGGTGAGGGAAACCGTGCCGGTCGCGGGGTTGTAGTTCGCCGTGTCCGTCGGTGTAAACGTTGTGGTCAACGTCTGCGTGCCCGCGCTCGGCGTCGTGCCGCTGGCGGGGCTGTAGGTGATCGCGCCCGCCGCTAGGCTAATCGTCGCATTGAGCTGCGTCGCGGAGAGCGCCGTGCCGTAAGTGATCGCACTTGGAGTCGCCCACGTGATCGTCGGCGTGGCTTTACCTACTACAAGAGAAACGGAGCCCGTCGCCGTGGTGTAGTTCGCCGTGTCTGTCGGGGTAAACGTCGCCGTCAACGTCCGCGTGCCCGCGCTCGGGGTCGTGCCGCTAGCCGGACTGTACGTGATGGTTCCTGCGGCGAGGCTGCTCGTGGCATTGAGCTGCGTCGCGGAGAGCGTCGTGCCGTAAGTGATCGCACTGGGGGTCGCCCACGTGATCGTTGGCGTGGCTTTGCTAACGGTGAGGGAAACGGTGCCCGTCGCGGTGTCGTAGTTCGCCGTATCGGTTGGCGTAAACGTCGCGGTCAACGTCTGCGTGCCCGCGCTCGGGGTCGTGCCGCTCGCCGGGCTGTACACGATCGCACCGGCCACGCTGCCCGTTGCGTTGAGCTGCGTCGCCGACAGCACCGTGCCGTAGGTGATCGAGCTCGGCGTCGCCCAGGTGATCGTCGTCGCCTGCTTCGCCACGGTGAAGCTTTGGTCCACCGGCGTCGCGGCGGTGAAATTGCCGTCGCCGGCCTGGCTCGCGCGGACGACGACGGTGCCGGCACCGGTGATCGTGACCGTGCTGCCGCTGATCGTCGCGGGCCCGCTGACGATGCTGTAGCTAGGAGTGAGGCCGCTGGTGCTCGTCGCCGAGACGCTAAAGGCTGCGTCGCCGAAGGTCTTGCTGGCGAGCGCGCCGAGGGTGAGCGTCTGGCTGGTCTGGCCGACGGTGAGCGTGCCGTTTGTGAAGGTCGTGAACGCGTAGTTCGCGGCGGTCAGCGTGCCGATTGCGGGTGTGATCGGATACGGGCCGGCGACACTCGTGGGCGTCACCGTCGAGCTGAGCGCGGCGGCACCGGTGACCACGGCGGAGGTATTGCTGTTCACGAAGCCGGTGAGCGTTGCGGTGAACGCTGGATCGGCGGCGCCATAGGCGCGGTTCTTGTTATCCGCGGTGACGGTGAGTGGGGCTTTGGTCACGGCCAGCGTGCCGTCGACCAGGGAAAAACTGTAGTTGGCGGAGGCGAGCGTGCCGAGGGCCGTCGTGATCGCGTAGCTGTTCACTCCGCTCGCAGTCGTCGCAGTCGTGCTCAGAGCGGGCGTGCCGGTGAGGACCGCGGTCGTTTGGCTGTTTTGAAAACCAGTGATCGCGGCGGTGAGCGTGGGGTTCGCGGCTCCGTAAACCTTCGTCTGGTTGTCCGCCGTCACCGACAGCGGGGCCTTGCCCACCGTGAGCGTACCGTCCGCAAAGCTGAAGCTGTAGTTGGTCGCGCTGAGCGAACCGAGGGCGGGCGTGATCGGATAACTGCCGACGTTGCTGTTCGCCGTGGCTGTCGTGGTGACCGCGGCCGTGCCGCTGACGACGGTGCTCGTCTCGCTGTTCACGTAGCCGGAGATCGTGGCGGTGAGCGCCGGGTTCGCGGCTCCGTAAATCTTGGTCTTCGCATCCGCAGTCACGACCAGCGGGGCCTTCGTAATCGTGAGCGCACCGGTGGCGAAGGTCGTGAACGCGTAGTTCGCCGACACGAGATTGCCGACCGCCGCTGTCAGGGTGGCGCTGCCGACCCCGGTCAAGGCAGTCGCCGTCGTTGTGACGCTCGCCGCGCCCGTGACTCCGGAGGTGCCGAGGGTTTCACCGTTCACAAAGCCCGTGATCGTCGCGGTCAGCGCCGGGTTCGCCGCGCCGTAAACCTTCGTCTTCGCATCAGCGGTCACCGACAACGCTGCTTTCTCGATGGTGAGGACAAACGCGTCGCTCACCGACAGACTAAAATTATCTGTGGCCGTCACGGTCACCGTAGTGGTGCTCGGCGCCGTCGGCGTGCCGCTAAACGTGCGCGTCGTCGCATCAAAGGTGATACCCGCCGGCAATGTGCTGACCGTGGTGGTCAACGTGTCGCCCGCGTCGCTGTCCGTGAAGGTATTCGCCGGGAACGCGTAGCTGAACGCGTTGCCGTAAATACCCGCCTGGTCCGGGATGGCGTTGGCCACCACCGGCGCGGTGTTCACAGTGACGGTCAACGCGACCGTGTCGCTATCAGCGGGGGTGGGTTGTCCCACCAGCGCCATCTCCCCGATCACGATATAGTCTCCCGTGGAGGCGGTGATGGCGAAGCGGTAGTATCTAAAGGGCGAGCTGTTGGAAAAAACAAACGCACTCATCGCCCCTGTAGTGATCGTGCCGAAGGTCAGGTTGATGCCGCTTTGGGTATCAAGCACGGTCCAGGTGTTGTCATCGTTCGAACCTTGGAAGGTCCAACTGCTCGGTTTGTTATTATTTTCGACTCTGCCCGACATATAGTAAGAAGAGATTACTTTGAGATCCGGCGCGGTGATCTTGAAATAAAACGGATTGCTCGCCGAAGCCTGGAACGCACCGGAATGAGATTCAGTGGTCGTGCCGTCGAACGCCTTGTCCGGCGTGCGGCCGTCGCCTAAAGTCGGATTGGCCACATAGGAGAAACCCGCCACCGGCCCATACTGTGCTCCCACCCCAAAGGCAGGGAACGAAAGATTGTTGGTCGTCACCAAGGTGAGCGTATCGCTGCCACTGTAGTTCAACCCCGGCTGGTAACTCAGTGTCGCCAACGCCGCATTCACCTGCGCGTTGGTCCCGACCAGGGTCAGCGTCGCACTGCCATTTGCCCCAGCTCCGATGGTCGCTCCCCCGCTCAAGCTCACCGTCAACGTGCCGTGGGCTACGCTCAGTTGCGTGGTCGTCACGGTGCCTTCAGGGTCTGCCACGGTGATTAAGTTCGCCCCGGTAAACGCGAGCGCCGTGTCTTCCGCCACGCTCAGTGCGCCCGGCACTGTGTTCACCGGTGCGACGCTCATCGTCGTGAACGTGCCGGAGCTGCTGTAGGTCGTGCCTGCGCTGGTCGTCGCGTAGGCGATATAGGTATAGGCGGTGTTAGCGGTGAGGCTGGTGGCGTTCACGGTGAAAACGCCCGTCGCGGCGGTACCGGCGACGTTGGTCACGCCCGTGCCACTGAGTTGGGGATTATTATTGGCCGAAGTGACCGAATAAACGACACCGACGGCGGTGAGACTCGCGCCACCGGTAGCAGTGACGTTGCCGCCGAGCGTTGCACTCGTGGAGGCGACACTCGCGCTTGTGGGGCTGGTCACCGTAGGAGGCGCTAGCAGCGTCATTGTTAAATTAAAAAACGTAGAGCCCCACCCCGTTGCGCCACTCATATAGTAGCCTGGGGTAGAGGATCTGCTCACAAAACTATCCACATTGGCGTTGGCTGGCGGATTACCCAAAAAGATAATCTTATTCATTCCGCTAGCTCCGGATCCTCCGAACCCATACAAACCAATCGTCGTAACCGTGCTAGGGATAGTTAGTGTCGGAACATTACAATTAAAAAATCCTTGCTGACCAACGGTTATGAGACCCTCTGGAAGCGATAAATTTGTAATACTAAAGCATTGATTAAAGGCATAATCAGGAATGCTCGTGAGCCCGGTACCGATAGTTACGCTTGTCATCGAATAACAGGCGTAAAACGCCGAATCACCCATGCTCGTTACACTATTGGGGATACTCACACTCGTTAAACGTTCGTTGGCGTAAAACGCAGCTCTACCAATACTTGTAACCGAACTCGGGATGTTTACGCTCGTAAGCGAGGTGCACCCATAAAACGCATTTTCGCCAATACTTGTGACCGTATTGGGAATACTGACACTGGAAATCGAGGTGTTACGAAAAGCTGCATTACCAATACTGGTGACTGAATAGGCGACCCCACCAGAAGTGACCGTAGCCGGGATCGCGACGGCACCGCTAGACGGGCCAGATAGGAGGCTAGCAGTGTTAACCGAGGTGGAATTATAGACATACCCACTATCGGTAAATACGGCAAACAGCGCGGTGTGTCCCAAGCCCGCCAGGGCCAACACCCGTAAGCTTGCCGCCAACGACACCCGTAGCCCCATCGTCTCTGTGCGGATCAGCAGGCCTTCTGCGCAGGAGCGCAGCCATGCGCAAGCCGTGGTCGCGCTAAGGGCGCACAGAGCGACACAGTTGTTGATCAAATAAACTCCTACACTATGAACAAACTTCATAGACCCGAAGCTCTGGCTTGTTCGCGATCCCATGAAGACCCAATGCGTCAATCGGGCTAATTTTTACCGTGAACCTGTCTTTTAACGTGGTTCTAAGCGATTGCGCACTGCGTATCCCTCTTGCTCAAGCCTTACCCGTGGGCGCGCTTGGACCGTCATGGGCCCATGCTTATCACCTTATAATCCGGATACTTAGCTGCTGGCGTAGGCGAATCGCCGACGTCCGCCCGATTTGGATCGTGCGATTTAGTCCAGCTAGGTTAACCTTAGTAATGTCCCTTGATTGTGGGACAAAGCTCACGACTTTCTTCAAGTTGATTATATGGAAACGATCCAAGCGGAAAAACATCGCCGAGGGTAATAATTCCTCCCACGCCTTCATCGTGTGACTTAGCAGATAGGTCTTACGACTTGTGACCGTCAGCCGCGTGTAAGGCTCTTCCGCCTCGATCAACACGATGTCTGCCAGATTCAGCCGCAGCAAAAGCGTATTGGTGCGCACCATAATACTTGCATCGGGCGCCAACTCGACCGGGGCCAGCGCCGCTTCCCTTGTCCCCGACTCCGTGACCCGTCCGAGCAGTTTGTCCACCGTCTGGGCCATACGCTCTGCTGAGTAGGGCTTGAGCAGGAAATCAAGCGCACTCACTTGGAACGCATCATACGCTCGGTCTGTAAACGCGGTCACAAACACGATCTGCGGCAACGGCTGGAGCAACGGGATCAATTCAAACCCATCCGCCTCAGGCATTCGGATGTCCAAAAACACCACCTCGGGCCGCAAGCTCACACAGAGTCGATGCGCTTCGGCGACATCGCCGGCTTCTCCTGCGATTACTATCTCCGGGTGCGGAAGGAGTCGCATACGTAAAAAAGCCCTGGCGCGGTGCTCATCATCCACGATCAAGCAACGTAGCAACGGTTTCATGCGACAGCGTCCAAGGGTAAGGTCACGTTGAACCGCACGGCATCGGGCAACACCACCCGCTCGAACTGTGCGCGCTCGCCATAAATCAACACCAGTCTACGCTTGAGGTTGCGTAAGCCAATCTGAGTCCCCGCCGCCGCGGGCACGAGCGGTTCGATCCAGCGTCCAGTGTTTTCAACCACGGCCTTAAACTGGGTACCCACCACGCTCACCTCGATTTTCAAGCGTAAGGCGCGCGGTGAGGTGATAAACCCATGCTTAATGGCGTTTTCCACTAAGGGTAGAAGGACGGGCTGCGATACCTTGGCCTCCCGCGCGACCTGCGAAATCTCTACCTCATACTGCAACCGCTCCCCGAAACGCATTCGCTCGACCTGAAGGTAACTCTCAATTGCTTGCACCTCTTCCTCAAACCGCGCGCTCTCACCCGCATGAGAGAGATTATAGCGCAAGACATCCGCCAACTGCTGCGCCATCTCCTCCACGTGCGGCTCTGTGGTCGCGCCGGCGATCGAGGTCAGGGTGTTAAATAAAAAATGCGGATTGATCTGGGCCCGGAGCCGCTCGATTTCCGCTTCGCGCCCCATTTGCTCCAGCGCGAAGATCCGCGCCTGAACCGCGGCCTCATGCTTACGCTGTGATAGATGAAAGTAGTAATAAACCCCCAAACCGACGCCAAGGACGCGAGACGCTACCAAGCCCACCCAAAGGGGCCGCTGATTGGGCTGCCGGTCGAGATAATCCTGGGTGGTAGTAAAACGAATCTGCGCGTAAATACAGATCAACAACAGCACCCCATAGACCACTACGGCCGACCATCGGCGCGGCCGCCAGAGCCCGGGAGTGAGAAATAGCCACTTACGCAAACGAACTCCCAGAAAGACTGCCGCATAGAAAAGCAACGAAAGACTCAGCATGTTGAGCAGCGCCGTGCGCAACGGAGTCCCCGCCATCAGACGAAGACTCAGCATGAGCGGCCACGTAATCGCAGACAACACCAAGACCGTGCGGAGGAAGATCCACCCATCGATCTTGAGCCCCCTTCGTGCGTCGTCGATCGAAGTCATCGTCTAGGGGATACGCACCCTCGCTCGGATGGGAACCAAAAACATCCCCTATCCACGTCTTTTGAAATCTGGACGTTTCGGTAGCCGCGAGCGCCAGCGAGTGGACGCATCACCACACCAGCGTCCCTTGAACTCTGGCGGCGTGCCAAAAGGGGGCGTGCCAAAAGGGGTCTGGCCGTTGTTTATTAGTTTTCTTCAGCTTAAAAGTTTATCGCCAAAAAAAAGGAGGGCGGCGTCTCCGGTCCGCCCTTTTAACTCAAAAACGAAATCGGCCTGAGCCGGCACGCGGGCACTTGAATGGTCAACGCGCGGCCGGGACTCTGGCCTTTACGGCACTTCGTAGATCTCGATCAGCGCCACGCCGTGTGCCAGGCATCCTCACCCCATCGTCCCCTCCCCGACCTTGCCAGCTCGGCGCACTGATCTTTTGGTTCTGCCCATGAGCCAGCCGCCCCCCGACTCAGAATCGACTCCCGTAGCGCCGAATCACGCGGCAGTGAAACGATTCATGCTGCGTCGCCCCACCGCCCGGCTGGCCAACTGCGTGTGGTTACCCCGGTTCATCGACAAGGCCCGCCACCACTTGGCCGGCACCCTCGATCCGGACTTTGTCCGCCCGTTTTGTCACCCGCTCGCCACCGACGGCATTTTCCTCGGGCACTTTGAACTTTCGAAAGAGGAAATTCTCGACGTGATCGCCCGCTCCGACGGCGACGATGCCGTCGTGGCAGAGTGGTTTCGTCAGCGGCCCCACAATATCGCGGAAAAGGTCGCGGCTTGGAACGAGCTCGCCCCAAACATCGGTAAGCCCGGTTTTCCCATGCACCGCGGATATTCGTGGATGCTACGGCAACTCTACGGCGGCATTCCGCCCGACCCGCGCGTCAACAGCGCCTTCACCGCGATCGCCTTCGACGAAGGTTATCTCGACGAAATCGACGCCGGCACGCCTTGAGCGCGACGCCCGAAGCGCCGCCTCACCGCTCCGCCCACTCCGCCGGCACCGCGGTGATCGGACGCAGCTCGATCGCGCGGTAGAAAATCTCCGCGCCCTCCGACTGCAAAATCAGCGGACCCGAGGTCACCGTCTGCGGCGTCGGCGTATCGAGGCGCACCGTGCGGTGCAGGCGCATCACCACTTTGCCGTTCACGATGTGGATGCTGTCCTCGCCAAAACACACCAGCTCAACGGTATTCCACTCGCCCGTCGGTTTCTCATTGTCAGGCTGCTTCACACAGCGCCCCTCCGCACCCGGGACTTGGGCGAACACGTTCCAAGCCGCCTTAGGATCATAGTCAAAAATCGCCCGCGCTCCGGCCTTGCCCGTCCCCGCGCGCAACGCCGAGCGCACAAACACAAACGATCCCACCGCGTAAAGATCGCCCACGTCGCGCTCCTGAATCTGCAACTCCGTCGAGCGCGACCACGTGCGCCCCTCCGCGCCGGACTCCGCGTGCACGTGATACAACAACCCGCTATCCCGGGGCGTCTCGGGTTTATCGCGCGGCGCCCATTTCTTTTCGCCCCACTTGAACTGCAATCGCAGGTGATAATTTGAAAACGCCGCCTGCGTGCGCAGCTCGCCAAACACTTGCCCCGAGATCCGGATCGCCGGCTGCCCGTCCATGTCCACCACGGTGAACACGGCCAGCGGGTCGCGCCCGCCGCCGAGGAACTGCGTGAAATTGCCCTTCGCATCCCGCGCCTCGCCCGGTAGCACCGTGCTCGCGTGCGGCCGCGCGAGCCACGTTGACCAGCCGCTCAAATCACGACCGTTCCAAAGCGGTCGCCACGTTTCGGCGGAACGCCCGGATGAAACAACGCTCAGGAGCACGGCCACAACGACGAAGGGATAACGCATGGTCCCAAGGTTGAAACCGGGCTTAGCCGAGCGCAAACCACGTTTTTCCCGGCAACAGGCCACGCCTCCCCCACCAGCCATCAAAGGCCCGGAAAAGAGGCTTCGCCGTTGTTTGTTATTTTTCGGCGGGTTCAGCCCGGTGAAGATGAGGCGAAAAAGGTTCAGCTTGGCTCTAGCTGCGGCCTATGTGCTCCCCCGATCGATCCATCGTCTCAAGCAGCGCCTTGAGCGGGTGTAGACCCATCCGGCTGGCCGGTTCGCCGCCTTGCGAGAACGCATGAACGGCCCAGCAAATCGGCCGCCCGCTTTACCGCCGCCGCTCAATCAGTTCGACCTCATACCCCTCCGGGGCGTCGATGAAAGCGATCATCCCGCTGCCGCTCGGCGTCGGCCCATCGCTTAAGGGATAACCCTTTCGCGCCGCTTCGGCCGCAAACGCCACGAGATTCTCCACCTCAAACGCGAGGTGCATCAGGTCGGGTTGTACCACCACGCTCGGTGCCCCCGGCGGCATCTGGCAGATCTCAATTTCTTCATCGCTGTTCGGCGTCGCGATAAACGCGAGTTGCGCGCCCCGCGGCGAGGTGTGCCGGCGTGAAACCGTCAGCCCCAGCGCCTCCTCGTAGAATTTTACCGTCCGGGCTAGATCGTTCACGCGCATCCGCGTGTGCAAAAGTTTTTTGATCATATCTTCGCAAGTTCGGACGCCCTTCCACCCGCTTGCAAATCACTTTTGGGTTCAAACCGCTCTCGATGACCACGCGATTGTTCACCCTGTTTTTTATCTCCGCGCTTGGAATAGTCCTTGGGACTTAGCCGATTGACCGCCGCGCTTTAATCACGCGGCACAATCCAGCTCTGAACCAAGTAGATGCCGGTGCCCAATTTTCTGTCGGCAAGTCCGGCTGGCCATGCTCGCCGGCGGCTGGGACGACGCCCCGCCCGGGGCCGCACCCGGCTTCCCCCGCGACGGCACTTGGACCGTCCGCGCCGAGGGCATCGATCGGCTGCCGTAGTCCCGTTGGGGAGCGGCGAGCCCTGTTTCCATCGGCCCAATTCGGCGGCGACGTGGCTCAAATTTTGCAATCTTTTCCACCAGAACCGCGCTCGGTTCGGCTTCAACTCTCCCCTTGCAACCTTGGCTTTCGCGTCTTTCGTCACCCGTCCGTCACTTTACACCATGAACACACGAACCCTGTCCCGTATCCTCGTCCTCGCCGCGGTCCTGCCCGCGCTCACGTTCGCCCAAGCCCCGGTCGCGCCCGCCGCCGACACCGTGAAGCTCGAAGCGTTCACCGTCACCGGCTCCAATCTCCGCGCCGGTGAGTCCACCGGCGGGGTTAACCTCCGCGTCCTCTCCACCGCCGAGGTCGAGCAGGCCGGCACCGGTAGCCTTTACTCGTTCCTCAAGAAAATCCCCGAGGCCGGCGCCGGCAGTCTCGGCGAGAACCGCGTCAACACCTCCTCCCCCGGCACCGCCTCCGTCTCCCTCCGCGGCCTCGGCGCCAACTCCACCCTTGTCCTCCTCAATGGCCGCCGCGTCACCCCCGCACCCTTCGCCCAAGGCGGCACCGCCGCCGCGCTCGGGACCACTCAGTTCGTCGATCTCAACATGATCCCCGTCGACGCCATCGCCCGCGTCGAGGTCCTCAAGGACGGCGCCTCCGCCATCTATGGTGCCGATGCCGTAGCCGGCGTGTTTAACGTCATCCTCAAGGACAACGTCCAAGGCTCCACCGTCCGCGCGTTTTACGGCGATTTCCCCGGCGACATCGCCGCCAACACCTTCCGCGGCAGCGCCTACACCGGCGCCACCAGCGGGAAACTGAAGGTCTTCGCCCTCGCAAACTACATGCGCCAGGAAAAAATCCTCTACGGCGAACTCTCCCCGAAAATCGTTTCTCTCCTTGCCGGCACGACCCCCGGCACGTTCGTCGCTCCCGTCGGCGCGAACAACCCCATCACCGGCGCCGTGATTCCCGCCGGCACGGCCGTCGCCGCCCGCACGTTCACCGTCGATTCGGCGTCAGCCTCGTTTCCTCCCGTCTTCAACACCACGTTGACCACGGCCCCGCGGAATCGCTACGACATCAACTCCGACCTGACCCCGCAGCCCCGCGTCACCCGCTACGGCGCCCTCGCCACCGCGCGCTACGAACTCGCTCCCGCGATCACCGCCTACGGCGAGGTCAACTACCAGAAGAACACCAATCTGGAATTCCTTTCACCCGTCTCCATCGGCACGCTCAATACCGTCACCCTGCCCGCCAACGCCGCTTTCAACCCGTTCGGGGCCACCATCGTCAACAGCGCCGCCGCCGGCGGCACGCTCGTTTACCGCTTCCTCGAAGCCGGTGCCCGCGCCACCGCGACCACCAACACTTTCAACCGCCTCGTCGGCGGCGTAAAAGGCAAGTTCGCCGACACTTGGACCTGGGATTCCTCCGTCCTCTACAACCGCGCCAACTCGAAGAACGAGCTGCCCAGGGGCTGGCTCTCGCAGTCCGCCGTCAACGCCGCCCTTGCCGACACGAACCGCGCCACCGCCCTCAACCTCTTCAGCAACCCCGCGCGTGGCGTCGTCAACTCCGCGGCCACGCTTGATAAACTCCGCTCCAACGCCGTCCGCGAGGCCTTCACCGAACTCACCTCCTTCAACGCCCAAGCCAACGGCAACGTCCTCTCCCTTCCCGCCGGCGCCCTCGCGCTCGCCACCGGCGTCGAGGCCCGTGAAGAACGTTTCCGCGACAAGCGCACCCAAGACCACCTCATCGGCCAAGGCGCACCCGTGCCGCAATCGAAAGGCTCCCGCCGCGTGCAGGCACTCTACACCGAGTTCAGCCTACCATTCACCGCACCGTCGCAAAAAATCCCTCTGCTCTCGACCTTCGAGCTCAACGCCGCCGGCCGCGCCGAGCGCTACAGCGACGCCGGCTTCACCCACACCGCCGTCCCCAAGGTCGGCTTTCGCTGGCAGCCCGTTGACTCGCAGATCTCCTTCCGCGGTTCTTGGGGCAAGGGCTATCGCGCCCCGTCCCTCGCCGAGCTCTACCAGCCGCAGAGCACCGGTAATTTCTTCAACATCCCCGACCCGCTCCGCGCCGGTCGCCCCGGTTCCAACGTCAACGACTCCGCCACCGGCCTCCGCATCATCACCTCCGGCGGCAACCCCAACCTGAG
>CAMCWW010000040.1:0-30656 GCA_945882935.1 Opitutus sp. GAS368
TACTCGCACGACTACCCCGAAAATATTTCCGGCCAAAATTATCTTGAGCAACCGCTCGCGCTCTACACGCCGAAGACCGCCGGCTGGGAAGCCAAAATCGCCGACCGTCTCGCCCGCTGGCAGGAACTCAAGGCTCAACGGCCGCTCCGTTCCGAGTAATCCCAACGTCCCTCGATTTTTTGAGATTTGTCCTCGCGAGGTGCGCTTCGCGCGCTCCCAGTCTGGTGATTTAAGGGGCGTTAGCTAATTTCCAGCTGCACCTTCAGCGTGTTTGTCTTGTCCCCTGCCAACCGCATGGCCTCGACGGCCTCTGTGAGCGGCAGGACGCCGCTGATGAGCGGTCGCAAATCGATTCGCCCGGCCTGAACCAAGCGGATCGCTTCGTCGAAAACGTTGCCGTAGCGCATCGAGCCGATGAAGTTTATCTCGCGCACCATCAGTTGATTGGCCGGGAGCGGAATATCCTCGGTGCCCAGCGTGCCGATTTGCACGATCGTTCCGCCGGGTCTTACGAGGTCGAATGCCTGCCGCAGGGCGGCTCTCGCACCGGAGGCTTCAAACACGACGTCAAAGCCATCCCCGGTGATCTCGCGGACGACTTCCGCCAACCCGGGATACATCGGATTCAAGCTTGCATCCGCACCGAGCTTAAGCGCGGTTTCGCGACGCGATTCCAAGACATCGCTCAACGCCACTGGCGCGGCGCCAAACATCCGCGCCGTCATCGCCACGAGTAATCCGATCGGCCCACCGCCGGTCACCAACACGCGTTTGCCCGAAACGACTCCCGCCCGCTTCACCGCGTGGAGCGCCACCGCGAACGGCTCAAGCATCGCGGCGGTCGCGTCGTCCATGTCCAGCGGCAGGACATGGCATTGGTCGGCGCGGACGGTGACAAATTCCGCGAAAGCCCCATCGGTCGGCGGAGTCGTGCTGGCACTGCCCAGCATGATCGTCTGGCGACAGAGATTGCCGCGCCCGCTCTTGCAATACTCGCAGACGAGGCAGGCCCGGGCCGGATTGGCGGTGACGCGCGCGCCGACTTGCACGTTGGTCACGCCCTCACCGATGGCGGTGACTTCCGCCGCGAATTCGTGGCCCAGAATGAAGGGTCGCGTGGGCACGAACGCGCCGCAGGCGCCGTGTTCGAAGTAGTGTAGGTCGGAGCCGCAGATGCCGGCGCGGCGGACGCGCAGCAGGACCATGCCGGGCTTCACGTCCGGGGTGGGGCGGGACTGAATCTTGATCGTGCGAGCGGACTCCAACACGGCGGCGTGCATCGTGGTATTCATGGTAGTGTGCGCGCTCTCGCTTAGTCGGCGACCTTCACAAAGGCGACCGCATCGGCGATCACGTTACCATCGGTGCTGGCGGTCGAGAGCGTGACCGTGTGGCTCGTGCCGGCTTTGAAGCGATAGGAGCCCACCGGCACCGAGAAGCCGTGCTTCGAGCCCTTGCGCATGTTCCAGACGTGTTTCGCCACGCCGTCGGCGTGGGCGATACTGACCGGCACGTTCGAGGCGCTATCTTGACCGGTCTTGTAGAGCAGCGAGATCTGGTAAGTGCCATCCTGTGGGATGGGCAACGTGTAGGTGGCCTCCGACTTCACGGCGGCGGTGCCGACCAGAGAGTTGAAACGAAAGAGACCCCACATGCCGGTGACGGTTTTCGGGGTCCAAGTGCCAGCCGTGGTCACGTATTTGCTATCCGTGTAGTGAACGACGCTTCCGGTCAGACGATTCGTCGCGAGGTCGATGCCGTTCGAGGCTTTGCCGTTGGGGCCGAGTTCGTCGACGAAGGGCGGCACGATGCGGGTGTCGGACTCGCGGTTGTTTTCGATCACGAGGTTCTGGTTCTCCCAGATGGGTTTGATCGCACCGCCGACGGTGTTGTAAATCCAGTTGTCGCGCAGCGTGGTGTTGCTGGTGTCCCAATCGAGGAAGATGCCGTTGCCGAGCTTACGGATCGGTTTACTGTCGGGCATTTGATTGTAGCCCCAGACATCGTAGAGCCAATTGTTGAGAATAAAATTCGGCGCGTTGAGGTGATTCATCGTGGCGAAGTGGATGCAGGCGCCGTCGATGGTCGTCTGCATGGCGTTGTGGATGTGGTTATATTCGACCACGCTGCCGCCCTGGTTGCGGAAGGCGAAGACGCCGTTGCGCGAGAGGTCATTGAAGTAATTGTGGGAGATAAGATTTCCGGGCTCCATGGTCATGGAAGCCGGACGCGAATCGAGGTGCACGCCGCCGCCGTAGTAACGGATCTTTCCGCAGTGTTCGACGGTGTTGCGGGTGACCTCGTTGAGGAAGGGCGCGACCTTGGCCGCTGCCGCGCCGGGGGTGTAGATCTTAGTGTCATCCATGTAGGACAACCGCGCGCCGGTCATGAGCACGCCGCCGCCGCCGGAGTGGCGCACGGTATTGCGGTCGAATTTGTTGCGGCGGCTATCGAGGTGCAGCCACAGGGCGTAGCCGCCGATGTTCTCGAAGCGGCAGTTCCGAACCGAACAATCCTGCGTGTTCTCGAACATGACCGCCGTGTCGGTGTGCACGCGCGCCTCGATGTGGCCGAGCGAGAATTCCGTATAGCGAAACGCGATGCCGTCGAAGTGCACGTGTTGCACATGGGTCCCGGCATTGACGTCGCCCTGAGCGTTGACGATCCGATTCAGCACGGGGGCAAAGATTTCCAAAGTATTGGGATCGACGCCCGGCGTCGGCAGGTAGTGCAGGCGACGGGTGGTCTGATCGAAAAACCACTCGCCGGGTTGGTCGAGTTCCTCGCGCACGCCCTCGATCCAAAACCAGTTTCCGGGAATAATTTTCGCGTGCCGTTCGCTATCCGCGATTTCGATGCGCCCGGTTTGGGTGTCCACCTTGGTGACCGTGTTCCATTGATTGAAGAAGCGCCATTGCGGCACGATGTTGATCTGCGCATCGCGGGCGTTGCCCCACGATGCCTTGACCAACTCCGGGGCGATCATGGCGTGGTCTAGGTCGCCACCGGTGGCGTAGAGGAATGGGTTGGGCGCGTCGGCATTGGGAAAGCGGGCGCGGGTGGCGCGTTGGTTGTTCACGAACAGTTGCCGGAAATTCCACGCCGCGGGGCCGACGCCGGTGAGGTCTACCTGCCACACGCCATCGATGCCCTTGCTCCATTTCTGCGGGATCGCTTGGCCCGCGCACCAAATCACCTTGGCTCCGGGCGCGGCTTGCCAGGTGACGGGAAATTTCCCGGTGCCCGAATCCTCGGGCCGGAGTTCAAGCGGCGACTTCAGCGTGTAGGTGCCCGCGGAGAAGACGATTTCGACGGGCTCGCTGAGCCCGCGGGCGATCAGGCGACGCGCTTGGTCGCGCGCGGCGTGGGGTGTGGCCAGCGGACGTTCGACGGAGCCCGCATTGGCATCGTTGCCCTGCGGGGCGACGTGAATGCGCGTGGCGGCGTCGACGCGCAACGTGGGTAGGAGCGCCAGTGCGAGCACGGCGACGGAAAGCGCGAAGGAGTGCAGCGAGGTGCCGCTAAAATTAGCGGGTGGGGGAGGATTGAAATGAGGAGTGTGCATGTTATTTACCGAGGGCGTCGAAAGCCGCCTGCAAAGTCTTCCTGGCGATCTGCATTTGCTCCGTTTCCGGAATCGCATTGGGCTTTGGTTCCGTCTCCCAAATTTTTACGACTGGGCGCAGTTGGTTTCGATTCGTCAAAATAAAGTCTTTGCTGCGGAGGTATCGGGCTTCCTTGTCCTGCACATGCACCCACTCCCGGGGCGTTCCCGGCAGACCGCGCAACTGAGGTGCGAAACTCCGCCCGTGCAGTTCGGCCGCCGGCAGTGGGGCCCCGGCCAATTCGCAGAGGGTGGGTAGGAAATCCGAGAAATCGACTAGATCGTCGCAGGTTGAGCCCGGGGCGATTCGACCTGGCCACCGCACCAGCAGCGGAACCCGCGTGCCGCGGTCGGTCATCGTGCCCTTGCCGCCTTGGATGGTCCGGCCCTCGCCCCATTCGCTGGTAAGGCGGTGGTCCGTGCCGTTGTCGGCGAGGAACAGCACAATGGTGTTTTTCGCGACGCCTGTTTCCTCAAGAGTCTGTAGGAGCTGGCCAATCTGTTTGTCGAGGTAACGCACCATGTCGGGGAAAAACTTGGGGTCGCCCACGTCATCGCGGGTTTTCAACGCGGTCGGTTGCTCCGTGCTGTCGGGCGTTGGCACCCAAGGAAAATGCGGCAGAATGCTGGAGTAGAAGGCGAGGAAAGGTTGGCGGCGGGCGGCGCTGGCCTTGATGAAGTCGATCAGAAAATCGACGCTCACATCCGGTCCGAAACGGTCCTTGATGCGGTGCGAAATGTTTTCGCTGTTCTGAATGTAGTGGGGTTCGTAGTAGCGCTCGGTCTTGGTGCCGTCGGTGCGGAAGATTTGCCACGTCACGTAGTGGTCGAAACCGAAATCCCGGATCGTGTTGTGCCGGTGCTCCAGCGACACATGCCATTTACCGCCGAGGGCCGTAGCGTAACCGGCCTGCTTTAGTTGCCGGGCAAAGCTCGGCTGATCCGGGTGCAGGTAGGTGTCTGACTGTCGTTCGGCGGAGAATAGCACCTCCTTCAGCCCGTTGCGAAAAGGATAGCGTCCGGTGAGCAAGGTGCCGCGCGACGGCGAGCAATACGGATTGGAAAAGCAATGCCTGAACGTGATGCCGGACGCCGCCAGGCGGTCGAGGTGCGGCGTCCGATGGGATTTTCCACCGTAGGTCGAGAGGGACTCGATGCCTAGGTCGTCGGCAAGGATTACGAGGATGTTCGGGTTGTCGCCCGCTGCCGGGCTTGCGGCCCAGGCCGAGCTTGGCGCGACTGCTACGGCGAGCAGGAGCGCAAACAGCGGTGCTAGTCCCTTGCTCCACTTCGACCCGCGGAGCGATGATTCTCCGGTGGTCGCACCGTCCACGGAGCGCATCGGAACCGCGAGCTCACGCTCCGCGCTTCGGCTCCGCTTTCGCCTGTGCCCCGGCTGCGATGAATTGATCACAAGTGCGGCGAATTTTAGGGACGTGGTGCTGAGCCGCGACGAATTCGGTTGATTCATAATTCGGTTTCCCAGCTGGGACGTTCTACGTTTAGAATCAAAAGGAGCCCTTGAGGGCGAAGGTCACAGAAGTGCCGACAGTCTCGTGGCGGTTCATCGCGGTAGGTCCGGTGATGAATCGCGTCATGTTAATGTAGGGCGTATCGAGAATGTTTCGCGCGCTGACGGAGAGGCTGTAGGTTTTGTTCAGGCGCCAGCTGCCGCCGGCGTCGAGATTGGTGCGGTGACGGCGGTAGACCGTGCCGGCGAGGTTGGTATTCACGTCGTCGACCCAGTTCCAATTCGTATAAACGTTTAACTTGTTAAGCGTGTAATTGATGCCGCCGGATGCGAGGTGCGGCGTGAGGTTGGCGCGGGGCACCTCGGCGTAGAGGCGGGTGTAGCTGCCCCGCGCCGAAAGGCGTTTGAAGAGGCGGCCGAGAAAGGAGAGGCTCTGATTGTATTCAATCTCCATGCAACGAATCTTGATGGTATTTTCGCTGTTGTTGGTGGTGATGAATTCGTAGTTTTGGAGTTCGTCGTTACCCGTGTAGCCAAATTCCTGGGCCGTGAGGCGATCGGTGAAGAAGAGGCGCTCGACGCTGCGCTCCGTCACGGTGACGGCGAGCTGACCGACGGGTTCAAAATAGTAGGCGAGGCGGGCGGCGTAATTGTTGGACGTCTCCGGGGTGAGCGCCGGGTTGGGCGCGGTGACCGTGGGGATCGAGCCGGGGGTGTCGGGGGTGTCGTCGATCACCCAAACGCCGGAGAGGTTGACGTAAGAAGGGCGGCGGATCGTGGAACTGTAGCCGAGGTGAAGGTCGAGGTTAGGTAGGAGATTCCACTTGAGGGAGGCGCTCGGGAAGAGGTTGTCGTATTGGCCGGTGCGGCTCACGCGGGGACGGGAAAGGAACTGGTATTCGATCCCGGGAATCGTGGTGGCGACGCCGGCGGCGGTGAGCGCGTAGCCGGCGGCGCGGACCTCGGCGGGAGTGCGGGTAGCGGCCTCGCTTGCCTCGGTTGAGGTCTGCTCCCAGCGGAGGCCGGCGCGGAAAGTGAGCCCCTTCCAGTTGGTCGTGCCCATAAGAAAAGCCGCATCGATCTGCTCATAGTAGCGACGTCGCCGCGCGACGTGGGATTGATAGAAATTATCGGCGTTGGCCCCCCAATCTTGGCGGAAGTCGGCGGGCTTGGCGCGGTAGAGATCGGCGATCGACCGGAGGTAAGGCATGAACGGAGTGCCGCCGGAGGAGGAGGTGATGGAGCCGCCGTTCATTGCGAGTGAGTGTTCCCAGGGCGAACGGTAAGCGTCCCACGTGCCGGCGGGGGCGGTGATGCCACCGGGTGCGTAGGTGAAACGTTTGGCGAGCTGGTCGTCCTCGAATTTTTGGCTCTGGTAACGACTTTTGAGTCCGGACTTCCAAAAGATGGGGAGGCCCTTGGTCGTCTTGAGCGTGCCGACGACTTCGCCCGTCATCAAAATCGTGCGACCGAAGCGACCGTCGTTGGTGGTGATCGCGGGCGTGTTGAAACTGGCGCCGCGGGCGAGATCGGGGCCGGCGGTCTGCACGAAATTCCAACCCGCGTCGAAGAGCGATCCACGCTCGGCGCGAAACGTGATGCCGGTGGCCACCGGGCTGTTGGTGTCGCGGATGGAACTACGCCGATTGAGCGGATCATACCAGCTGGTGGAGTCGGAGTAGGCACCCCTAGCCTCGAGCTCAAAGTTGCCGCGTTTGAAGGCGGCGCGGGGCAGGAGCGTGAACGTTTCGCCCAGCTTGGAATTCGCGACTGGCTGGACGGTGATGGTGCCGTTGGGGGCGGACGTGAACGAGCGGAGCGGGTCGGCACCGATGACGTTGGCGCGAGCGCCGGCGTTCATGATGACGGAGCGCTGGGGAGTCCACAGGTCAGAATAGTTGTAGACGACGCCAAGGCCGACACTGAGTTCGCGGTTGATCTTGTAGTCAGCGGTGAGCGTGGTGGAGAACCGCTTGTTGAAGCGGGGGGCCCATTGGTAGTTGAACGTGGTGGGAACGAGGGGGCGCGTATCGGTGGGGGTCGTGGCGGTGCTGTAGCCAAGGATGCTGACAATGGCTTCCTGATAGACGTTTGACTCGCTCACGTTGAGCACGATGCCGAAGGTCTTGTTTAGAAAGACATCGGAATATTCGAAAATGCCACCCGGGCGGATCTTGTAGCTGGCGCGACCTTCGTCGGGTCCAAGTGACCGGCTTAACTTCATCGCCTCGGAATGGGCGACCGCGTTGGCCTGCCATGAGATGCGGCGGCCATCGCGGTCGAAGGCGCGTTTGGTGCGGAGATTGATGGTGCCGGCGGGGGCGTTGGCATCGACGTCGGCGGAGATCGTTTTGGAAACCTCGATCGATTCCATGGAGTTGAGGGAAGCCATTTCCATGGTGAACGAGCGGGCGGCGCCGGAGCCCGAGTTGTTCGCGTCAACCGAGGCGAGCGCGATGCCGTCCATCGTGACAGAGGTGTATTCAGAGCCGAGACCGCCGAGGCGCACAGTGCGGACTTCGCCGAAGAAGAGATCGAGTTCGACGCCAGGGAGATGTTTGAGGAATTCGCCAACGTTGCCCTCGGCGTTGTCACCGAACGCATCGGAGGCGACGGTGTTGGTGATATTCATGGAATTGCGCTGATCCATGATGGCCTTGGCGCTGCCCTCGCGTTCCGTTGAGACAACAAATTGGCCAAGTTTGATCGCCTCCCCTTTCGTTTCATTTCCCTCGATCGCGCTGACGAGGCTGAAGTCCTGCGTTACCAACGTTCCCGACATTACATTTACCGTCGCCGTCGCGGTTCGGTAGCCGGTGTAGGTCACGATAAGGGTGGCCCGGCCGGAAGGAACGGCGGCAAGTCTGAATTCACCGCCGCCTTCTGAGATCGCGGTCTGGTTCGTCTCCTCGATTCTGATCTGGGCGTTGCGGACATATTCCCCGGTGTTCGGATTAAAAATGCGGCCAGTGATGACGCCGTTGCCGACGGAGGAAGTTGTCGCCGTCGACACCGTTTGCGCATCCAGACGGGAGTTGAATAAGGGGAGAGTGCCGATCAGCGCCGCAAATATGATTCTGTTCATGGTGGGGTTGGTCTTAAGCGTGAAAGCCGGCCGCTCGTGTGTCTTTATTCCTTCAACGCCAAATAAACGATGACTCGCGCTGAAGGCGTCTCGCCGCTCACGCGCACGACGACGCGCAGCCAGTGGCCGTAGTCGCGCAGGGGGAACGAGAGCAATCCGGCCTGCGTGAGGGTCACGGGGGGAGTGCCTTCGGGAATCCAGAAAAGGCCATCGGGGGAAATCTCGGCCGACGCCTCGATGTGGCCGGACAAGTCGAGGGCTCGCACGAAGACGCGGGCCTCGCTCGACCAAGCGACTTCGTAGGGTTCTGTTACCAACACGTCGGTGAAGGTAACGTTTCGCTCAAGAACTGCGGTATGGGAATTACGGATCATAAATTTGTTTTAGTGGGAACTCAGCTTGGTCCACGCCACCGAGTTGATCGCGGCGGTCCCTCCACCGAGACTTCGAAGTGTCGCGACCGACCTGCCTGCACTCAGGGGCTCGATGACGCCGACTTGAAGCCATTTGTGCGCTTCCTGCTGATGATCGATCGAGAGTCGTTGCGCTTCCGCTCCCGGTGCGGTCAGCGCGATGTCGATCTGCGGCGCGCGGCGGGTGCCGGCACCATACCACTTCACGAAGACGGCGTATTTCCCGGGCTTGAGATCGGCAGCAAAAGAAATTTCCCCGCCCAGCGCATTCGTCTCAGCCTGCTTCAAATCAGCAAACGCGAGAAAGTCCGCGATCTTGGTTGGCTCTGAGACCCAGTCCTTGGTGCGAGCTACGCTGTGTGCATCATTGAACGCCACGAAGGTCGCTTCGCCTTCGAGCGATTCCAATAGGCATTTTGCGTCGGGCGTGGATCGCGGAGTTTTCATCCGGAGGAAAGTGGGCGAACCCGTGCCGAACGCCGCCGAATGGGTCGAGAGATCGATAATCCCATCGTCTGCGATGGATCGTTCGACGGAACCGTGCTCGCCGCCCCTTTGTTGAATCTCAGCCAGAGTGAACTTTTGGTGGCCGGGCCGCAGGGCCTCGCGCTCGGCATTGGCGATCGTGATGCCGCCGCCCGTCCCGCGTCCCCAGTAAACATTTTGGGCGGAGCTCCAATGTTTCGCCGGATGCAGGGCCACCTGATCAATGGGCGGCCCCATGAGCCCCGTGAAGTAGCGGACCCAAGCCCCCTGCCCATTCACGATCGTGTTTCCGCGGAGCACCAGTCCGCTGACCGAGTTCGTGGTCCAGCTCCCGAAGACGACCGAGGCCTCCGGATCGTCCCCGACAAGGTTGTCCTCGATCGTCGCGCCACTGCCGCCCAAGAGGCGAATGCCTCCATCCCGCGTGTCCGAGACAACATTGCCTCGGATGAGCATCTTGCTGGTGAACCAATCCGGGTAAATTCCGAACGCCAATCTCACTTTGGTCTCACCGCCTTGGTAGCCGACCCGATAGATGCGGTTGTCGATGATCTGCGTGGGAGCGCAGAGCGAGTTCATCGAAGCAAGGTGGATCGCGCCTCCATCGTTGGTGCGTTGCAGCACATCGTGGATGTGGTTCGCCTCGATGACATTCCCTCCTTGGTTCCGGAAAAGAAAGATGCCGTTCCGGGGCATGTCATGAATGTGGTTAAACCCGACGTAATTGCCCCGGACTTGGGCCAGTGACAGCGGCCGGCTGTCGAGGTGGATCCCGGAGCAATAGTCGCGCACCACGCCACCGTGATGAATGTGGTTCTCGGCAATCACATTGCCGGTGGGCGCAACTGCTTGCGCGGCGGGCGAGAGATCGAACACGTCCGAGTCGGACAGATAGGAGAAGCGCGCCCCGGTCAGCAGCACCCCTCCGGCACCTCCGCGGACGATCTCGTTTCGCCGGATCACATTGTCACGGGAATCGAGGTGCAGCCAGACCGCGTAACCTCCGACCGAGTCGAAACGACAATCGGTGATTTCCACGTTCCGCGTGTTCACCAGATGAATCGCCGAATCCTGACTCGTCCGAACGGCCACGTGATCCACGGTGAAATCCGAGCCGAAAAACTCCAACCCGCGAAAGGCGAGGTTGCGCACCGGTTGGGCCACTTGGCCCCGCACGTCGATCAGCCGATCCACGGCCGCAGCCTCAAAGCGGCGACCCTGGGGTGAGGCCGCAGAATAAAAGAAAAGTTTCCCGGCGAGACGGTCCAGATACCACTCGCCCTCGTGATCGAGTTCCTCGCGGACCCCCTCGACGTAGAAACGGTTGCCCGCAAGAATGTTTCCCTGAGCTTCGCGCCCCGCCAGCTCGATGCGCTCGCCTAACGGGCCGACGCTCGCGATGCGCAGGATTTGATTATACCAACCGCGCTCGGCGATGATGTTGACGGTCGCATTGGGCTCGCGGGCCCACGACACCTTGGCCGTGCCCGGCGGCAGTTCGATGATAGTTTTGCCCTTTCCTCCCGAAGCCGCGAGGTGGCCCTGATTCGGATAGCGCGCCCAGGTCGTGCGCTTTCCGTCAACGAAGAGGGTGCGAAAACTCTCGGCCGCCGCCGAACGAGGTCCGACGTCGAGCGAGTAGACATTCCCGCCGAGCGACTGCCACGCGCCGGTGAGGAGACGGGTTCCCGCGAGGATCGCTTTTTCTCCGCGATAAGATTCGAAGGATCGCGGAGCGTCATCAGTGCCGGAGTCCTCGGCGGTGAATGAAAGCGACTCGGCGAGCGGATAAATCCCGCCGCGGAGCAACACGCGGACCCCCGCGCTTGGCTTGGTTCGACGCAATAGACCCTGCGCAGCTTCGAGGGTGGCAAGAGGACCGTCTGAGCGATCAGTCGTCGGGTCCGCCAGTTTTCCCGACCACGCGTCGTTACCCTGCGTTGAGACGTAAAACGTCAGCTGTGGACCCGGCGCGGCAGGTTGCGCGGCCCCAGCGATCAAAGCTGACGTCAGCGCGCCTAGCACCCGTGGCAGGACCAAAAACTTCATTGGGTGCTGGCGTTGGCCGCGCGGATCCAGCCGAGGCGGGCGGCCGAGAGGAGGCCGTAGTTGTAGAAGCTGACCCCGGCCGCACCGATGCGCTTTGCCGCGACGGCGCGTTGCACGAGGTCGGCTTCGTTCGCGACGTTGTCCTCGCTGGTCATAGTGCCGAGGACGAAGCGCTCGGCTGGCAGCACGGTGGCCGCCCAGCTCAAGTCGTGGATCGCTTCGCGCGCCGATGGCCAATGGGCCTGGATAAAGATTTTCTCGCAGGACTCGGCGCGGGTGCGCAGACCGGCGCCCTCCGTCCATACCCGCGACGTTGGTCGCGCCAGCAACGCGCTCTGGCTGTGGAGGCGCACGCCTTCTTCGCGGGCAATCGCCGCGATGTGAGCCAGCAACTCGGCCACTATGTCGGAGCGAATCCGCGCCGCCGCCAGAAATTCCGGGAACTCGAACAGCAACCCGGTGAGTTCATCCCGCTCGGCTTCCGGCGAACGCGGACCTGGGGTATTCGCCACCGTGTGTTGCACCAGTTTGATGACTTGGGCGCGCAGGGCCACCGGATCGATTCCCTTGCGCCGTAGGCGGTCGAAGGAAGCCGGGCAGAAGCACAGGGACAGCAGATATTTTCCAAACGCGCCAGGGCTGACGAACATCAACTCGTGGTGTTCGCGGTGCACCGCGTCGAGGTAGGAGAAGCTGTCGAGGAGAATGGAGCTCGGGCGGTATTGCCGGCACAGGTCACGCACGAGGCTGCCGAGGAAGGAGCGCACGCGGGGCTGCGCCGGACTGAGCGCAAATGCGTAGCGGTCGCCGAAGGCATTCTCAATGCAGAGCTCAGGGTGGCTAAGTCCAATCGTCGTGTTGTGACAGCCGATCACCGAAACGATCACGTCGAGACCGTTGGCCTTCGCCGCCACGGCGGCTTGATGGCAGCCCTCGACGCAGCGGGCGTCTGGATTGATCGGTGGCAGCAGGCCGGGCTCTTCATAAAGCGAGGGATCGGGTCGGAAATCGCACCAGTCGATCGGGCGATTATAGAATCCCAACGTGCGCGGACGAAATAGCCGTGCGCGATGGTAGTTCGGACTTAGTACGACGCTGTTGCAGCCGAGGTCCGTGATGGCGCCGAGGCACTCGGCCGCGCCTTCGCTGGCCACGTCCCACGGGAAAAGATTGATGGCGCGCAGGAAGCTCATTGTTGCTCGAAGGAGGCGACGACCGAATCGATAAAGAGAAAATTCCGGACCGGCCGGTGCGTGCGCACATCGAGGCAGAAATTCATCAGCCGGCTCAGGGCCTTGTAGCGATGCTCGTAGACCGGGACCGGGATATCGTGGAGCGGCATAATCTTGTCGTTCACCTGCAGTTCCACATTTCGGCGCAGGCGCGTATCAAAATCCCAACGCAAGTAGTGCCAGTTAATCTTGGTCGGAATCTCGTTGTAGCACAGCGGCTGGTGACCGTTCGGCACGGGCTTCCAGTCGTTCTTGTTGATGACGTGGTAGTCGTAGTTCGGCTGCACCATGCCGGACATCACCATCTTGGTGCTGGGTTGCACCGAGGTCTTATACATCCAGTGCTGCACGAGTTTGCCGGTCTCGTCGGTGTTCAGGTAGCGCAACGCGCAGTGATAGCGCACGCCGTCGTCGCCTTCGCAGATATCGTTGCTGATGGTGAAATCGCCGAAGTTCGTCTCGGAGGGATCGACATTGCCATCCCAGTTGGTGGCGGCGCCGAAGATCTGCTCCGACTTGTAGGTGAAGTAGCACTCGACGCGCACGCGGCCGTCGGAGCGCGAGGTCGCGCGCTTGATGGTCTGGGCCATGTGGCCGGCCTTCGCCCGCGTCGCGAGCTTCATCGAGTAGGTGCCGGAGAGCGAACCGTGGCTACCGATATCGAAGAAGTTGGCGTTCGAGAGTTGGGGCGGGCGCAGATCCTCCATGACTTTGCGCACCTTGTTCAGGTCGCCGTCGTGGTTACCGATCAGCTCGCACCAGCCGTTGATCCCGTTGTCGAAGTCATCGGCAAACAGAATATTTTTCAGCGGGCTATATTTGGAGAGGAAGATTTGGTCGGACATGGCGGTGGCGTTTAAGCTGAGTTGGGGGTGGCGGTGGCTCCGAGGAATTCTTGGATGGAAATGGGCTGATGGGTTTGGGCCGATTCGTAGATCGCGAGCACGACGCCCAAGGCGATCTCGGCGTCCAGCAGATCGGGCGTCGCATTTCTTCCGGCGATCAACGCGGAGGTGAACTCCTGAATCTCGGTGATAAAAGGACGGTCGTCGGTGACGGTTTCGCGGGCCTGCCCGCCGGGTCCGACCAATTCGATCTCTTGGAGGGCGAAGGAGCCCACCGCGCAATGCGCCACGAGTTTTTCGCCGTAGATTTCGTAGCGGTGGGAGCGCTCGTGGCCGGGGGCGGGGGTGCGATGCGCGACCAGCGAAGCCTGGGCACCGTTGGAGAACTCAAGCAGGGCGAGGGCGGTCTGCTCGACCTCGGAGGATCCTGCGGGTGTTTTTGTCAGCGCCCACACGCGGGTGATTTCGGCGTCCAGCAGCCACCGCAGACGGTCGATCGAGTGAATCATGCCGATCATCGCGATACCGCCTCCGGCGAGCGCGCGGTCGCGATACCACGCAGGGGCATGGTCGCCGAGGGCATTGGCCACGAGTCGGTCCACGGCGAGTTCGACCCGCCCCAATCGGCCGGAAGCGATGCACGCTTTGAGGGTGCGCGAAGTAGCGAGGAAGCGGTGCGTGAACCCGGCCATCGCCAACACCCCGCGTTGCGAACACGCGGCCCGCAACGTGCGGGACTCGGCCAACGTGATGCAGTGGGGTTTCTCCATCAAGAGCGCCACGTTCTGGTCGACGGCCTCCATGGCGGCATCGAAGTGCAGGCTGTGCGGCAGACAGATGCTCAGCGCATCGGGCTTCTCCCGCAGCGCCTCGGCCACCGTGCTGAAGGCCGTGCCGCCGCTCGCCGCCGCGAGTTCATGGGCCCGATCCGCGTTGCGATCCACGCAGGCGACAATCTGGGCACCGCACGCGAGAAAAGCTTCGGCGTGGGCGCGCCCCATGATTCCGGCGCCAGCGATGGCGATACGTAGAGGAAGGTGGCTCATGAAGTCGTGATTTTTTGCGGAAGTTGGTGGGAAATTACGCCGAGTTGGCCGACCAACAGTTTGACCGAGAAAAATGCCAGCAAGGGAAATACGCTGAAGACGGCGAAGATGTAGGGATAGCCCTGATGCCCCGCGGCCCAAGCGATGCAGAATTGGGAAATGATGCCGACCACGCCGCCGAGCGTGCCGCCCAAGCCCGTGACAAAGGCGACGCTATGGGAGGGGAAGACCTCGGCCGGCACGGCCAGATTTCCAAAGAGGCCGTGGCCGAGCGCCAGAAACGCCACCCCGGCCAACGCCAGCGAAGGACTCGTGGTCAAGGCGACCAGGGCCCCCGACACGAGCACGAGCAGCGAGGCCCCAAGCATCAGGTGCTTGCGGATCGGGTCCAGCCCGTAGCCGCGACCGACCAGCCCGTTTACGAGCGCGCCGCCCGAGATCTGTCCCGCCGAGAGAGCCGCGAACGGAATCCAGGCAAACAGACCGATGTCGCTGAGCGTATAGCCGTGGTTGGCGGTCAGGTATTTGGGCACCCAGAAACTGATGAAATATATAATCGGATCGGTGAAGACCCGGACCAGAATGCAGCCCCACGTCCGCCGGTAGCATAGCAGCTCCTTTAAGCCAAAGGGCTTCTCTGCCAGAGGTGCGGGGGTGCCGCCATTGGGTTGGTTGGTCGAGGTTGCCTCGACGAATTTGGGCGCCGCCCGCTTGCAGACCACGAGCCACGCCACCACCCATAAGAAGCCGACTGCGCCCACCACTACGAAGGTGGATCGCCAACCATAACTCAGCGCGAGCCACGTCACCATCGGGAAGGCAATCACCGCGCCGAGGGCCCCCCCGGAGGCGAAGAGGCCCATGCCCAGCGCGCGTTCCTTAAGCGGGAACCACTCGGAGACCGCTTTGGCTCCGGCGGGGAAATTCGCGGCCTCAAAGGTCCCGAGGATAAACCGGCACAACGACAATTGCGCCACCGAGTTGGCGGCACCGTGAAGCATGCCGGCCACCGACCACCCCGCGACGGCCCACGCCAAACTGAGGCGCGTGCCAAGGAAATCGACCAAGCGACCGCTGACCGCATACATGATCGTGTAGCTGAGAAGAAAATACGTCGTGATTTTTGCGTAGCCGATGTCGTCGATCCCCAGATCTTTTTGGATCGTAGTGGCCAAAATCGAGAGCACCTGGCGGTCGAGGTAGTTGAGGGCGGTCGAAAGACACAGGAGCACGGCGATCGTCCAGCGGAGAGAGGGTGAAGTTGAGCTCATGAGTTATTTGTTTCCGACGGAGACGATCCACTGCTGGTGAAGACGCGTGAGTTCATCGACGAGGGCTGGATTTACTTGGGCGAGGTTGGTGGTTTCGGCGAGGTCTTGCTCGACGTTGACGAGGGAAAGCTCTTTCGCGCCTTCTTGCACCAGCTTCCAAGCGCCCCGGCGCACGGCCCAGTCGCTGCCGAAGAGCCAGTGGAGTGCGCGCTGAGGTGGCGTCGCCTGACCGGTGAGCTGCGACATCAGGTCGATGCCAACATCCACCTGCACGTCGACGAACGCATTCACATACTCCTTGGCGGATATGAAGGACGTTTGGAAGACACCCCATTGCTCCGCGCCCAAAGAAGATGCCGAGATCAATTGAGCGAGGGTGAAGAGCTGAATGAGTCTCATGCCGGTGTTTTACCCAGTAGGCTAGCCGGGCAGTTGGGGATTCCCGAATCTGCCCGGTCGTAAATGCCGTGGGTCTAGCGAAGTTACCCTGCTCAGAAATCGACCGTGGTCGAGAAGCGGAAGTTTTGCGGTGCGCCCCAGCTGGCAACGTTAGTCGCAACCGTGGCGTAGTAGCTTTTGTTCAGCGCATTATCGATATTCAGCGAAAAACTGACGCGGCGCTGCAAGAGCTTGGTGCTGTAACCGGCGAGTAGGTTCGCGACGGTATAAGAGGGAGACCAGACGGGTTGGAGGGTGCCGCCCTGCACCGTGATGGCGTTGCCGCGGAACGTCCGTTGACGCCAGTTGGCACCGCCGCCGACGTAAAATCCCTTTAGCGCACCCTGCGTGAAATCATAACGCGTGAATAGGTTGGCCCGCGCCTTGGTGTAGCCGGCGCTGGGCACCCCCTCGGGAAAGGTGAGGAGAAACGTGTCTAGGAGCGGCGTCGCCTTGCTCTGGGCCTTGGCCGCCGCCTGAAAACCCTTGAGCTGCGGGAGACGGTTGGTGATCGCGAGTTCGTTGGTCGCGCCGTTGAGCATCAGCCGCCAGTTGCGGGTGAAATTGGCGACGACTTCCATCTCCCAGCCGGTGGTGTTGAGAGTCTGGTAGTCGGTGCCGGCTCGATTAAAATCCGTCCCGAAAATCGCGGTGGCTTCGTCCAGAATCGCGACGGCCGGAGCCGGAGAAATGCGGGCGTTGGGGGAAAAGTTCTTGTAGCGGGTAGTGTTAACTTCGAGCCGGCCGCCGAAGAGGGTGAGGCGCATCGACGCATCTTGGCCCTCGCCGGTCCCGATTTCTTGCACCTTGCCGGGTGTGTAGAGGCCGGCACCGTCGCCGACGGATATCTGGAACGATTTCCCGTGGTTCCACGAGAAGGCGAGCGCGTCATTCACCCGTAGCACGCCGCCGTAGTTGGCGCCGTCAGCCTTGCTGTTTAGGAATTGCACTTGGGGCAGAGCTTGCCCGGGGAGGTAGTTGTTGACCCAAGTATAGTTCGGCAGTGCGCGAACAATTCCATTCTCGGTGCGCATGTTGAAACGGTCCTTGCGGAGTCCGACGAGGGTGAACAAGTGGTCTTTAAAATAGCTGCCCGAAGCGCCCACGCTGACCGAAGGAATATAGAATCGGCGCCACGTGGCATTGGCCGCACCCGCCGCGCCGCCCACTAGATCAGCAAACCAAGCGGAAGTTCCCGGTCTTCCGCCCATGTCGCCGGTGAGCTGCGGGGAGTCTCCGTCGCTAAGATAATAGCGCCGAAAAAAACGATTGTTCGTCAAGGTGGCGCGATTCGCCGCGGTCGCAGCCACCGAGATTGTGGGATCAATGGTTCCGATGAAGTTAGGGTTCGCCGGGTCAATGAATTCGGCGAACTTCGCACCCGCTTGGGCCAAAGGATTGTCCTGATGCTGCTGCAGACTGAGCACGAACTGCTGCTTCATCCATGGAGTGTTGAGATCGTAGACCGCGGACAAGCGCATGTCGCGGACGATGTTGCCGCTGATGACATCCGAGCGTTGGTATTCGGTGAAAAGCCGATCGAAATTTGGATTGGCTGCACCGTTGGGGAGCAAGGGCGAGAGGTCGCGGTAAACTTGGAGGCCGACGTTGTTCCCGCGGAGGTCGGTCTTACGCTGATAGGCATTTCCCGAGAGCAATAAATTCAGGTTCTTGCCCACCTTTTGGGACACCTCGATGGAGAAGGAATTAAAATTGTCCTGCTGGGTGTTATTCGGTCCGAGGACCATAAATCCCTTGGGCACGATGGTCGGATTAACGATGGTCAGCCCGGAGCCGCCGCTGCGGACCTGCCCGTTGGCGCGGTAGAGTTGGCCGGTGCCAGGAAGGTAGAGGAGGCCGTTGGCGTTGGTGAGCGTCGTCCGAGTGGTGAAGGAGAATTGATCGGTGAAAAGCCCTTGGCTTCTCACGTTGGTGGTTTCCCCGTGCTCGACCATCACGTCGATCGAGGTCGCGCGAAACGGACGGTAGGTGATGGCGCCGTAGAGGCCGCGCATTTTGCTGCTGGCATTGTTAACCCAACCGGTGCCGTTGCTCGCGACGGTGGCGAAGCGGACGGCGAGTTTGTCCGCCACGAGGATGCGATTCAAGTCGAGCTCAACGCGGCGCAGATTGTTGTCTTTGACGTCTCCGCCTGAAAATATCCCACCGGCACCGCCCGTCACCTTCACCCGGTTGAAGTCGCGGGTAAAGAGGCCGCGTTTTGTGACCTGATTCGTCATGCCGCCCATCGCGGATTCGCCATAGAGGAAGGCGTTCGGTCCGCGCAGGAGTTCGATGCGTTCCATCGCATACGAGTCCTGGGGTGAATACCAATACCAACCATTGCGCAGGGCGCCGGAGTTGGAAGGAACGCCGCGGGAGATCGTTTGTTGGAATCCGTTGGGATTTGGACTCGCCTCCCCGCTCACGAAATATTTCGACACTTCCATGAGGCTGGTGGCCCCGATGTCCGCGATTAGCTCGGAATTCACGACCGAGATCGAGTTGGCGACATTCTTCAGCTCCTGCACGGTGCGCATCCCGGAGGTGGTCTGCATCGATTGGTAGCCTTTGCTCGAGCCTTCGGACACGGTGAAGGTGGAAAGCGTGATTGCATCTTCGGCCGCTGGCGCGGTGCGGGCGGTCGGAGCGGTTTGCGCTTCGGTGGATGTGGCTGCCGCCATGCACGTCGTAAGGATGGCGAATAGATTGCGGGGGGATTTCATCGGGCTTGTCTGGCGTTTGGGTTGAGAAGATTCTGTGGGGGCGGCGCTTTCAGAAACTCACCGTGGTGGTGATGCCCAGCTTACGCGGGGAGTTGAGCCATTGCGCGTAGCGGAGCGTGCCGTTGGTCGCGCGGACGAGGTAAACGACTTGGTTCTCGTCCATCAGATTGGTCACGTTGATCTGAAGGGAGGTGCGGATTTTCCCGATCGGCTTGAACCGGTAGGTAGCGAACAGATCGTGCAGGAGGCGGTCGGGAAAATAGAACATCTTCCGTTTGTTCGCGTCGGCGGCGTCGGTGAACATGTAGCCGCGCTGATTGTCGCGCAGACTGCTGCTGTGGCCGACGACAAGTCCGCGGAGCTTTCCTTCGTTGAACTGATAGCGGTTGATCAGGCTGTAGCTCCGTTCGGCGTAGCCGATGGTTTTTTCGCCGGCGCGACGGACGATCAGGCTGCCACCGGAGGGCGAGACGAAGCCGAGTTGGTGCTCGCTGAGCGGGAGCCCGGTCACGGCCGTGCCGACGCCCGGGGTGCGGAGGCCGAGCAATTCGGCGTTGAGGATCTGGCCGGACTCGATGTCGAGTTGCGCGACGTAAGGGCCGTTCGGATCCTTCATCATTGCGATGGAGAGTGGAATCCGGGCCGAGGCTGGGTTACTCGGGTCGGAGGGAATGAGCAGGGGTGTGACGGCTCCGCCCGGAGTGGCGCGGACGCCGACGACAGTCTGGCCACCGACGGTGGTGGTGTTGAACTGGTCGTTGTAGAATTGCGGCAGGTCCACGTCGGTGCGCTCGCTGCCGTTGGCGGTGGCGAAGTTGACGCGAATTTCCCAGCCGCGGGTCGGACGCGCGGAGAGCGTGAGGTTATAACCGTCGGACGTCTTGCTGTAGGTGTAGGATGGTCCGCCGTTGCGACCATTGATGCCGTCGGGATCGACGTCATTCCGGTTGCCGATGTTGGCCGTGAAATTCTGGGCCTCGGACTGATAGTAATTGAAATTGCCGGAGACACGGTCCTGCCAAAGTCCGAACTTCAGGCCGATGTCCTTGCTCACGCCTTTGCCGGGCGGCAGGGGTTGGTTGTAGATGTCGCGGGTGGTGTCGAAGTTGATCTTGGCGTTGGTGGCGTAGTTGAACGAGACGCGAACGCCCGTCAGCGGGGTGTCGACGACGGCGCCGGTTGTGAGGCTATCGTAGCTGATGGGTCCGCGCCTTAGACCCACGTTTCTACGGAAGCCGCTCGCTTCCTCGGTCCGGTAACCGACCATCGTATCGATCCGCCCCTTCCACCATTCGCTGAACACGCTCAAGCCGCTGCTGCGCTCGGTGACGTCCTCTTGGGAATAGCCTCCGACGGTGCTCTGGCCGGTGGTCGGGTTGATCGGTCCGGAGAGACCGAGGGGGTTGCCCGCAGTGGGAGGGACGGCACCGGGAAAAATCAGCGGTTGGGAGACGTAAGTCTTGCCGTTGGGATGCACGAGCGAAGAGAAGGGCCATTTCTTGCCCCCGACGAGCGCCGTGGGATTGACGGGGACCCAGAACGACGGAATGGGAACGCGACCGAGGTCGGCCACGGTAATCAACGCCGGGTTCACGGGTGCGTTGCCGGACGCGTCGGCCTCGTAGAATCTCCATTGGTCCTGGTTCGTCCAAGACTGCATGTCTTGATGAAATACGCTGGTTTGGTGGGAGCCCCAGCGGCCGAGGTTCTTTTGGTAGGCCAAGGCGGCGCGGTAGCCGCGGGCTCCGGTATGAAAGGGGTTCAAGACCGGGAAGTTCATGTTGAACGCCCACTTCGTGCCGATCAGTCCGGTCGCCGGATCCGCGTAGAGGTTGCCGGCCGCCCCCGGGGCGAAGATTGAGTTGTTCGTGGGACTAAGCGCATTGTTTAAGCGCGCGTCGTGACCATAGCGCACCTGCAGCCCCAGTCCTTCAGCGAGTTTCGCTTCGGCGACCACGGATCTGCTGAGGTTCTTGAAGGCAAAGGCGTAGTAGGGGCCGAAGAGCGTATCAGCCTTCGTGACGTCGATGAGTCCGTCGGTCAGCGCGCTCGCGTTCGGGAAGGCTGCCAGGTAACGCGTGCTCTGGTTGTCCACCCGCTCACCGGTGGGCAGCAATTGCGTGAGCGGAGCGCGCACGATGCCGGAGTTGGGATAGGTGGTGTCACGGATCAAGTGGCGCCACTCACCGCGGATCTCGAGGTTCTTCCAGGGCCGAACGGTCGTCGAGAGGGTCAGACCTTCGTTCAACTGGCGGTTGGCGGGGCGGAAATATTTCGTGTCGCCGTGGACTGCGTTGATGCGGAAGCCCCAATATTTGAAGCCGGCGCCGACATCGAGAGTGTAGCGGCGGCTGCCTTCGGAGTCCCCGCCTGCGGTGAAGCTCCCGTGCTGCCGACGGCCCACGAGCGCGCGTTTGGAGTTGGTGGTGATGACGCCGCCAGCGTCACCCGAGCCAAAGAGGAGTGAGTTGGAGCCGCCGAGTGCGTCGACCCGCTCGACGTCGAAGGAGTCCATCAACGCCGTGTCGGCGCGGAGGAAGCCGTCGCGCCGGGGGTTGCTGATCGTCAGCCCGCGCATGGTCATGCTTTTCGGATCCTGCCGGTCTCCGTCTAGGTCGCCGCGCACTTCCTCGTTGCCGCCGGAGATGATGGCGGAGCCGAGACCGCCGAGCTGGGAAAGCATCTGCGTCATATCGACCACGCCCAGCTCGTCCATGAGTTGCCGGTTAAACACCTTGGCATCGAGGGCGGTCTTGCCGAGGGCGACATTGGTGCCGGTGATGGAATTGGTGTTCGTGGCCTGGTAAGTATCGGAGGCGTCGGCTGAAACCTCAAAGGGCGTGAGATTGATGACTTCGTTCGCCGTGCCGGCAGCTTCCGCTGCGCTTTTAGCGGCCAGCTCGTCGGGATCGAGACGACCGTTCTTGTTTTTGTCCCACCTGGCGAGGGCAGCCGGATCGACCGGGCTTGGTGCGATTTGGGCGGAGCCGACGGTGTCGAGGATTGGGCAGGCAAGGGCGAGGGCAACGCAACGAAACGTGGACGCGAACTTCATGTTGGGTGGGGTGGATGTCGGCTGAATGCCGGACGATCAGATCACCTTAGCAGCATGCGCGTTGTCGCAGTAGGCTCGTTTGCGTTATTATTTTAATGATTTGCGCCGACGGAGAAATTTCTGTGATTCGGGTCCGTGCGAATTCTTCCCGGTAAAGGCGAAAGCTCCTGCGGTCATGGCCAAATTGCGTAAACACAAACGCGTCGCGCTGCTCGTCGCCGGCTGGAATCACTACGGCCGGGGCATCATCGAAGGGGCGTGGCACTACGCGCAGAATAATTTTTGGAATCTCGACATGCAGCCCACCGGACCCGACGGCGCGATGCAAATGCCGGAAGGCTGGCAGGGCGATGGCATCATCGCCACCGTGCACTCCAGTGCGCTGGGCAAAGAGCTGCGAAGTTACCGAGTCCCGATCGTTAATGTCTCGGGTGCGCGGTTGGAAGGGGTAAATTTTCCGCGCGTCACTTCTGACGCCAATGCGGTCGTCGAGCTGGCCGCCGAGCACCTCAAAAGCAAGGGGCTGCGCTCGATTGCTTTTTGCGGGGAGCCGGAGCGAAAGTTTCTTGATTTCTGGACCCGAGCCTATGAACGCGTGGCCGAGAAGTTGGGCCTGACGCCGCTGATCTATCAACCGGGACCCAACGTTGGGCTCGACGCGGGCCTCGTGGAGCGACGACGAGACCGCGCCCGCTGGTTAAAGGGTTTGCCGAAGCCGACCGGGGTTATCGGTTGGGATACGATCACCTGCCGCAATCTGGCCAACGCGTGTGAACTCGCCGGAATCGAAGTTCCGGACCAAATTTCGATCATCAGTCTCTCCACCGAGGACTTGTTGGGCCAGACGATCCATCCGCCGATCAGCGGGGTAGACATTCCGGTAAAGCGAATCGGCTACGATGCGGCCAGCATGCTCGATCAATTGATCCGTGGGCGTCGTCTTGCGACCGACGAGCAGGTGCTTCGGCCCCTTGGAATCACGACGCGGCAATCGACGGATATTTTTGAATGCGATGATCCGAAGATTCGCCAAGTGATGCGATTCATCAAAGACAACTCGAATGCGGGTATAAATGTCCAAGACGTGTTGCGGGCGGTGCCCATTGCGCGGCGCACCTTGGAGAAACGATTCTCCGCGATTATGGGCCATAGCCCCGCCGAGGAGATTCGTCGGATCAAACTCGATAAGGTGCGCCAACTGCTCAGCTCCACCGACATGGCGATTCCCGATATTGCCGATGCCTGCGGCTTCGCTTACGCCGAACACATGATTCCGCTTTTCGCGCGGCACTACGGCTCCACCCCGGCGGCCTTTCGCAGGAGTTTACGCGGCACATCGGCTGTCGGTAGTGGCCGAGACCGGCGATTGAAATCGCGTCGATAAGGTCCGGTGTTTCGATTTCTTGCGGGGCGGCTCGCTCCCGTGGAAACTAGTCTGGCTGGGTTCGTCCGCTTTTGCTCTCGAAAACGCCGCCTTCTGAGCCGGTCTTTCTGAGCGAGTAAGGGTGAAGCGCAAGGTAGTCAGAGAGTTTGTGCGTGGGGGCTTTTGTTCTGACGTGGGCAAGATCGTCTATCCCTCGGGAAGGGCTAGGCGCACACCGCGACGGGGGCGTCGCGGCTCCAGTGACGCGGTTTCGAAACGAAAGAACCTGAGTTTGCGCTTGGGCTCTGTGCCGCGAGCCCGATGGGGACGTCGGGCTCCACCTTTCCGCGATTTCATCTGCGATAGAGGTTTTCGGGTCGTAGGCCGCAACTGAAGTGGGTAAGAATTCGGATTATGAGACTGTGCCGTGACGTTCGATTGCTGATCTTAGTGTGCAGTGTGATTTGGGCCGGCTGCGGTCCGTCTCAGCCGCAGCCTCCGGCCGCCGCAAAACGTGACGATGCGGCGATCATGCGTGGGTGGCTCTACGGGACGCGATCGAGTGCGCCCGGCGTCGAATGGCAGTCGAGTGGTCTCGGGATTCGGCTCATCGCACCGGGAGTTGGGGCTGCGCCGAAATCAACCGACCGCGTGCGTGTTCATTACGTCTGCTCGATCAAGGACGGGACCGTAATCGATGATAGTCGAAAAAAGGGCTCCCCGGCTGATCTCGTCGTGAAGACGCTGATCGCCGGTTGGGCCGAGGGTATGACGGCGTTGAAACCGGGCGGCAAAGCGGAGTTTTTTATCCCGCCCTCGCTCGGCTACGGCACGATGGGCGGGGGCGGGGTGCCGGCGGGCGCGGGATTGATTTTCGAGGTCGAGCTGCTGGCGGTGAATCCCTGAGGTCGAGGTGCGCCGCCGGCGGCGCCTCACCGGAGTAGGCGCCGCGAGAGTTATCCGCTTCCGCTTTACGATCCCGAGTGAGCCGCGGTCGGCCGTCACTTAGATTTGTGACGGTCAGGTTAAATTATCGCGTGGAATTCGGGCCATTGAGGGTTATCCTCGACCGCGGTCCGGAGCGGCCGCACACCTCGCCTTTTCCTTCATGATCCATTCGCGAAAACTACTGGTTACGATTACCTTGTTCCTTACTGCACTCGCTGCCGCCCAAACCTCGGTCCCGAGTCCGGGCGCGGCGATTGGTGACGAAACGGTGAAACTGGAGGCCTTTACCGTCACCGGCTCCAATATCCGCCGGACCGACGCGGAGACTGCGCTGCCGGTCACGATTCTGAACGCGGCCGATCTTGATGCGCGCGGGGCGGCGACGATGGCGGAGCTCTTCGAGACGCTGGGCATGGCTGAAATCTCGGGCATCACGGAGCTGAACAACGGCCCGCAGCTCGCCCGCGGCGACGTGGCTTCGATCGACCTGCGCGGCATCGGCTCGGGCAGCACGCTGACCTTGCTCAACGGTCGCCGCATGGCGCCGCACCCGATTTCGATGGCCGAAAACGGCGTCCCCTCGCTGGCGGTGAACATCAACACCATCCCGCGAGCCTTGGTGGGGCGGGTGGAAATCCTGCGCGACGGCGCCTCCGCGATTTACGGCGCGGATGCGGCGGCCGGCGTGATCAACAATCTCGTTTCCCGCACGTACGTCGGCCGCGGGCTCACGCTGAAGGGCTCAATGACGCAGCACGGCGGGGCGAACGAGTTCAACGCGACAGCGTTTGAAGGCAGGCAGCTCGGCAAGACGCACCTGTCGATGTCGATCGACTATTTTCACCGCGACGCCCTCGCCGCGCACGACCGCGCTTGGGCAAAAAACGCCGACCTGCGCGTGAACCGGAAGCTGCCGGCGCCGTGGAACGGGATTCCCGTGATTGATCCGGTGACGGGCACCGCGTTCGCCCGGGACAACGATTTCGCTAACACGAACAGTGTAAACCAGTGGGGCCAATGGCAGCGCGGATTTATCCAGCCCAATTTGCTAACCTTCGTCGGCTCGCGGCCGACCGGCAACACGGGTATCACTACCAGCGCGACGCCGCCGGCGGGCGTGGCGACGATGGCAGCGGACGGTATGTTCTACCTTTGGCCCAGCCCGGCGGGAGTTTCGTTCAAGCAGACTGCGCTGTCCCGGAATATTGACAGCGCCGAAAACGCGACCTTTTCGAATTGGAATCTTTGGAAGATGCTGATCCCGGCGACGGATCGCGTGCAGTTTGCCACGTTTGTCGACCACACGATCAACGACCGCCTGAGCGCGTTTGGCGACTTGCTGTTTTACCGGGCCTACAGCCGGACCGGGCGCGAGCCGGTTAATTTCAAAAACACCGACGACCAAGGCATCTACCTGCCCGCGTCGAACCCGTGGAATCCTTTTGGCCTGCGCTTCTATAGTCCCACGGGCGCCGCGAACGCGGATGGCACGCCGCGCCTCACGGGCACCCCGGCCGATGTCTCGCTGTGGACCGGGATCTCGCCCGGGCAAAACTCAAGCGACGGCCTCAAGCCCCGAGTGACCGAAGTTTATACCTATTCGTGGCGCGTGCTCGGCGGCCTGCGCGGCAAGCTCGGCCCGTCGTGGGAGTGGGAGTCGGCGGTCGTCGCCTCCGGCTCGCAGACGCACGAATACGAAAGCTTCCAGGTGCGCGAGTCGCTCCTGCGGCGCGCCTTGAACCGCACGGATGCGACGGCGTTTAACCCGTTTCCTGTGACGTTCAAAATCGTGAACAACCAGATCGTGGTTGATCAGCCGTATAAAAATCCGGCCTCGGCCTACGACGGGATCTACGGCGACGAAGACCGGTTTGGCCGCACGAATCTTTTCATCTGGGACGCGAAGATCAACGGGCAGCTCTGGCGGTTGTTCAACGGCGGGCGCATCGGCGTCGCGAGCGGCACCGAGGTGCGCTACGAGACCTACGACGACAAACGCGCCAGTTTCGTCGGCCTCAATCCGTCCGGCTCGGGCAGCCAGTTTCCGTTTTTGCGCGAAGGCGACAACGACTTCCTCGCGCTCAGTTCGAACGTGCCGATCAGCGCGGCGCAGACCATCTACGCCGCCTACCTCGAAACGGCGCTGCCCTTCGTGACGCGCGAAAATCGCCTCCCGCTCGTGGAAAGCCTCGAGCTGACCTTGGCCGGCCGCTTCGAGCATTTCTCGATCTTCGGCCAGACGACGAAACCGAAGGCCAGTCTCGTGTGGAAACCGTTTTCGTTCCTCAAGCTCCGGGCTTCGGCGGCCGAATCGTTTCGCGCGCCGAATTTGGTGCAGACGAATACCACTCCGCTGCGGCGCCAGATCGGCGCGGACGATTCCTATCGCCTAGCCGCGACCGGCCTCGCTTCGGACGGCATCGCGCAACGCACGGTTTTCCGGCAGGGCAACCAGGACCTCGAACCCGAAGAGGCGAAGACTTGGGTCGCAGGTTTCGTCCTCGACGTGCCCAAAGTGCGCGGTCTCTCGCTGTCCTTTGACTATTTTCACCTGAACCAGAACAAGGTGATTGAAAACGTGGGCGGCCAAGCGGCGATTGACCGCGATGAATTGGTGCTCGAGCTCGCCACCCAGGCCGAACTCGCGAAGGGCACCAACATTAACCAGATCGATCTTGGCTCCGGCACGGCGGCCTACAAGGGCTCGGAAAAAATCGTGCGCAAGCCGGTGACCGATGCGGACCGGCTGGCCTTTGCGACCTACAATGCCCAGCAGACGAACAACAACGCCCGACGCGCGGCCGTCGGTGAGATCGTGAGCGTCATCGACGACTACCTCAACTTGAGCGGCCGCGATATCCAAGGCTATGAATTCGGGGCGCAGTGGCGTTCGCCGAAGACGAGCTACGGGCAGTTCACCTTCAACGGTGACGCGACCCACTACGTCCTTCGGACCTCGCAAGAGAACGCTACTTCCCGGGTCCTCGACGAACTCGACCGCAACGGCCGGGTGAAATGGCGCGCCAGTGGTTCGGTTTCTTGGCGCTTGGGGGGCATCTCGGCGGGTTGGTTCACAAGCTACTTTGGTTCGACGGTGGACACCTCCGCGGCGACGACCGAAGCGGTTTTCCGTGCACTTGGGTCGCCGGACTACATCCGGGTTTATAACGATAACGGTATCACGCGCTACTTGCTGCGTATTAAGCCGACCTACAACCACAACGCGTGGGCGTCCTACCGGTTCTCCGGAAAACAGGGGGCTTGGTTGAAGGGCGTGACCGTGCGCGGCGGAATCAACAACGTGCTCGATGCCGAGCCTCGATTGGCCGACGAACAATACGGTTATCTGGCCGGTTCGGCCAATCCCCGGGGGCGTCAGTTCACTTTTGAAGTTTCGAGGAAGTTCTGATTCTGCGCGGGCGTCGCGCCGCAGGTGCAGGGCTATCGTGAACCTGCGCGCGCGTGGATGTTGGTAGCGTCGGTCGATGCTGCTCGGGCCGGGTGCATGCCACGGGTTGCCTAGCCCGCAGCCGACGTCTTAGCTCGGAGCGTTTTTCTTCTTACCCTCGTGATCTCATTCCTAAAACCCGCCCAGAGTATTTCACCGCTGCCCGCGGATCGCATCGATCCGGAATACCGTCGCCTTCGCTGGCAGGTATTTGCCGGGATTTTCGTCGGCTATGCGGCGTTCTATTTGGTGCGAAATAATTTTGCGCTGGCGCTGCCTTCGATCCTAAAGGCGCATCCTGAGTTTACGAAAGTTCAACTCGGCTGGGCGATGACGAGCCTTTCGGTGGCATATGGGATTTCGAAATTTATCATGGGCTCGGTTTCGGATCGCAGCAATCCGCGCTGGTTCATGGCGCTCGGCCTGCTGCTCACGAGCGGGGTGACCTTTGCGTTTGGCACGGTTCCGGCGATTTACGATTCGTTGGCGCTGATCATTGCGCTCCAAGCCCTCAACGGTTGGTTCAACGGCATGGGCTGGCCGCCGTGCGGTAAAACGATGGTGCATTGGTGGAGCACCAAAGAGCGGGGCAAAATTGTGGCCGCGTGGAACGCTGCGCATAATGTCGGCGGCGCGCTCGTCGCGGTGTTTGCGACGTGGGCGGTCGTGCGGTTCGGCGACTGGGGCGCGACGTTTTACTTCAACGCCGCGATTGCCGCCGGGGTGGCGGGACTGATTTTGCTGCTGCTGCGCGATACGCCCCAGAGCTGCGGGCTGCTGGCCATTGAGAGCCATAAAGATGACTATCCGCCGAACTACTCCGCCGACCACGAGCGCACGTTTACTTTCAGGGAGATTTTCGTCAGCCACGTGCTGAACAACAAGTTCCTGTGGGCGATCGCGATCGCGAACGCGTTCGTGTATTTCGTGCGTTTCGGGGTGGTGAACTGGATTCCGACCTACCTGCAAACGGCGAAAGGGTTCAATTTCAAAGAATCTGGTTTTGCGTGGACGGCCTTCGAACTCGCCGGGATCCCCGGCACACTTTTGTGCGGGTGGATTTCCGATCGCGTCTTCAAGGCACGGCGGGCGCCGGCGACTATTTTGTTTATGGGACTCACGCTGGTCGGGTTGTTGATCTACCGTTGGAACGACACCGGCCCTTACTGGATCGACGTCGCGGCGCTGATCATGATCGGCTTTTTCATTTACGGACCGATTATGATGATTGGCTTGCACGCGCTGGATCTCGTGCCGAAAAAAGCGGCGGGCACGGCCGCGGGGTTCACGGGATTTTTTGGCTACTTCCTCGGCTCGGCGCCCTCGGGCGCGGGCGTGGGTTGGATCGCGCACACCTGGGGCTGGGACGGCGTCTTTAGCACGATGATTGCGTGCTGTGTGCTGACGATGGGGTTCAGCGCGCTGACGCTGGGGCAGCGGACGACCAGCCGTTCGATTTCACCATGAAAAAAATCCGAATGATTCTGACGATGGCGACGTTGTTGGCGGGGGTCTCCCAGGCGGCGGAAACGCGGCCGCTCGTGATCGCGCACCGCGGGGCGAGCGGGTATTTGCCGGAGCACACGCTCGCGGCGAAGGCGATGGCGCACGGACAGGGCGCGGACTACATCGAGCAGGATCTCGTGCTCTCCAAGGACGACGTGCCGGTGGTGTTACATGACGTGCACATCGACACGGTGACGGATGTGGCGAAGGTTTTTCCGGAGAGGAAGCGCGCGGACGGTCGTTTTTACGCGCTGGATTTTACGGTGGCGGAGTTGAAACAGCTGCGCGTTTCGGAGCGGTTCGATGCGAAGACGGGCGAGCGAGTTTTTCCGCGGCGCTTTCCGGCGGAGCTGGCGGAATTTCGGATCGCGACGTTTGAAGAGGAGTTGCAACTGATCGACGGAATGAACCGCAGCACGGGGCGCACGGCGGGGGTGTATCCCGAGCTGAAGCAGCCGAAATGGCACCGCGAGCAAGGGCGCGATCTCAGCAAGGTCGTGCTTCCGATTCTTGCGCGCTACGGCTACGCCGCGAAAGCCGATGCGTGTTTTGTGCAATGCTTTGAGTGGGAGGAGTTGAAACGCATCCGCAATGAACTGGGCTGGGAGGGGAGATTAGTGCTGTTGATCGAGGGCGCCGCGACCAGTGAGGACGGCACAAATTACGATGAGGTGTGCACGCCGGCGGGTTTAATAAAAATTGCGCAGACGGTGCAGGGAATCGGACCGCCGCTCGGGCGTGTGGTGACGTGGGGCGCCGCGGGCAAGGCGACGGCCTCGGCGTTGGTAAAGGACGCGCACGCGGCGGGCCTGGTGGTGCATCCCTACACCGCGCGGTCGGACGCGCTGCCGAAGCATTGCCCTTCGATGGCGGCGTTGCACGCGGCGCTGTTTCGCGACGCGGAGTCGGACGGGGTGTTTACTGACTTTCCGGATGTGACGCGCGCGTGGGTCTTGGCGCGATAGGTTCCGCGCAGTGTGCCCGATCGAAAGGGCCGCCACGCCGGGGGTGATGTGACTCGCTCGAAAAAAATTACGCGGTCAGCCGGCGACCGGTTTTGAAAGCCCGTCGAGTCGCTTCATCACGGCGGGGGTGAGCTTTTCAAACACGTCGAGGGCTCCGAGATTTTCGGTGAGTTGCTCGGGGCGGGAGGCGCCGAGGATGACCGAGCTCACCTGCGGGTTTTTGAGACACCAAGCGACGCCTAGGCGCGGAAGGGTGGTACCGAGTTCTTCCGCAAGCGCGGCGAGTTTTGGGACGACGGCGAGCTTGGCGGGCGTCTTGGGATCGTTGAGCACCATATCGCGCAGCCACTCCATGCCGGGGGCGCTGAGACGGGAATCTTTCGGAATGCCCGTGTTGTATTTGCCGGTGAGAAGACCGCTGGCGAGGGGCGACCAGATGGTGGTGCCGAGGCCGTGATCACGATAGAGCGGGGCGTATTCCTTTTCGACGCGGGTGCGGTGAAAGAGACTGTATTGAGGCTGCTCGGTGATGGGGGCGTGGAGGTTGTGCGCGGTGCAGAGCCGGAACGCTTCCTGGAGTTGCACGGCACTCCACTCGCTGGTGCCCCAGTAGAGAACTTTGCCCTGGGCGATGAGGTCGTGCATCGCGCGGCAGGTTTCAAGGATCGGCGTCGTGGGATCGGGGCGGTGGCAATAGAAGAGGTC
>CAMCWW010000041.1:0-30363 GCA_945882935.1 Opitutus sp. GAS368
CCCCGAACGAGCGCCTCTCCATCCAGATTGACGACTACATCGGCGCCGACCGCACCCTCACGAGCACCCTCGCCGGTCCCCGCCGCGAGCTCACCGGCGGCCGGTTGGCGTGGTTTTCGTTGAAATACCCGGCGATCACCCTCCGCATCATCGCTCTCATTCATTGGCACGCCACCCTGCTCTGGTTCCGCCGCCTGCCTTGGTTCCCCAAGGCCGCCCGCGCTTCCGATCAGCGCGACCTCTACCGCCCCCACGCCTCCATCGCCCATTCCGCCCAAGGCGCTGCATCCACCGCCAAACTGTCCGTCCCTTCCGAAGCCGCATGAACAAAGACACCGTCACCACCTCGACCGCGCCCATTTCCGCCCGCGTCAAACCGTCCTTCTTCCGTGGCTCGATCCTAAAGGCCTTCGGCGCCATGAACCTTGGCCATCTCCGCCTCGAGTTGGCCGACGGCACCGTCCATGATTTCGGCACCCACGCCGACGCCCTGAATCGCCGCCTCCCGCTCAATATCTCTGCCTCCGCCGTCATCCGCGTTTACCGCGAGGGGTTTTTCAACAAGTGCGCCCTCGCCGGCGATATCGGCTTTGCCGAGTCCTACATCGACGGCGATTGGGAGACGCCCGATCTCACCGCCGTGATCGCGTTCTTCGTTTTGAACGTCGACACCGCGCCTACCCTTGCCGGGGCCAAGCAGGCCCAAGATGCCGCCGTCAACTCGCTCCGTTGGCTCAACCGCATCGGCCATCTCCTCCGCCCCAATTCCCGTGCCACCGCGCAGCGCAACATCAGCGAACACTACGATCTCTCCAACGATTTCTTCGCCCTCTTCCTCGACCCTTCGATGATGTATTCCGCCGCGAAGTGGGCGCAGCCCGGCTTCACCCTCGAAGCCGCCCAACGCGAGAAAAACGACGCCCTCTGTCGCCACCTCCGCCTCCAACCCACCGACCACGTCCTCGAAATCGGCACCGGCTGGGGCGGCTGGTCCCTTCACGCCGCGCGCACTTACGGCTGCCGCGTCACTACCGTCACCATCTCTCGCGAACAACTCGAATACGCCCGCGCCCGCATCGCCGCCGCCGGCCTCACCGACCGCGTCACGGTCGAGTTTCGGGACTACCGCGATCTCTCCGGCCAGTTCGATAAGATCGTTTCCATCGAAATGATGGAAGCCATCGGCCACCGCTATCTCCCCGAGTTCACCGCTGTCCTCCACCGCTGCCTGAAGCCCGACGGCTTGCTCGCCCTGCAGTTCATCACGTGCCCCGATTCCCGCTACGACAAGTTCCGCCGCGGCGTGGATTTCATCCAGAAACACATTTTCCCCGGCTCGCTCCTGCTCTCGCTCAACCGCGTCAACACCGAGCTCACCCGCGCCGGCGGCTTCGTCCTTCACGCCGTCGATGATTTCGGCCCCGACTACGCCCGCACCCTCCGCGTGTGGCACGACAACTTCCGCGCCCGCCTCGAACAGGTCCAAGCCCTCGGCTTCGACGAGCGTTTCATCCGCAAGTGGAGCTACTATCTCAACTACTGCGAAGCTGCCTTCGCCCTGCGCAACATCTCCGTCGTCCACACACTCCACACGCGCGCCAACAACCTCAGCCTGTAGGAGCCCGCTGGCAGGCGATTCCCGTCGTCATCGCCCGCGAGCGGGCTCCTCCACCCTTCGCCCATGCTCCTCTGCCTCCGTCTTCTCTTCATCGGCATTTTCGCCGCGATGCTCTGGGTCACTTCGTGGGCCAGCGTGGGCCAACCGCTCGGCGAATTCATCGCCGGACCCGTCATCCGCGACCGCTGGGTCGTCGCCACGCTCTTCGACGCCTACTTCGCCTTCATCGCCTTTTTCGTCTGGGTCGCTTGGAAAGAAACCACCCTCGCCCTCCGTGTCCTCTGGTTCATCGCGATCATTCTCTGGGGCAACCTTGCCATGTCGCTCTACCTGCTCGTCGAACTCTTCCGCATCTCCCGCCTCGACGAACTCGACCAGGTCTTCACCCGCCGCAATCCGCCCCGCCTCGCGCTTCCCGTCGGACTCACCTTAGTCGGCGTCGCGATCTACACGCTCGGCTTCTGGTCGCTCCTCAAATGAGCGCACCCGCCACTCCGCCCACCGTCTCGCCCGACCCCGCGCCGCCGCCCGATCCCTCGGCACCCAAGCCATCATTTTTCCGTCGCCGCATTCTCAGCCCGATCACTGCGCAGCTCACCCAAGGCATCACCCCCGACCGCATCGCCTTCACCGTCGGGCTCGGCGTCGCCCTTTCCCTTTTTCCATTTCTCGGCTTCACCACGATCCTCTGCTTCGCCGTCGCGGCCGCCTTTAAACTCAACCAGCCGATCATCCAAGTCCTCAACCAGCTCATGTGGCCGATCTGGATTCCGATGGTCGCGGTCTACGTCCGGGTCGGCGCCGCGATTTTTGGCGCCGCCGCGATGCCCTTCGATCCCGCCGAGGTTTCCCGCCTTTTCCTCACGTCTCAGGGCGAGTTCTGGGCCAAGTTCGGCCTGGTCGGCGTCCACGCGTTCACGGCCTGGATCATCAGCGTCCCCATCATCACGGCCATCCTCTTCTACGCCACCCGCCCCGCCCTCCGCCGCCTCGGCATCGCCCTCGCCCGCCGCGCCTGATTTATGTCCGCCTTCGTCCTCATCGCCCTCGCGCTCGCCGGTCTCTGCGCGCTCTTCGCCGCGCTCTATGTCGTCGCCCGCCGCTACGACAACTACGGCATCGTCGACGTCGCCTGGTCCTACGCCTTCGGCCTGCTCGCCCTCTTCTACGCCGCCACTGCCTCCGGCTGGCCCGTGCGTCGCGCGCTCATCGCGTCGCTCGCGCTCATCTGGAGCCTGCGTCTCGGCACCCACCTCGCGATCCGCGTCATCGGCCACCATCCCGTTGAAGACGGCCGTTACCTCCAGCTCCGCAAGGACTGGGCCGCCAATTTCGTTTCAAAAATGTTCTGGTTTTTTCAGATGCAGGCCGCGTCCGTTGTCCTGCTCGGCACCGCCTTCATCGTCGCCGCCCTCAACCCCGCACCGTCCCTCCATCCGCTTGAAATCGCGGGCGCTGTGCTCTGGCTCATCGCGATCAGCGGCGAAGCCCTCGCCGACGCCCAACTCGCCGCCTTCAAGCAGAACCCCGCCAACAAGGGCCAAGTCTGCGCCGTCGGCCTCTGGCGCACCAGCCGGCACCCCAACTACTTTTTCGAATGGCTCATCTGGGTCGGATTTTTCATTTTCGCCCTCGGCTCACCTTGGGGCTGGGTCGCGATTCTCGGCCCCGCGAGCATCCTTTATCTGCTCCTCCGCGTCACCGGCATCCCCATGACCGAGGAACAATCCATCCGCAGCCGCGGCGACGCCTACCGCCGTTACCAACACACCACGAGCGCCTTCATCCCGTGGTTTCCAAAAAAACTACCGCCAGCCTAATACCTCTTAATCTTTCTCGTTCTCCTTCCTCGGGTCCGACGCCCGACTCCCCCTCCTCATCCGTGTCCATCCGTGGTTAAAAAATGATTGATTCCCTCCTCGAGAAAAATCTCCTCCCCGACTGGCTCCTGCGCATCGGCATCCGCCGCCTGCTCGCCCAGCGCATCCGTGGCGAGTCCACGACCTACCGCCGCGAGGCCTATGTCGCCGATCTCAAGACCCGCGCCCTCGCCGAGCAAACCGCCGCCGCCAACACCCAGCACTACGAAGTCCCCACGCGCTTCTACCAACTCTGCCTTGGCCAAAATCTGAAATACTCCGGCTGCCTCTATCCCACCGGCAAAGAAACCCTCGACCAAGCCGAGGACGCCATGCTCGCCCTCTACGCTGAGCGCGCCCAGCTCGCCGACGGCCAGACCATCCTCGAACTCGGCTGCGGCTGGGGCTCCCTTTGCCTTTACAACGCCAAAAAATTCCCCCGTGCGCAGATCACCGCGATCTCCAACTCCCGCACTCAAAAAGAGCACATCGACGCCGAGGCGAAGCAGCGCGGCCTCACCAACCTCACGATCATCACGGCCGATATTAACGTCTTCGACACCGCCCCAGCGCAATTCGACCGCGTGGTCTCCGTCGAAATGTTCGAGCACCTCAAAAACTACCACCGCCTCTTCGCCCACATCGCGCGCTGGCTCAAACCCGGCGGGATGCTCTTCACGCACATCTTCACGCACCACCGGTTCAGTTACCATTTCGTGGCCCGCGACTCGACCGACTGGATGAGCCGCTACTTTTTCACCGGCGGCCAGATGCCCGCCCACGATCTCTTTCTCCAGTTCCAAGACGACCTCAAGCTCGTCTCCGACTGGAAAGTAAACGGCCGCCACTACCAAAAGACCGCCGAGCATTGGCTCCAAAACATGGACGCCCACCGCGCCGAGATTTTCCCGATCTTCGTCCAAACCTACGGCGCGGAAAACGCGACGAAGTGGTGGGCCTACTGGCGCGTCTTCTACCTGAGCTGCGCCGAACTCTGGGGCTACCGCGGCGGCGAAGAGTGGCTCGTGAGCCACTACCTCTTCCGCAAACCCTAGTTATGCGCCTCGGCCGCCTACTCTTCTTTTTCTTCGCCGGTGCCGCCTCGGCTCTCGCGGCCGATGTCGCGCAGCTCCTCGCCGACGCCCGCGCCGCCGAAACGCGTTTCGATTCCAAGTCTGCCCTCGAGCTCTACCTCGCCGCCGACGTCGCCCAACCCAACGACCCCTTCATCCTCCAGAAAATCGCCCGCCAATACTCCGACTCCACGTTCGATAGCACCGCTCTCGTCGAGCAGAAAAAATTTTGCGACCTCGCCCTTTCCTACGCTAAGCGCGCTCATGCGCTCGCACCCAATAACGCCGTCAACCTTCTCTCGCTCGCAATCTGCTACGCTAAAATTGGCTTCTACGCGGACAACAAAACCAAAATCGCCAACTCCCGCCTCGTAAAAGATTACGCCGTCGCCGCCCTCGCGCTCGATCCCGACTACAGCTACGCCCACCACGTCCTCGGTCAGTGGCACTACGAAGTCGCCTCTATCAACGCCACCACGCGTTTCCTCGTCCGCCTGATCTACGGCGGCCTCCCCGCCGCCTCGACCGCTGACGGCGTGCAACACCTCCGCCGCGCGGTCGCCCTCGACCCGCAAAATCCTTCCCACCACGCTGAACTTGGCTTTGCCCTGGGTTCCGACGGACAAGCCGACGCTGCGCAACAAACCTTCGCCCGCGCCCTCGAGCTTCCGCCCCGCGATAAACACGATCTTCAATCGCAGGCCCGCGCTCGCGCCGCACTTAATCGCTCGTAGCCATCTGCGTCGAAAATCGCGCCTCGCTTTCGGCGGCGCCACTATTTTCTGGAAACCGCACCTCAGGGCTGCCGTGATAAATCAACGCCTCGTCTCCATGAACCTCCGCTCACTCCTCTTTACCTTTTTTGCCGCCAGCCTCACCGCCGTCGGATTCACCCAACCGTCCAGCCTGACTTTCCGTCCGGCTTTGATTGATACGTTTGCCAGCAGTTACTCGTATTCAGACGCGGGTGATTTCAAACGTGGCGCCACCACGATCGACGGCATCAGCCTGAGCCGCTTTGAATTCAGCGCCTCTGGCCGGGTACCCATCGCCAAAGACATGTTATTCAATCCCGGAGTGGCATACTCGCACACCACAATCGAGACGCCCGACAATACTCCTCTGCCCAAAACGGTGCAGGAATTCGCGGTGAACCTCGGCCTCCGCGGGCTCTTCAACAAAAAATGGGCCTACCTCGCCGCACTGCGCCCCGGCATCTATGGCGATTTTGAAGAAATCGGTTCCGACAGCTTCAACGCCCCACTTTACCTCGCCGCGTTTTATGTACCGAATTCTCAGGTTACTTGGATCTTCGGCGTGACGGCCAACGCCTTCAACAAGCGCCCGGTATTACCTGTTCTCGGGTTCCGGTTAAAATTGGCCCAAGATCTACAATTCGACCTCGGCTTTCCGCGCACGGGCTTTTCCTACGCTTTGAATCCAGATTTCACCTTGCGCGCCGGGCTAAGCGTCTTTGGCGGCAATTACCGTATCACTAAAAATCTCGGCGTCCCCGCCCCAGGTATCCAACGCCTCAACAATACCTATCTCGACCTCACCGAACTCCGCGGTGGCCTTGGCGTGACCTACAAAGTCGCCGCTAATCTAGAAATCGAAGCTGATTTCGGCTACACCGCGATGCGCCGCCTCGAGTTCCCTGATCGTAACTACCGCCTCCGAGGCGATAATGTCACGTGGGTGAGCTTAGCGCTTAACACCCGGTTCTAAGGGGCTAATGCGGACCGCCGGCGTCGGGGCAAAATCACGCCGCGAATTTCCGCAGATACTTCAGGCCGACTTCCAACTCGTGGGGCAGCGGCGCGGTGATCGTCAGCGGTTCCTTCGTCGTCGGGTGTTTCACCGTCAAAGCGCTGGCGTGTAACGCGAGCCGCGAGATCAAGGGCTTCTCGTCAGCGCGTCCTTTGTAGCCGCGCTTCAAGCCCGAGAGCAGCAGCTTCACCTCGGGGTCGCCGTAGAACACGTCGTTCAACACCGGCGCGCCCGCCGCCGCCAAGTGCACCCGGATCTGATGCGTGCGCCCCGTGAGCGGCCGGCACTCGACCCACGCGAAGCGCCCAAAATTCTCCAGCACGCGAAACTCCGTCACGCTCGCCTTACCACCCCGCCCTTTGAAAATCCGCATCCGCCCCGGCTGGCGTTCATCCTCGCCGAGCGCCTGATCCATCGTGAACTCCGGCGGCAACGTCCCGTCCGGCCCGCGCACCGCCTTCACAACCTTCATCGCCCGCTCCGGCGGCAACACCACCACGAGCGCGAGATAAACTTTGCCGACCGTCTTCGACTGAAACTGACCGCTGAGATAATCCAGCGCCACTTTCGACCTCGAGCAGAGCAACACTCCGCTCGTGTCCGCATCGAGCCGATGGACGTTGGCCACGCCGTGGCCGAACTTCGCGTGCACGAGCCCCATCAGATTCTCCCGCTTCTTGTCCCAACGGTCGGGCGCGATCAACAGCCCGCTCGGTTTGTCGAACGCGATGAACGTCTCGTCTTCCTGCAAAATTGGCGGCAGCGGCATGAACCGCTACTGGGAGCGCGGGCGCCCTCGCCCGCAATCTGAAACCTTCACCCAGCCCCCGCCCCGGTCTCGTCGCACTTCCGTTACACAACCGTCTCGAACGCGTAACGTTTCGGTGACGACACCGCTTTGATTTTGCCGCGCCCGCGGCACCGGGCCGTCGTAACACAATGTCCGCGCTTACGCTTTCTCCCGCCCTTTCGGTCTTCGCCGCCTTCACGCGGTTCGCCCCGCCCCAACCCCTCCACACGTTCCTCCGCACCACCGGCTATAAGCTCCGCCCGCCACGCCCGCTGCCCCACCTGTCCCCGTTCACGCGCGCCCGCGACGCCGTCCTCGCCTCCGGGGCCACCGGCACTCACCAGCTCGCCACGCTTCTCATCGAGAAACGACCCGGCCCCGTGCCCACGATCGTGCTTGGCGGCTTCGTGCCCGACGCCACCGAACAGGTTTTTCTGCTACGCGGCTTCTTCCTCAAGCAGGGCTCGGTTTATTACCTTAACTACCCGCGCGCCGGTTTTTCCCTCGATCTCATTTGCGCGCAACTCGACGACCTCGTGGCCGAGCTCAACCGCCAAGGCCAACGGCCCGCGCTCTTCGGCGTGAGCTTCGGCGCGGGCCTCACCATCGAGTGGCTGCGCCGCTCCCGTCTCACCGGCCGTTCCCATGAGATCGCGGGCACTATCCTCGTCAGCCCCGTCGCCTGTGCCGCCGATATCGTCGCGCCCGACGAACCCAAGCCTTCGACGCTCATCGGCCGCGCACTAAAACCGTTCCTCGACGCGGGCGGCTCCGTTAACCCGGGGGTCATCGAAAAAGCCCGCGCCATCTTCACCAAGATGTTTGAAGCCGGCGCGCAAAACCAAGCCTCACTCCGCGCGCTCATGTCGGCCGCCGAGCTGCGTCACCTCCACTCGCACGTGATCTCCGCCATCCAGTCCATCGACTTCACCGGCGCCTGCGAACGGCTCTCCGCTCTCCGCGAATTACCCGCTCTCTCCGCGTGGGACGATGGCCCACGTCCGTTGAGCACCGCTCCGACGCTGGTGCTCTACGCCGAGAAAGAAACCGCCGTCCTGCACGAGCGCTCGCCCACGCGCGCCGCTCTCGCCACCACGTTGTCCGCGTTTTTTCCGGCCGGTACATTGCACGTGGTCGGCGGCGGCACGAGCCCGGTCCAACACGCCTCGCTGATTTTCCACTACTTCCAATTTTTACCGCCCATCACCGCTTTCTATCGCGGGCTAAAATCAAGTAAGTTTCGGCTGGCGGCGTGAATCCATTTACCGCTCCCGCCCGGCGACCCTGCCTCGGCTGGCCTGAGCTACTGAAATTATGCCCGTCTGGCCCAAGAGTCTCATCACCATCGGCACTGGCCTGCTCACGGCCCGCACCGCCTCACGCCTGCGTCGTAAAAAGACCGCCGTCGGCGACCAAGAAGCCACCTTGGCCCGGCTCACCACCCAGTTTGCCCAGACCCGCTTCTGGCCCAACGCCGGAATTGGCGAGAAACTTGGTCCCGACGCCTTCCGCGCCGCCACACCTCTGAGGACTTACGAGGATTTCGCCCCGGCCATCGAAAAAATGAAGCAGGGCGAGGCCGATGTGCTCTGGCCCGACACCTGCGCCTTTTACGCCGTCTCCTCGGGCACCACCGTCGGGCGCACCAAGTTTCTCCCCGTCACTGAGGGCATGCTCGCCCACTTCCGCAAGGCCGGGCTCGACTCCCTACTCTACTACACGGCCCGGGTTGGCGACTCGGGCGTCTTCCGCGGTCGCCATCTGTTCCTCGGCGGCGCGACTAAACTCACCGCCATCCCCGAATCCAAACCGTTCCTGGCCTACGCCGGCGATCTCAGCGGGATCACCGCGCTCAATCTGCCGCCCTGGGTTGAGCAACACCTCTACGAGCCCGGCGCCGCCATCGCCCAAATGGCCGATTGGCCCGCCAAAATCGCCGCCATCACCGCTCGCACTTCTTCGCTCGATATCTCTCTGCTCGCCGGCATCCCGAGCTGGGTCCTCATCCTCGCCGAAGCGCTCCGCGCCCACTCGGGCCAGGGTAAGGCCCGCGCCAGTAATCTTCAGGGCATCTGGCCCAATTTGGAGTGCTTCGTCCATGGGGGCGTCCCCATCGGCCCGTTCGACGAGGAGCTGCGCGCCGCCCTCGGCCCCGGCGTGAATTTCCACGAGGTTTACCCGGCTTCCGAGGCCTTCATCGCCACGCAGGATTCGGAAGCCATCGCGGGTCTGCGCCTGATGACCGACGCCGGAATTTATTACGAATTCCTGCCGATGGCCGACTTCGACGCCAACCACCTCGCGAATATCGGCCACAAGGCCGTGCCCCTCGCCGGCGTCAAAGTCGGAGTCGATTACGCGCTCTTGCTCACCACGCCGGCCGGGCTGGGGCGTTACGTCATCGGCGATATCGTGCGCTTCACGTCGATCGAACCGCCCCGGCTCGTCTACGTCGGCCGCACGCAGCTCCAACTCAGCGCGTTCGGCGAGCACGTCATCGAAAAAGAGCTCACCGATGCTCTCACCACCGTCTGTCGCCGCCACCAGTGGAACATCGTCAACTTCCACGTCGCCCCACTCTTCGTGAATTCCTCCACCGGCCAAACTCGCGGCCGCCACGAATGGTGGATCGAGCTCAAGCCCGGCACCACGTCCACTCCCGTCAGCCCGCAACTCGCCGCCGAACTCGACGTCGAACTCCAACGCCTCAACGACGACTACGAGGCCAAGCGCCTCGGCGGCGGTCTCGAAGCTCCGTTCGTGCGTCTCGTCCTGCCGGGCGTCTTCGAACACTGGCTACGCCACCAAGGCAAATGGGGCGGCCAAAACAAGACCCCCCGTTGCCGCAGCGACCGTCTCATCGCCGACGCCCTCGCCAAAATCACCAATTCCGCCCGCGATTGAGCGGCTCTAAAAGCGAGCCTTCAGCATCAGCCGTGGCACGGGCCTCTGCCCGTGGGTTCAGATCCCCACGCCGCTGCGAGTCATACCAATCGCCCGATCCTTTTTGCATCTTTGTAGGGCTCGACCTTGGTCGATGCCTACGTCGCGGGCCTGCGAGCGCGGCGCGGACCAAGGTCCGGCCCTACAGGTAAAGGCATCGGGCGATTGGTATCACGCCGAGCCCCAGACCCACCGTCCGCACGGATTTCAGTCTCATACCAACGTCACATAAGATTTGGACTTTTGTAGGCCGTCCACTTGCGGACGCACCGAGCGCCTGCAAGCAGGCTGCCTACGACGGAAAGTCTAAAAACCAAACGGCGCTGGTATCATACCAATGTCCCTTAATTTCTAGACGTTTGTCATTGCGAGGTGCGCGAAGCGCGCCGTGGCAATCCAGTGGATTGCTTCGTCGCTGCGCTTCTCGCAACGACAGTCTGTTGATCGAGGGACGTTGGTCTCACTCAAAAAAATTTAGAAATCCCCAAACCCTGTGATTTGCTGGCACGGGCGCTGCTAAACGGGTTACGCACCCAATTAGGGTTTTGGGGTAGCGTTGGACCGGTGAAAGCCGGAACCGAAAATAGTGGGCCCGGCGTTAAGGGGTTATCGCCGGGCCTTTCTTTTTGCCCAAATCCCTCGCTTCGCGCCCAACCGCTTCCGCCCTATCCACACCGTTCCGCACGCCCCTAACTCCGCCCGCCCACGCTCAGCGATTACTTCTGCAAATAGACCAGCAACCGCTGCTCGTAGCTCTCCACCGCCTCCGCCCCTAGCTTGCGGTCGCGAATCATCCCGGCCCGGTCGATGATAAACGTCGTGGGAATCGCTTCGACCCCGCCAAACGCCGCCGGCGTGTCCTCATCCGCCATCACAATCGGATAATTTATCCCCATTTTGGCCATAAACGGCTTCACCAACGACGGCCCTTTCTGGTCCAACGAGATTCCGACCATCACGAGTCCGTCTTTGCCGTATTTTTTCTGCAGCGCGATATAGCCAGGGATTTCGGCGACACACGGCGGGCACCAGGTCGCCCAAAAATCAACCACCACAACCTTGCCCTTAAAATCGGCCGACGAGACGACCTTGCCATCGACGTCCTTCAACTTCCACTCCGGCGCAGGCGTCGGCGGAACCGTCTCGGCTCGGGCCGATAGAGCGGCCACCAGAGCAAATGAAGCCAACAGAGCGGTACGGAGCGTTTTCATCATGGGAAAAGAGATAGTGGTGAGAGCTCGCGCGGCAATTTTTCTTCCCGCATTTTTGCCCAAAAAATCGGCCGGAGCTTTTCCGGAGCGGGTCGTCGAGGAGAGCTGACTGACCCACCGCCCCACGGTAATAATCGAGGCAGCACTCCGCCGATCGATGGAATTGAAAATCGTAGCGGTGCGTCGCGCCATTTCCCGTTCCGTATCCTACGGTCGTTCCAGCCTGGGCCGAGCCCGCCTCAGCCGGAACGATGCAATTGAACCACTGATGAACACGGATTTTCAGAGTGAACCATTCCCTTCCTCACGAATCGATCGCGGGCACGGTTCGGTGATTCTGGTTCTTTTCGGCGGCGTTGGGATTTCCCCTCTGCATCCGGGTCCATTCGGGTTCATCCGTGGTTTACCCCCTGCTTGGTTTCACCTCAGGAGTCCCGCATCTCGGGCAGATCCAGCCCGAGGACGTCGATAAACTTCTTCATCGCCGGCGTGAGCACCCGGCCCTTGCGGTGCAAAATGGCCAGCGGCCGAGTGAAGGTTTTTCCCTTAAAATGCAGCATGACCAAGCTCCCTTGCTTCACTTCCTGCGCGACCGTCGCCTGCGGCACAATCGCGATGCCGTGCTCGATCTCCACCGCGCGCTTCACCGTCTCGATGTTGTCGAACTCCATCACCGGCTCGATCTCCAGCTTATGATCGCGGAAAATCTGATCCACCGCCTTCCGCGTCGGGATGTCGGGATCAAAACCGATAAACTTCTGCGACGCCAATTCCTTCACCTCGATCTCCGTGCGCTTCGCCAAGGGATGCCCGGGAGCCGTGATCAGGACCAAATGATCGTTGCGGAAAGGTAGCACTTCGATCTGACGCTGCTTGAGCGGAAACGCCACGAGCCCGAAGTCCACGGCGTTGTGCAAAATGTCTTCGTAGACGAGGTTCGAACGGCGGTATTCCACGCGCACATTGACCGAAGGAAAATCATGCAGGAATTTCTTTATAAACGGCGGCAACTCGTGCAGCCCGATCGAATAAATGGTCGAAATCCGGATCGTGCCGCTGATCACCTTCTTCATTTCCTGCAACTCGCACTGCAGCTTCTCGTAGGTGTGCAACATCTCCTTCGCCGAGTCGTAGACGCGGTATCCTTCCCGCGTGAGTTGAAATTGTTTCTGGCTGCGGTCGACGAGCAGCGTCTTAAAATGCCGCTCCATCGCCCGAGCTTGCTGGCTCACCGCCGACTGCGTGATGCCGTTCAGCTTAGCCGCCTTGGAGAAACTTTTGGTTTCGACCAGATCGGCGAAGATTTTAAGGTTTTCAATTTGCATAAGCTGCGAGGATTTCAGCCCAAAGGAGCAACGGCTTAAGCATTGTCGCAAACCTCTTATTGAGGTTTTCAATCAGCCGCCACCGATTCCATGTTTCCCACCTACGCAGAATTTGTCCTCCGCGCCGACGCCGTCCGCGCCCAAATCGCCACCGCCTGTGCCGCCGCCGGCCGCGATCCCGCCACGGTCGAACTCCTCGCCGTCACCAAGACCCACCCCGTCGCCGCCGCCGACTACGCCGCCCGCTACGGCCTGCGCGCCGTCGGCGAAAATCGCGTCCAGGAAGCCGCCGAGAAACGCCCCCTCTGCGCCGCCCCCGCCCTCGCTTGGGAACTCATCGGCCACCTCCAGTCCAACAAGTCCAAACTCGCCGCCCAACACTTCGACCGTGTCCAAAGCGTCGACAGCGAAAAACTCCTCAACCACCTCGACCGCGCCGCCGCCGAGCTCGGCAACGTTCTCCCGATCCTCTTTCAGGTCAACGCCGGCAACGACCCCGCCAAATTCGGCGCCGACCTCGCCGATACTCCGCGCCTGGTCGAGTTCGCCCTCACCAAAAAGAACCTGCGTCTCGACGGTCTCATGACCATCGCTCCCCTCGGCTCCACCCCCGCCGAGACCGCCGAGCACGCCGTCTGCACATTTACGAATCTCCGCACCCTTCGCGACGACCTCGCTGCCCGCCTCGGCGTCCCCCTCCGCGAACTCTCCATGGGCATGAGCAACGACCTCGCCCCCGCCATCGCCGCCGGCAGCACCCAGGTCCGCGTCGGCTCCGCCCTTTACGGCGCGCGGTAATTTCCGAAATCCGTCCGCCATCAACCGCCGCACTTCCAAAAATTCGCCCCGTGGCGAATTTCATTAGCAGTCCTTCCCTCTTTTCTCCTCCCTTTACCCATGCGATCACTCCTCCGCTTCACGCTGCCCCTGCTCGCGGCCTTCACCCTCACCACCGCCGCCTTCGCCGCCGACTCCACTCCGGCCACCCTCGCCGCCAAACGCCCGCTCTCCCTCGACGACTTCGACGCTTGGCGCAGCCTCGCCTCACCCACCCTCTCCCGCGACGGCCGCTGGCTCGCCTACTCCTTCATGCCGCAAGACGGCGACGGCGAAGTCATCGTGCGCGAACTCGCCACCGGTCGCGAGCAACGCCTCCCCGTCGGCGCTCTCCCTCCGCCCGCCACCCAGCCCGACTCCGCCAACCCCGACGCTTCCCCCACCCTGCCCACCATCCGCCTCGCCTTCACCGCCGACTCCGCGCACCTCGTCGCCAGCACCTACCCCGCCAAGGCCGCCCTCGCCGCCGCCCGCAAAGCCAAGAAAAAGCCCGACGAAATGCCGAAACCTGGCCTCCTCTATCTCCACCTCGCCGCCGGCAAATCCACCACCGTTGCCTCCGTTAAAAACTACCAGCTCTCCACCAGGACCGGCGCCTGGCTCGCCTATCTCAAGGAGGCAAAACCCGAAGAAAAAAAGCCTGAGGTCACCACTCCCGCCTCCGATCCCAACCAAGCCGCTCCTCGAGCCGGAACCGGCTCCGCCGCCGCCAAACCCGACCTCGGCACCGATCTCGTCCTCATCGACCTCGCCGCCGCCACCCCCGCCGAGCGCACCTTCGCCGATGTCCTCGACTACAGCCTCGCCCGCGACGGCCGCACCCTTCTCACCACCATCGCCGCCAAAATCGGCCACACTAACGGCGTTTACGTTTTCACTCCCGGAGCCCCCGCCGACACCGCCCCTGCCGCCCTCCTCGCCGGCAAAGGCAAATACCTGAAACTCGCTTGGGACCGCGAACAGACCCAAGCCGCCTTCGTCAGCGACCGCGACGACGTCGCCGCCACGCCTGCCCCGAAATCCGCACGCTTCAAACTCTACCACTGGCCACGCGGCACCGCCGCCGCCGCCGAGCTCGTCTCCTCAACGACAACCCACTTCCCCGCCGCCTTCACGGTGAGCGACAAGGGCACCATCGCCTTCTCTCGCGACGGCAAAAAACTTTACGTCCCCGCCGCCCCGCTCCCCAAACCCGCCCGCGATCCCGACACCGCCCTCGACGCCGAATCCCGGGTCTCCGCCGATCTCTGGCGCTGGAACGACGATGTCGTCCAGCCCATGCAAAAAGTCCGCGCGACCCTCGAGCGCAACCGCACCTATCGCGGCGTGCTCGATCTCGCCACCCACCGCTACACCCAGCTCGCCGATGTCACCCTGCCCACCGTCACGCTCAGCGACGACGGTACCCGCGCCCTCGGCCAAGACGACCGCGCCTACCGCCGCCGCGCCGATTACGACGGCCGCTACACCGACATCCTCCTCCTCGATCCCCTCACCGGCGCCCGTAAACCCGCCCTCAAGGAACTCCGCAGCGAAAACGGCGGATCCGGTAGCGCCCCGGTTTGGTCACCCGACGGCCTCTGGGCCTTCTACTACCAGTCCAATCACTGGCACCTGCTCAACACCGCCGACGGCACCACGCGCAACCTCACCTCCACCCTCGGCGTGGCCGTCCACAACAAAGACCACGATTCTCCCTCGCCCGCCGGTCCCTATGGCCAAGCCGGTTGGACCAAGGACAGCCAGTCGCTCCTCATTTACGATCGCTACGATGTCTGGCAGCTCTGGGCCGACGCCCGCCCCGCCAAAAACCTCACCGCCGCCTCCGGCCGCGCGACCAAAACCCAGTTCCGCGTCCAAAACATCGAGCCCATCGACGAAGACACCGACGACCGCGGCCTCGACCCCGCCAAGCCCCTCACCCTCCGCGGGGAGAGCGAGGAGACGCGCGCCTCCGGTTTCTTCCAAACCCGCTTCGACGCCGCCCCCGGCACCGCCCCGCGCCGCCTCCTCTGGGGCGACAAAAATTACCGCTACGTCACCCGCGCCAAAGCCGCCGATGTCCTGCTCGTGAGCGCCGCCCGCTTCGACGAATTTCCCGACTACCACACCACCGATTCCGCCTTCGCCGCCCCCGCCAAAGTCACCGCCGGCGGCGCCCAGCTCACGCCGTTTAATTGGGGCCGCGCCGAAATCGTGCCGTTCCGTAACGCCGATGGCGTCCCGCTCAGCGCCGCGCTCTACAAACCCGCCGACTTTGATCCCACGAGAAAATACCCGCTCATGGTCTACATCTACGAGCGCCTGTCGCAGGACGTCCACACCTTCAAAACCCCAGCGCCCAGCCACAACGTCAGTTTCCCCCTCTACACCAGCAACGGCTACCTCGTCCTCACCCCCGACATCGTTTACACCGAGGGTCAGCCCGGCCAAAGCGCGCTGCGCGCCGTGCTCCCCGCCATCGAGAGCCTCGTCCGCCAAGGCTTCGTCGACGAGCAGGCCATCGGCATCTCCGGCCACTCCTGGGGTGGCTACCAGATCGCCTACATGCTCACGCAAACCTCGCTTTTCCGCGCCGCCGAAGCCGGCGCCCCGGTGGGCAACATGACCAGTGCCTACTCCGGCATCCGCTGGGGCTCCGGCATGCCGCGTCAGTTCCAATACGAGAAAACCCAAAGCCGCCTCGGCCGCCCCCTCGCCGAAGCGCCGCACCTCTACATCGAAAACTCCCCCATCTTCCACGTGCAGCGCATCACCACGCCCCTCCTGCTCCTGCACAACGACGCCGACGACGCCGTTCCGTGGTATCAAGGCATCGAACTCTTCCTCGCCCTCCGGCGCTACGACAAACCCGCCTGGCTCTGGAACTACAATGGCGGGCTCCACGGCCTCCGCCGCCGCGCCGACCAAAAGGATTTCGCCCGCCGCGCCTGGCAATTCTTCGAGCACTACCTCCACGGCACCCCCGCCCCCGAGTGGATGGAAAAAGGCGTCCCTTTCATCGACCGCGAAGAAGAAAAACTTCGTTTCAATTCCGCAAAGTAGGGCGCCGCCCGCACGCCGCCTTCCGCATTGCCTCCCGCGAAAATTCCTTCTCGCCTTGCCCGCTTGGAAACCACCGCGCCGAGCTCCGCCCAACTCTCCGCGCTGCTGCGCCTGCTCGACGACCCCAGCCCGTCCGTCCGCCGCGCCCTCCTCGCCCGATTCACCGCCCTCGGCCCTGAGGCCGCGTCGTTTCTGCGCGAGCTCAGTCACGGCCCCGACCGCGCCCTCGCCGCTCACGCCGCTTGGTTTCTCAAAGAGCTGAAGTATTCCGACCCCGTCGCCGAGTTCCGCACCTTCATCGGTTCACTCCACTACGAACTGGAAACCGGCGCCCTCCTGCTCGCCCGCACCGTCAACCCCGCCCTCGATGTGGGCCGCTGCTGCGAGCAACTCGACGCCATCGCCGCCCGCTGCACCGAGCTCATCGCCGAACCCGCCAGCTCCCGGGAGAAATGCCGGATCATCAACCGCGTGATGTTCCACGAATGGGGGTTTCGCGGCAACGTCGAGCACTACACCGACCCGCAAAACAGCTTCCTCAACAGCGTCCTCACGCGCCGCATCGGCCTGCCCATTTCTCTCAGCCTCGTCTACCTGCTGGTCGCCGAACGCCTCGGCCTTGCGCTGGAGCCCGTCGGCCTGCCCGGTCACTTCCTCGTCGGCTGCTTCGACGCTGAGATTCCGTTCTACGTCGACCCGTTTGACCGCGGCCTCTTTCGCGACCCCGACGAGGTCATCGCCTTTCTCATCGCTCAAGGCACCTCACCCCAGCCCGCCGATCTCATGCCCACCGCCATCCACGAGGTCCTCTGCCGCTGCTGCCGTAACCTCGTGCACCACTACACCGTTTCCGGCGAACCCGCCCGCGCTCGCCTTTTCGCCAGCTTCATCACCGATTTCGAGACCACCCACACCCGCGAGTCCGAGTGACCTTTCGCCATCCCCGTGGAGCCAGTCGTCCCGGCAGCCCGATCTACCCGTTGGGCTTCTCCTCAACCCACGGCAACCGCAGCCACTGACTTGATTTCCAATTGCCCGTCGCTCCTCGGGCCGCATTTGCGCCATCGTCGCTCGTCGGCATCTTTTAAACCTATGTCCATCCGGAAGTGCCCATTTCACGCGCCCTCGAATCCGCCGCTCCCCGGCCCGCCGCCTCCGCCTCAAACCGAAGAAATCACGGATTTCCTGAGCGATGCTTCCACTTTTGGCATATTGGCCGCACCCCTCGCAGAGCGCACCACTATCTACCGCGCCGCCCTCGCCGCCGGCCAACCCGCCCCGTTCACCACCGACGAACTCACCCATGCCGGCCGCATGGCCTGGCGCAACAACGCCCGCTGCATCGGGCGACTCTTCTGGCGCGGTCTAAAGGTGCGCGACTGCCGGCACGTCGCCGGAGCCGAGGCCATATTCTCCGAGCTCTGCGCCCACCTTGCCGAGGCGACCAATTCCGGCTCGATCCGGCCGACGATGACCGTATTCGCACCCTCCACCGCGCACCTGCCCGGTCCGCGGATCGAAAATCGCCAGCTGGCGGGCTACGCCGGCTATCGCGACGGAGCCCAAATTCTCGGCGACCCCCAAAACATTTCTTTTACAGAACGCGCCCTCGCCATGGGCTGGATCCCACCCTCGACCAAGACCCCTTTTGATCTGCTCCCTTGGATCATAACCGGCACCGGCGAAAAACCCCGCCTCTTCCCCCTGCCCCCCGGGCTCATCCGCGAGGTTCACCTCACCCACCCCACGCTGGCTTGGTTCGGCGATCTCGGCCTCCGCTGGTATGCCGTGCCAACCATTTCCGATCACCGGTTGATCGCCGCCTCGACCGAGTTCTCGGCCGCGCCGTTCAGCGGTTGGTATATGGGCACCGAGATCGGCGCCCGCGATTTGGGTGACGAAGCCCGCTACCATCAACTCCCCGCCATCGCGCACCGGCTCGGACTCGACCTGTCGTCCCCTCAATCTCTCTGGCGCGACCGCGCCCTGCTTGAGCTCAACGTCGCGGTCCTCCACTCCTACGCGGCCGCCGGCGTGACCCTCGTGGACCACCATACCGCAAGCGCTCAATTCATGCGCTTCGCCACCCAAGAGGAAAGCGCCGGCCGCCCGCTTTCCGCGCAATGGGATTGGATTGTTCCACCGATGTCGGGCTCCACCACCCCGGTATTTCACCTACCCATGACCGACCGCCATCTGTTGCCCAATTTCTTTCCTCCGGCGAGTCCGGCCTGATCGACGGTCAGCGTTTCTTGCTTTCGCCGCCGGGCCCCCAACCCCACCCTGTTTGCATGGCGCCATCCGATCCCACGTGCAGTCTCGCCGATCTCGACGGCTGGTCTTTCCCCGGCACCGCCCTTGCCGTGCTCGGGCACCCGATCAAGCACTCGATCAGCCCGGCGATGCACAACGCCGCCCTCGCCTCGCTCGCCGTCCACGACGCCCGCTTCGCCGACTGGCGCTACTTCCGGTTCGAAGTCCACCCCGACGACCTCCCGCGCGCCCTCGAGCTCTTCCGCGCGAAAAATTTTCACGGCCTCAACCTCACCGTCCCGCACAAGGTTCTCGCCTTTGACCGCGTGGCCGCGATCGACGACGCCGCCCGCCCGATCGGCGCCGTCAACACCCTCCTCCGCACGCCCGCCGGCTGGCGCGGACACAACACCGATGGCTACGGCCTAGCCGCGGCCATCCGCGAAACCCTCGGCCTCGAGCTCACCGGCGCCCACGTCGTTCTTTTCGGTGCCGGCGGCGCCGCCCGCGGTGCCGCCGTCGAATGTCTCCAACGCCGTTGCGCCTCACTCTGGATCGCCAACCGCACCGAGGCCAATCTCCACACCCTGCTCGCCCATCTGGCCCCGCTCGCAGCCGACATTCCGCTCCGTGGTTTCACTCCGGCCGCGCCGCCCGCCGATCTGCCGTCAGGCACGCTCCTGATCAACGCCACCAGCGCCGGCCTCCGCCCCACCGACGAGATGCCCGTCGATCTCACCTCGCTGCCCAATGTCGCCGCCGTCTTCGACATGATCTACAACCCGTCGCAGACCGCGCTTCTCGCCCGCGCTGCCGCCCTCGGTCTGCCCCACGCCAACGGGCTCGCGATGCTCGTCCATCAGGGTGCCAAAGCCCTCGAAATCTGGACCGGTGCCCCCGCCACCACCACCGCCCCCGTGATGGCCACCGCCGCCCGCGCCGCCCTTGGCCTCCCTTGACTCCGCGCCCGCCGCCACGACGTTCACCTCATGCCCACGCTCACCACCCGCAAACCCAAGGCCAAGTCCGCCCCACGCCGCGCCCCCACCAAGTTCGCGGAAAAGCGCCAAAAAAATCGCGGCCCCTCTTTCGGCGAGTGGGCGCGCCGCGTCGCTGGGATGATGAAAAACGGCCCCTCCGATCTCTCGATGCGTGAGGGCTTCGGCAATTAACTATCTGGTCGATGCCGGTCCGGTCGTCGGTCTCTTCAACCGTAACGACCAATGGCACGCATGGAGCGTGTCAGTGTTGACGGCGCTGGATGAACCGCTTGCCACGACCGAAACGGTTTGGTCTGAAATCTGCCACCATTTGGGCAAAGAACGCTCCTGCCTGCTCGCAGCGATCGATGCCGTAAGAACCGGCCGCCTCCGACTGATGCTAGGCTGGGACCGGCCTGCTCATATTCATAGTTTGCTCGAAAAATACCCCCAAATGGACGCTGGCGACGCCTCCCTCGTGGTCCTCTCCGAGCGCTTTCCCAAAGCCAAGATCATCACCACCGACGTCCGCGACTTCACCGTCTACCGCCGCTTCCGCAACGAGGCCTTGCCCCTGATTCATCCCTAATCGTTTCGCACCGGCCCGATCACCCGCAGGCAACCCGGCCGCACGCGCACGGAGATTTCCACCGCCGTCTGCACCAGCTCCCCGTCGACGTGGATCGGCCCCGCCGCCGCCCGCGTGATCACAAAGCGCTCGCCCGTCCAACGCCCCACACCGGCCCCGCCGTTCAGCGAGCCCGCGAAAAGTCGCCCCACCAACGGCAGCCCCGAAACCCAGCCCACCGGCGGAATCACCACGAGATCCAACCGCCCGTCATCCACCCGCGCGCCGGGTGCAATGCGCGCGTTGTTCCCGAGCTGGTCGGAATTTGCGACGGTCACGAAGAGCGCGGGCCTCACCTCGACTTCGCCCGCCCCGGTCCGCAAGCCGTAGGCCTCGCACCGGTAACTCGAAAACGCCCGCATCGCCGCGACGAAATACGCCGCAAACCCGCGCCTCGCCAACCGCTCGAAACTCGTCAGCACCGCCGTGTCAAAACCCGTGCCCATCGCACAGAAAAAGAGCCGGCCATTCGCCTCACCCGCGTCGATCCGGCGGACTCGCCCGCTCGCCAATCCCGCCAACGCGAACGCCGGCCGGAGCGAGATCCCCAGATGCCGCGCGAGCCCGTTGCCGGAACCGCAGGGCACGATGCCCAGCGCCGCCGGCGTACCGACCAAGGCGCTCGCCACTTCGTTCACCGTGCCATCACCACCCACCGCCACCACCACGTCGGCCCCGGCCTTCACCGCCGCCGCCGCAAGCTCCGTCGCGTGTCCCCGTCGCTCGGTCAAAGCCACCGAACCTGTGACCTTGGTCGTCTTCAAAAACCCCTCGATCAACCGGAGCAGCTTGGACCGATTCCGCGCCGGGCCCGCCTGAGGATTGAAAACAAAACAGATGTTCAAAAACGAAAAGGGGTTAAACCGACCGATTTGCCCATGAAGCGCGAAAGCTCGGAAGCGTCCAGCTTTGGCTTTTCATCTGCCCCCAGCCCCAAAGCCAGCAGCCGCACATCAGGGCCGACCCAATCGATGTAATGATGAGCTCTTTCCCCACCGCGCCAGCCCACCGGATCTTGCGCCCGGGGCCAGCCCCGAACGCAGTCCCTCACCCGGTCACTTGGCCGCAAACTCCGGCGCCAACTCCAAGCCGAAATAATTCCGCGCGTTGGCGAAGCAGATGTTCTTCACCATCCCGCCGACGAGGCCCATGTCGTTGGGAATCTCGCCGCGCGTGATGTCGCCGCCGATCAGATTGCACAGCGTGCGGCGGAAATACTCATGGCGCGGATAACTCAGGAAGCTGCGCGAATCCGTCAGCATGCCGACGAAGCGCGAAAGCAAGCCGAGGTTCGAAAGCGAGTTGAGCTGCCACTCCATCGCTTCCTTCTGGTCGAGGAACCACCAGCCGCTGCCGAATTGGATTTTCCCGGGAATCGTGCCGTCTTGGAAATTCCCAACCATGGCCGCGAAGACGTAGTTGTCGGCCGGGTTCAGGTTGTAGATGACCATGCGCGGGAGCTGGTCGGTGGCATCGAGCGCATTCAGGTAACGCGAAAGCGCGACCGCCTGCGGGAAGTCGCCGATCGAATCAAAACCCGTGTCCGGCCCGAGCTTACCGAGCAGGCGCGTGTTGTTGTTCCGCAGCGCGCCGAGGTGCAGCTGCTTCGTCCAGCCGCGCGCCGCATCCCAGCGCCCGAGCTCGAGCATCAGATACGAACCATAGCGCGCGATTTCTTCGGCCGAGGGCACGCGGCCCGCCCGCGCCGCATCGAACACCGCCTGCGCCTGCGCGTGGGTGCAAGGCTCGGCCAGCGCCGATTCCAGTCCATGATCCGAAACGCGTCCACCGATCGCGTGGAAGTCATCGTGGCGTTTTTTCAGCGCGCCGAGAAAATCGTCGAACGTCCGGATGCCGTTTGCGGCAAATGAACCGCCCGCCGCTCCCGCGAGTTTCTCCATGTAAGGATTGAACACCGCCGGCGCACCCACCGCGAAGGCCTTATCGGGGCGAAAGGTCGGATAAACCCGGGTCTTCAAACCGCTCGCCCGGATCTTCTGGTGTAGCTCGAGCGAGTCCGCCGGATCGTCGGTCGTGCAGACCACAGCGACCTTGGAGTTGGTCAGAAAATCATGCACGCGCATCGTGGCCAGCTGCGGATTCGCCCGCTCCCAAATCGAATCTGCGCTCTGCGGATTAATGATGTCGGTGATGCCAAAACACCGCGCCAGCTCCAGGTGCGACCAATGGTAGAGCGGGTTGCGCAGCGTCTGCGGCACGGTCGCGCACCACGCGTCGAACTTCTCGCGCGGCGAAGCGTCGCCCGTGACGAATCGTTCCGCCACGCCGTTGGTGCGAAGCGCGCGCCACTTGTAGTGGTCGCCGCCGAGCCAGACTTCAGCGAGGTCGGCGAAGCGGTGGTTGTTCGCGATCTGTGCCGGCGGCAGGTGACAGTGGTAATCGTAGATCGGCTCCGACTTCGCGAACGTGTGGTAGAGTTCGCGGGCGGCCGGATTTGAGAGCAGGAAGTCGTCGTGGATAAAGGCGGGCATGGGAGAAGTCTGAGGTAGGAGCCCGCTTGCGGGCGATTCAAGCGGAGAGATTGCAGGAGAGGTCAGGGCGGAGCGGAATTTACCGCGCGATGCCGGCGAGAAGTGCGGCGAGATTTTGGTAACCGGCGAGTTTCGCGCGGGCGGTCTCGCAGACGGCCGCCGGCGCGAGTCCGGTGTTTTGCGCCAGAAAGACGAGATAGGTCGCGATGTTCTTCGCGAAATTGAGCCGGCCTTCATCGCTGATCGCGTAGAAGCGCGCGCGCTGCCGATACCCCGCCGGCGTGTGATCGCCGAGAGCGGCCTTCTCCGCCCGGCCGCCCGCCGCAAGCACATGGAGAAAATTATACTCGAACCAAAACATATGCTCCGGACTTGGCGCGAGCGACTCGATCGCCGAACGCGTGACCGTCGGGCTGGAGAACACATCCACGCCCCGCCCGCACTTCGAGAGCGCATCGGTGACGAAGATGCGCGCCATTTTCTGCTCCGTCGCATCGGCGCTGTAAGCACCGAGAATCGCGAGCTCGACGGTAAACTCATACCAGTCGCGCCACAGCGCTTGGTCCGCGGGGTTTTTCGAGGCGAAGAGCGCGCGGCCCATCTCGTAAGTGTAGCGGCCGCTCGTCTTGATCTCGAGCCGGCCGCCCGTGACCTCGCCCATGACTTGATAATTCTCGGCGGATTTGCCGGAGCCCGAGTGAAAACCGATGCTCGCCCCAAAATCTTTGCACACCGCCCATTGTTTTTCGATGAGCCCGCGGAGCGCGACGTTGTCCGGATACGGCATGTTTTTTTGAAAGCCAAACGCCGGTGCGACGAAGTGGATCTTCATCCCCAACGCCTCGCAAAGCGCGAGCATGATGGCGGTGGTTTCGGGCGTGGTCAGTCCGGGCAATTCGTCGATGGACAACTCGCGGAGGTAGGCGCGGCCCGCGTCGGTCGTGAAAAGCTTCGCGCGCGCGGCGGCGTATTTGCCGTCGCGCGCTTTCATCTTTTGCAGCGAGGGCCAGACGTAGGCGAGGAGCTTGGAGAAATCCGCCTCGTTCAACGTGAGCCCCGCTTGGGCCACACGGGCTTTGACCGTCGCGATAAGCGCGGCGGGAACGTTCGCCGCACACCAAGCGGCGGCATCGTCCGCGACTTTGGTCTGCGCGAGTTCCGGGGAGAGATCGAACGTGATGTAGCTCGCGAGCACACAACCCGTGACCAGCGCATCTTCCCGAGAATCAAATTTCCCGCCGATCGGCTGGTGGTCGGCATTGAACGACCAGGCGATCCCGCGCGTGTGAAACCCCGTCTTCAACTTCGACAGCACGCAGCCGTGGCTCATGCCTTCGACGCTCTGACCTTGGTGACCCTCGGGGACGTTGGTGCCGATGAAAGGAAAGGGCACCGAGTCGAGTTTGCCCGCGAGCATCACATCGGTGTCGTAAACCAATTCGCGCGGGATCGAGTTCTGGTTGGCCGTCACGCCGATGCCGAGCTGCGCCATCGCCCACTCGACCGCCGGCCAATGCAACGTCGTGAAGCGCGCGCCGACCCCGAGTGTGCTGCGGCCCAGTTGCGCCATGGCGCTGGGGAAAATTGTCGAGGCGGGGTTGTGCTCTTGGATGAGATTCTTGAGGCGCAGGAGATTGGCAAAGGTCGCAGGAAAAATAACCGCGCCGGTTTTCAACGCCGCTCCAGCCGCCAGCAAATCAACCGGTGCTTCGCCACCAGCGACATCGAGCCGCCACGCGCAGTCGCCGGTAGCAGTGTCCTCCAGCAACGTCCAGGAGCCGGCCGCCGTTTCAAAGCGGCTGTGCGGCCAAACGTGGATCGGTTGCGCGTTTTCAATCGCGGCCCGCAATCCCGCCCATTCGAGGCAAAAATCGGGCGACACGCAGGGATTGGTCGCGATGCGCAGATTATGCTGCAGGAGAAACGTATTGATGGCGGACATGGAGTTTTGGATCGGGAAAAACTTAAGCGAAAACGGTCTGCCAGTTCCGATCAAGCCGCGTCACGCGCGCACCGGAAGCCGAGATTGGTCGTGGCACTGTCGGGCGCGTTGCTGCTGCGCGCGTCCGTGCGGTAGCGGTTGCAATAACTCGCATGGCACAGGTAGCTGCCGCCACGCATCACCCGCCGGTCGCCGGTTCCGGGGCCCGTCGGATTAACGCAGGGCTGCCCGCGCGCTCTCTCCCGGTAGGTGGCCGCGCCGAACCAATCCGCGCACCACTCCCACACATTGCCCGTCATTTGATAAAGGCCGTAGCCGTTGGCTCGATAACTCTTCGCCGGGGCCGGGCCGAAATGGCCGTCGGCCTCGGTGTTCGCGGTCGGAAACACCCCTTGCCAGACGTTCATGCGGTGACGTCCCTCCGGCTCAAGCTCGTCGCCCCACGGGAACCGTTTTTGCGCGAGCCCACCGCGCGCGGCGTATTCCCACTCGGCCTCCGTCGGCAGGCGTTTTCCCGCCCACGTTGCGTAAGCGACCGCATCGCTCCACGACACCTGCACCACCGGGTGTCCCCAGCGTTGCTTGATGTGCGACCCCGGCCCCTCGGGATGCCGCCACGTCGCCCCATCGACCCGGCACCACCACTCGCTCCCCAACACGCGCAGCCGCACCGCCGTCGTCTGTTGCTTGGGCGAAAGGTGCCCGAAAAACACAAAACTCCACCCGAAGCGCTCGCTCTCGGTCTTATACCCCGTTGCGTTCACAAACGCGTTGAACTGCTCGTTCGTCACACACGTCGCGTCGAGATAAAATGCCGCCAACTTCACCGCATGGCCCGGGCCTTCGCCGTCGAGCGGAAAGCCGTAGTCGCCATCCGTCCCCATCTGGAACTCGCCCGCCGGAATCAGGGCCATACCCGTCGTCGATCCCGCCGCCGGGGATACCTCAAGTGTTGGCCCCACCGCCGCGACGGCAGCAGTGGTTTTTGAGCGCCCGGGCGCGCAACACGAATCAATGGAATCGGTCTTCAAGCGTCTCCAAGCCGGCAGATTTCAACGGCTCTGACAACCCCCGGAGTTTCTTCTGCGCTTCGCCTCACTTTCGTGGTTGCCCGCCCCTCGCCGCCCTCTCTGCTCGGCTCTCTTTTTCAAAAACCAATGGAACTGCCCAACCCCGACCACGTCCTCCGCGTCACGCAGGAGCTCAACCTCAAGGTCCACCAGGTCGCCGCCACCGCGCAGCTTTTTGCCGAGGGCGCCACCGTGCCGTTCATCGCCCGCTACCGCAAGGAGGCCACCGGGGAACTCGACGAGGTCCAGATCACCGCCATCCGCGACCGACTCGAGCAAATGCGCGCCATCGACGAACGCCGCGCCTCCATCCTCACCTCGCTCAAGGAACGCAACCTCCTCTCTCCCGCCCTCGAAAAAGCCGTCAACGCCGCCGATTCGCTCACCGTCCTCGAGGACATCTATCTTCCGTTCCGTCCTAAAAAACGTACCCGCGCCACCATCGCGAAAGAGAAGGGCTTGGAGCCCCTCGCCGAACTGATCTTCGCCCAGGCCGATACCACCGATCCCGTCGCCGAAGCCGAGAAACTCGTCGGTCACGAGTACACCGCCGACGACGGCAAGAACCAGAAATCTAAAATTGAAAACTCCGCCGAGGCTCTCGCCGGCGCCCGCGATATCATCGGCGAGCGGGTCAGCGACGACAAAGACGCCCGCGCCCGCCTGCGCGTCATCTACCAGCGCGACGCCATCGTCTCCTCCAAAGTTCTCCTCGGCAAAGACACCGCGCCCGAAGCCGCGAAGTTCAAAGACTACTTCGAATGGAGCGAGCCTCTCGCCAAAGCCCCGTCCCACCGCGTCCTCGCCATGCGCCGCGGCGAGAAAGAACTGTTTCTCATGATGCGCGTGCAACTCCCCGACGAGGCCACCGCGCCCGCCGAGGTCGAACCGCTCTTCGCCAAAACCAAAAACGCCGCCTCCGCCCAAGTCCGTCTATCAGTCCAAGACGCCTGCAAACGCCTCCTTTGCCCTGCGATGGAAACCGAGATGCGCCTCGAATCCAAAAAGCGCGCCGACGGCGACGGCATCAAGGTCTTCGCCTCCAACCTCCGCGAACTCCTCCTCGCCGCGCCTCTCGGCCAGCGCGCCGTCCTCGCCATCGACCCCGGCATCCGCACCGGTTGCAAAGTCGTCCTCCTCGATCGCCAAGGAAAACTGCTTCACAACGACGTCGTTTTCCCTGACCGCATGGAGGCCGATGCCAAAGAGAAGCTCCTCGGCTTCGTGAAGTTTTTCAAAGTCGAGGCCGTCGCCATCGGCAACGGCACCGGTGGCCGCGAGACCGAGTCTTTCGTCCGCACCCTCGGCCTGCCCACCTCGATTCCCATCGTGATGGTCAATGAATCCGGCGCCTCGATTTACTCCGCCAGCGACGTCGCCCGCGAAGAATTTCCCGACCACGATCTCACCGTGCGCGGCGCCGTCTCCATCGGCCGCCGCCTCATGGACCCGCTCGCCGAACTCGTGAAACTCGACCCGAAATCCATCGGCGTCGGCCAATACCAGCACGACGTCGATCAATCCGCGCTCAAACGTTCCCTCGACGACACCGTCGTCAGCTCCGTCAACGGCGTCGGCGTCGAACTCAACACCGCCTCAAAACAACTGCTCAGCTACGTCTCCGGTCTCAACGCCACCACCGCCGCCGCCATCGTCGCCCATCGCAACGAAAACGGCCCTTTCAAATCCCGCTCCGAGCTGAAATCCGTCCCGCGCCTCGGCCCCAAGGCCTTCGAGCAGGCCGCCGGCTTCCTCCGCATCCGCGATGCCGTCCACCCGCTCGACACCTGCGCCGTCCATCCCGAGCGCTATGCCCTCGTCGAGAAAATGGCCGCCGACCTCGGCGTCACCGTGCCCGATCTCATCCGCGACGGCCTCGCCCGGTCGAAAATCAAATTGGAGCACTACGTCACCGCCGACGTCGGCCTGCCCACCCTCACCGATATCGTCGCCGAGCTCGCCAAACCAGGCCGCGACCCGCGCGAGAAATTCGAAGTCTTTGCCTTCGAGGCCAGCGTCCACAAACCCGAGGATCTCAAACCCGGCATGAAGCTCCCCGGCATCGTCACCAACGTCACCGCGTTCGGCGCGTTCGTGGACATCGGCGTCCACCAAGACGGCCTCGTCCACGTCAGCCAGCTCGCCGACAGCTTTGTCAAAGAGCCCGCGGCCGTAGTGAAGCCCGGCCAGAAGGTTTCCGTCACCGTCACCGAGGTCGATCTCCCCCGCCAACGCATCGCGCTCTCAATGCGCAGCAACCCCGTGATCGGCCCCAAGACCCAAAACGGCCCGGGCGCTCCGCGCGCTGCCTTCGGCAACGGAAGCCCCCGTCCATCCGTCGCCCCTACCGCCCCCCGCGCCGCCGCGCCCGTGAACAACGACTGGTTCGCCGCCGCGCTGAACAAAAAGCGCTGAGTCCGCCCTCTTTGAATTGCCGCCGGATTTTCTAACGAATATCCGGCGGCCATGCGCGTCGGACCCAGCGCATGAAACCCAAATTCAATTCTGCCCCCATCACCCACCCGAGCAATGCCGACGTCGCCGAAAAAGTGATGGTCCGCGGCATCCATTTCGCGATCACCCCGGCCCGGCGCGATCACGCCCCCGACTTCGGCGACCCGTTTGCCGCCAAAGGCCACATCGAAATCGGCGGCCCCGATCTCATCGCCAGCGTCCGCTCCGACGACGCCTACAAATCTCTCGACCTCCTCTCCGATCGCCTCGATCGCATGCTCCGCGAACGCTCCCGCCCGAAGCTCAGCGATACGGCTGGTGCAACACCACCGGTTTGCTCTTCGCCCGCAGCCGTAGGTTCAACATCTCAACGCCAAACGCGAAGGCCATGGAGAAATAGATATACCCCTTCGGGATGTGCTGACCCAGCGCCTCGCCCACGAGCGTCACTCCGATCAGAATCAGGAAACTCAACGCCAGCATCTTCAACGTCGGGTGCCGGTTCACGAAATCGCTGATCGCTCCCGCAAAGACCAACATCACCCCTAGCGCCACGACGACCGCGGCGACCATCACCGCTAGATTGTTCGCCATGCCCACAGCCGTGATCACCGAGTCTAGGGAGAAGACGACGTCCAAAATCAAAATCTGCACGATCACCGCCGCAAACGAGACGCGCTTCTTCCCCGCCGTCGCGTGACCGTCCGCGCCTTCGAGTTTCTCGTGCACCTCGAGCACGCTTTTCCCGATTAGAAACAACCCGCCGATCAACAAAATCAAATCCCGCCCCGATAGCCCGTGATTGAGGACCGGCAGGGTGAAGAGCGGCTTCGTCAGCCCCATGAGCCAAGTCAGGCTCAACAGCAGCAGCACCCGCGTGATCAACGCCAGCGCGAGCCCGATTTGCCGCGCTTTGGCCTGTTCGGCCTCGGGCAGTTTGCCCGCGAGGATCGAGATGAAGATCACATTGTCGATGCCGAGCACAATCTCGAGCAACGTCAGCGTGAAGAAAGAAATCCAAATTTGCGGATCGGAGAGCCAGTCCATGGTACCTCAAACAGAGAGCTGTGCCCGCCCGCTGGTCAACCGGCCATTGCGCACCGCGTCGCCCAGGCTCCGCCCACCCTACACTCCTACCCAAGCCAAACCCAGCCGCAGCCAAAGCGGAATCGTGATCAAAGCCAAAATGGTCGTCCCGAGCACGATCTGCACCGCCGTCAGCGGCTGTCCGCCGTAATGCCGCGCGATGATAATCGGCATCACCCCCGCCGGCATCGCCGCTTGCACCACCAGCACGCGCTTCAATTCCACTGAGAGCGGCAACCACTTCGCCGCCGCCAAAATCAATACCGGGAAAATTCCCAGCCGGACCACACACGCAAGCACAGTGATCTTCGGCTGCACCAAAGCCCGCAGATCACCCAGATAGCTGGCGAGGCTCACCCCCGTCATCAAAAGCCCCAACGGGATGGCGCATACCGCCAGCGCGTGCACCAAATCGGTAAAAATCTTCGGCAGGTGCGGCGCCGCCCCCGCGAGATTAAGCGCCACCGCCACCGCCAGTGTGACCATGATCGGATTCATCAGCTTCCGCCAACCGTCGCGCGGCGAGAGTCCGTTCAACACGAGCACCCCCACGGTCCACAGCGCCGCCTCCACCCCGACATTGTGCACCAGCAGCACACCCCGGCTCTCCGGCCCCCAGATTCCCGCCATGATCGGTAACGGCAGGTAACCGTAGTTCGCAATACCCACGGTGAGCGCAAACGTCCGGAGCCCCGTGCCCACCGTGAGCCCCGCGGCCCTCCCGATCACCCGTCCCAACAGAAATCCACCCGCCGTTACCACAAAACCCATCAATGGTGGCATCCACACATTCTTCGCGTCCTGCAACGCCGCGTTCCCCGTGATCGATTCGAAAATGAGGCAGGGGAAAAGGACATTTACGACGAGCTTTAAGAGACTCGCTTCCGCCTCCCCTTCAATCCAGTGCACCCGCCGCACCACCACGCCGATGGCGATTAACGCAAAGACAGGCAGGATCAGTTGCAGGAGTTGCCAGTAGGAAGTCAT
>CAMCWW010000042.1:0-30019 GCA_945882935.1 Opitutus sp. GAS368
ATGCCGGTGGTCGCGGTCAGCGCGGGCGGAAGCGAGAGCATCAATTGCGGATCAACGATCGCGGTGTCGGGCACGAGCGCGGGGCTGATCACGGCTTTTTTGGCGACGGCGGCTTCGTCAAAGAGCAGGGCGTTGGGCGAAACTTCGCTGCCGGTGCCCGCTGTGGTGGGCACGCAGCCGAGCGCGGTCCGGCGACCGGTGAGCAGGCCAACGCCGTAAAATGACGTGATCGGCTCAGGTCGGTCATGGAGCGCGGCGACGAGCTTCGCGACGTCGAGCACGCTGCCGCCGCCGACGGCGAGAACGAGATCGGGGGCGAAGGTGCGGGCCGCGGAGCGCAGGAGCTCACAGCAGGCGGTGGTGGGCTCGGGTGGAACTCCGGTGACGATCTCGACCGTGGCGTTCTCGGCGCGGAGCGCGGCGGCGAGAACCTCGGCGTGGGCTCGAACCGAGGGCGAGGTCACGAGAAAAACGCGACGGTAGCCGTCGCGCGCGAGAGCGGTGACGGCAGGCGTCGCGCAACCGAGGCCGAAGTGAATACGCGCCGGTTGCAGCAGCGTGAGAGGCGACAGAGAAGCAAGCATGGTCAGACTTTGACGACGGGTTTGCGCCGGAAAGTGAATTGATCGACGTCGGGTGGAACATAGCCGCCGAGCAAGCGACTGGCCGCGTAGCCGACACCGAAAACGATGAGATGGCCCATGACGCCGATGAAAATCGGGTTGAGCGTAAAATTGATTCCGAGATCGAGCAGTTGATTGCGCGGTTCAGTGAGGGTGCCCCAGGCCGTGAACAATGCGCAGGCCGCGATCCCGATGTAACAACCCTGACGGGTGGCGCGCCGGGTGAGGAAACCGAGGAAGAACAGCCCAAGCATGCCGCCGGAGAGGATCGCGGCGACCGTCACCGCCCGTTCCATGATCGTGGCGCCGCCGTCCTTCGGCATCATCACCAAGGCCACAATGATCGCGCAGGCCCCGGCCCCGCCGACCGCAAGCCGGCCGGTGAGCAGGCGCGCGCGATCCGACTGCTGCGGAAAGAGGTGCCCAACCAAATCGGCGGTGAATGCCGTGGCGATGCTGTTTAAATCCGGACTGATCGAGGACATCGAAGCCGCGAGAATCGCCGCGAGCATCAGGCCGACGATCCCGGCCGGGAGTTGCTGCATGATGAAGTAGGGCACGACCTCATCGATCACCGGCGGCGGAGTCGCGCCGCTCGTCAAGTAGTAGCCGTAGAGGCACGCGCCGACGACCATGAAAATACCCCAAACTGGCACGCACAGAAGACCGTTCCACAAGACGCCCTGACTCGCGTCGCGGTCCGTTTTGGCGATGAGGTAGCGTTGGACCATGTGTTGGTCGGCGATGTAGCGGCGCGCCCAATTGGTCGTGTAGGCGAGCAGGAGAAGCCATTGTGAGCTCACGCCGGGATCCGCGAGCGCGCGCCAAGAAAACTCGAAATTGCCGAGGGAAAATTTGCCCGCTTCCCACGCGGCCACGACGACCGCCCCGGGCGCGCCGCACTCGGGCGCAAAGATCAGCCGAGCGGCGATGATGACTGCCGCCGCGACAAAAATGAAACCCTGCACGACGCTCGTCCAAACGACCGTCGTCATGCCGCCGACGACGGTGTAAGCGACGGTGAAGATCGCCATGCCTAGAATAACGCGGGACATGTCCCAGCCGGTCATCACGCAAATCGGGACGGCGGTGGTGAGCATCGTGACGCCAACATCAAAAAGCCGGTCCGCGACAAAACAGCCGGAAGCGTAGAGCCGTCCGCCGATGCCGAAACGAGCGCCCAGATATTCATACGCGCTCATGCCGACGGCGTGGCGGTAAAACGGGACGATCACTTTCGCGACAAAGATCAGGACGAGCGGCAGTGTGAGGCTGCCTAGCAGGAGAATCAGACCCTTTTGATAAGCCGTAGCCGGATGCCCGACGAGGGTGTTGCTGCTGATGAGCGCGGCCATCATGGCCATGGCCACGGCCCACGCCGGCATGGAGCGGCTGGCGATGAAGTAATCGGCGGAGGTCTGCTGCCGGCGGGCGAATACCCAAGTGATGCCCAGGATAACTAAACCGTAGAGCGCGATGACGACGTAGTCGGCGGTTTGGAGATTCATCGATAACGGCGGTTCGCCAACAGTTGTGGGGACGGGGTGATCATCTTGGGGTGCATTGAGGTTGGCTTTCTTGCTGTGCTACCGACCCGCGGGATGCGGGAGTTGGGCAACCGAATCACCGGCGATCAAGGCGGGCTCGATGAGAACCTGCGAGTCGATGACCTCAGCGGGATGCGCCATGCGCCACAGCAGCAGGTCGACGGCCCGACGGCCGATCAACTCGGCGTGCACGTCGATGGTAGTCAGAGTGGGATGCAAATTAACCAGGAGAGATTTCTCGTTGTTGCACGAGATGACGCTCACGTCGCGGCCGGGGCGGAGCCGACGCTGGGCCAGGGCGGAGTAAAGCTGGGTGGCGGTGCGATCGGAGGGGACAAACAGGGCGGTCGGGCGGGTCGCGGGGGGCAACGCGTTCCACTCATCCACGAGCTGATCGACGTTTTCTTGGCGGGTAGTTGACGGCAAAGGCCAAGCGAGAGGCGGGCGGGCTTCGACTTCCAAAAGGGTGAATTTTAAGCCTCCACGTGAGCAGGCGGATTGGAATGATGCCTTTACTTTCTCGAACTGGATTTGCCCGGGCTTGGGATTCATGAAGGCAACGCGACGATGACCCTTGGCGCGGAGGTGATCTGCGGCGATCCGCCCGGCCGCCTCCGTATCGAAATTGCAATGATCACCGCGCGCGTTGGGCAGGCGTCCCATCAGCCAAACCCGAGGGAGACGGTAAAGTTGACGGAGCAAGTCGTTTTCGCTTTCGGGCGGCAGTAGGCCTTGGTTGGGACCTTTGATGATGACTCCTTTTACCTGATCGGACTCTAGAAACGGCGGGAGGCGATTTCCGCTCGCGATGGTGGCGAGCATCAAATTTCGCCCCCCGGCAGAGAGCGCCTGTTCGATGCCTTGGAGCGCGGAGCTGACGATGGGCAACTGCACCAGAGTGTCATCCATGCCAAAAATCACCACGCCCACCGCGCCGATGCTCGGCCCGGTAACCGGAGCGGATGGGGTGCGTCGGCGAATCCGACTGTAACCGAGCTTGCGCGCCGTCTTCAGCACATGATCGCGGATCTCGGTGTTCACATCGGCATGATGGTTGAAGACGCGGGAGACGGTGCCGAGAGCGACGCCGGCGGCTTTGGCGACATCGGTGATGGTCGCTCGCGGAGTGGAGGGAGGCATGGGGTTGGGGTAAGGGTCGGCAAAATCGCCGTCGTCTTATTTCAGTGAAATAGTGAGGCCGTTGAATCGAAGGGCTCGGTCGGATTAAAAATATTGGTCAGACAATGGTGCTAAAAAAGCGCCGTTTGGTCGGTTCAAAACAACCTTGACTCAATTCTGTTTCATGAAAACAATGCTCACGCAATTATTATTTCATATGAAATAGTAATGTTAGATCAGCACATCGTTTCCCCCAACCCCTAATACCATGAATCTCGCGGTTTCATTTCGTCGGCCGCAGTTCGGTACCGTCGCGTTACTTGGGTCGAGCCTCGCTCGAAAGTTCCTCCGAGCCTGTTTTGGCGCGGCTCTGGTTTCAATCGGCCTGCTCGGAGCGTCGCTCGCGGCCCAACCTGGACTTACCGGCACGGTTGCCGGTCGCGTCCAAAATGAACAAAGCGGAACCTATTTGAACAAAGCCCAAGTCAGCGTGCGGGGCACCCAAACCGGCGTGCAGACGAATGCGACCGGCGAATACCGGTTGGCGGGCGTTCCAGCCGGTGACGCCGTGCTGGACGTGTTCTTCACGGGTATGGCGCCCTACAGCGTTAAGATTTCGATCAGTCCCGGTGGTACGGTCCAGCAGGACATCGCGCTGCGGCGCAGTTCGGCCGTCGTCCGACCGGACGGCACGATGGTGCTGGAGAAATTTGTCGTGGCTTCGGAACGCGAATACGACGCGGCCGCAATAGCGATCAATGAGCAACGTTTCTCGGCCAACCGGAAGGACGTGGTCTCCACGGATGCTTTCGGTGAAATTAACCAGGGCAATGTGGGCGAGTTTGTGAAGTTTTTGCCCGGCGTCTCGCTCGATGTGAAGGACGGCAACACGCCGTCCGGGATCATGGTGCGCGGTTTCGACCCCAACTACACCAACGTCACGCTCGATGGAGGCATGCTCGCCAGCACCATTATCGCCAATACGCAGACTTCTTCACGGCAGTTCGTGTTGGACGGCGCCAACATCAACAATCTCGCCCGGATCGAAGTGGTGAAACTGCCCACGCCCGACATGTCTGCAAATCTCCTCGGCGGTGCGGTGAATTTTGTTAGCCGCAGCGCCTTTGAACGCGCAAAGATGGAAACGCGTTTGTCGGTGTATCTTTCAGCCAACGAGAAAGCCATGGACATCGGCAAGACGCCGGGACCGCTCGCTGAAGACACCAGGAAGATTCTGCCCTCATTTGATCTTCAGTTCGTGCACCCCGTAAACAAGCGCTTCGGTTACGTGGTCACGGCGGCGCATTCCAGCCAGTATTACCTCCAGAACCGCGCCGTGCTGGGCGCCCGTTTTACCAGCGCCGGCGCGACGTTGGACAATCCCTACACGACCAACTTTAACACCAATTTTGCGCCGAATCGCAGCGACCGCACATCGGGCGGCGTGGCGTTTGATTTCAAGGCGTGGGATACCAGCACGTTCAAGTTGAAACTTTCGGGGTCGGGCTCGAAGCAACAAACGGCCTCGCGGGGCATCAATTACAACGTCGGCGGCGGCCAGCCTGTGCGTTGGGATCAAAGCAATGTCTTCGGGTCCCTAACGACCGCCGGTTCGGTCGGACTGGGCAACAGCTTCCAGGAACGCCACGCTTTGAGCCGTTCCGTATCGGGGGCGTGGAATTTTACCCGGGGAAATTGGGAAGTTGAAGCGGCGGGCAGTTTTTCGAACTCCAACAACCGCACGCGCGACGGCGACAAGGGCTTCTTCCGCTCCGTGAGCGTGAATTTGCCTAACGTCCGCACGGTCAATCTCGAGGGGATCAACCACGATCAGCCTTCGATCTCGAAGGTCACCGTGCTCAACGCGGCGGGCCAGCGGATCGACGAGCTCAAGCTCGCCAATTACAACCTAACCACGGCCGGCATGGAGCGGCTCAACGCGACCGACGAAGTTATGGAAGCCCGGTTAAATGTGATCCGCAAATTCAGCGTTTTCGGGCAACCGATGTCGCTGAAGACCGGTGGCAGTGTAAACGACATGACCCGCGATCTTAGCTACACCCCGGTAAACTACACCTACGTCGGCGCCGATGGCGTGGCGAGTAGTGGCGATGAGGGCATGGCGAATTTTGTATCCGAGCCTGATCGCGGGATCAGCCCTGGTTTCGGCATTGTCGCGCCGGAGTGGCCTGACTCGTTTAAGGTATGGAAGAATTTTGTGAGCGCGCCCCGTTCGTGGGCTCAAACGTCGGGCCAAGCGGGTGACGTCCCGCGCAATGTCGCGATCCGGTCGCCTTGGCTGCGTGAGAAGATCAGCGCCGCCTACATTATGGGCGATCTCAGCCTGCTGAAGAACCGACTGAGGCTGGTGGGTGGCGTGCGCTACGAGCAGACGTTCACCGAGGGCTTGGGTTTTAGGCAGGATGCCGATGCTGTTTTGGTGAAGGACGCCAATGGCAACGTGCTCGACACGAATCCCACGACCGCCGGCGTGCAGTCCCAGATTCGCCCCGAGCTTTTGCCGAACGGTTCCGGAGCCTACAACGAAGTGCTCTACAAACGGCGGGGCTACTACAATTCGCGGGATTACGCCTACTATCATCCGAGCGTGCATGGCACCTTTAACCTCACAAAGGACCTTCTGATTAGAGCGGCCTATGCGGAGACAATCGGCCGACCCAATCTATCCGATATAGTGCCGAATCTTTTTGTCGGCGAGAACCTGAACTTCGGCATTCCAGGTAATACCTCGGCGACGATTCCAGGATTTATAACCGGAGCCAATCTCAGCCTGCGGCCATGGACGGCGAAGAATTATGATTACTCGATCGAGTATTACCTCCCGAAGAACGGTCTCCTAATGTTCAACATTTTCAAGAAGGACATCCGCGATTTCTTCAGCTCGGTCAATCGGATCGCCGACCAGGCTTTGCTCGACCAACTGGGCGTTTCCAGCGACGCGTTGGGCTATCAATACACGCAACGCATCAATCTCAGCGACGCCCGGATCGATGGCTGGGAAGCCCGGGCGGATTTGCCGTTGACGACCTTCACCCAGTGGGAGCCGCTGTCCTTTGCGAACAACGTCGCAAAGCACTTTACGTTCATGGTGAACCTCACTCACCTGCAACTCACCGGCTCCCGGATCACGGCTTCGGATTGGAAGCGCTACATTCCCCGTGGTCGAAATCTCGGCGTGAGATTCAGCTTCTCCAAGGTGTCCGGCAACCTGCTATTGAATTGGCGCGGAAAAATGCTGCGCGATACCGCTAACCAATTTCCTGGCGCCAACGAGTATATCCGGGCGCGCAATCAACTCGATGGCAACGTGGAGTATCAGGTCACTAAACGCTTTGCCGTCTTCTTCGCCGGCCGGAATCTCACCAACGAACCCACCCAGTGGGAAGTTTCCGGTCCCGGGGTGCCGGCTTGGTCCACGCTCACCAATCATGAGGACTACGGTCCGCAGTATTCGTTGGGCCTCCGGTCCTCGTTCTGACGGGTCATTTTGCTGACATGATATCCCGGCTGCGCGGATCACTCTTCGCCCGGGCTTCGTTTGTACCCATGTCTCCCCCTCAGCTTCTTGTCCTGGCTTTGAGGGTGGTGTGCTGGGGCGCTGCGGTCCTTTTGACCCCGACGCAGGTTATGGCTGCGGCGCTGCCCGTCGTTCCGGCGTTTCCCGGAGCAGAGGGCGCCGGGGCGCTGACGCCCGGCGGGCGCGGTGGCCGGGTGCTGGCAGTGACCCATCTCGCGGACGACGGCCCGGGGAGTTTTCGGAACGCGGTCGAAGCGGCGGGACCGAGGGTGATTGTATTCAGGGTCTCAGGGATCATCGAGCTTCGGTCGGATATCGTCGTGCGCAATTCCAGGCTGACCATCGCGGGGCAATCGGCACCGGGCGACGGGATTTGCCTGCGGGGTCGCTCGCTGCGCATCGAAGGAGCGGAGGATATCGTCGTCCGCTACCTGCGTATCCGCCCGGGCGCCGGGGCCGGGGTACCGCTGGATGGCATTGAGGTGCGCAACAGTCGCAATGTTATCATCGATCATTGTTCGATCAGTTGGACCGTCGACGAGGCGCTGAATACGTGGCACGAAGTCGAGAATCTCACGGTCCAGTGGTGCCTGATCGCCGAGCCGCTGCACCGGTCGGTTCATCCCAAAGGCGCGCACGGCTACGCAGCGAGTTTGGGCGGGAAAAACGCCTCCTATCATCACAACCTGTTTGCCCACGCCCCGGCGCGCAATCCGTCCATCGCGGGCAATCAGGTGGAACACACCGTCAATTTGGACTTCCGGTGCTCGGTGATTTTTAACTGGCAGCACCGCACGTGCGACGGAAAGCCCGTCTCGGCCAATTTCATCAACAACTACCTGCGTCCCGGCCCGGCGACCCAACCCGGCGCGCAGCGGCGAATCGCCCGCATCGACGATACGCAGTCGGCCTACGGTTATGCGTCACGGTGGCACATCGCGGGCAACGTCATGGCGGGTGCCCCCGAATTGAGCGACGACAATTGGCTCGGCGTCGAACTCGACCAACGCGTTACCTTGGCCTCCAGCCGCAGTGATACGGCTTTTCCCAGCGCCCCCGTCACCACGGAGACCGCCGCGGAAGCCTACGCCTTGGTGCTGCGGCGCGCCGGAGCGATCCTGCCGGTGCGCGATGCCGTCGACGAACGCATCGTGCGCGAGGTCTCCGCCGGCGTGGCGACCTTCGGCCAGGGGATTGTCGACAACCCCGACCAAGTCGGCGGTTGGCCTGCTTACCGTTCACAATTGCCCTTGGTCGACACGGATCAGGACGGAATGCCGGACGTCTGGGAGCGGCGGCATGGACTCAACGTCAACAATCCCGCCGACGGCATCTCGGATCCGGACAAGGACGGCTACACGAGCCTCGAGGAATTTCTGAACGGCACCGATCCGAAACAGTTTGTGGGCTACCGGGCTCCCGCCAAATCTGCGAATCCCCTTTGATGATTCGCCTGATCCGCCTGGTTATTCTTGGTTTCGCGCCTTCGTTGCTTTCGGCAACCGGTAACGCGCCGGCTATCTTGCCGCCCGAGTTGGGTGCGCGTCATGTGGTGTTTTTTAATGCCATGGAGCCTGAAGGCGTGGTCAACCACGTGCCCAACGCGGCGGCGGCCGCCTGGCTCGAAGCGCACGTGCCGGCTTTCGAATGCTCCGACGCGGGCGTGGAGGAGACGTATTGGTTTCGCTGGTGGGCCCTGCGTAAACAACTGCGCAAAGATCCCGATAGCGGGCGTTTCGTTTTCGGTGAGTTTATCACCCGAGCGCGCCCGGTGAGCAGCGCCCTCGGGCATCACTTGATGGAGGGCCGTTGGCTCCGTGATCAGACGTTCAACGACGACTACCTGCTCTATTGGTTGCGGGGCAAGGGCGGGCAACCGCAGGATCATCTGCACCGGTTCTCGCAGTGGCTTCAGCATGCACTGTGGTCGCGCTGGTTGGTCACGCAGGATACGGCCACGCTCGTCGGTCTGCTCGATGACCTCGTGAGCGACTATCGCAGTTGGGAAAAAGAGCAGATGCGCCCAGACGGATTATTTTGGCAATACGACGTGCGGGATGCGATGGAGGAATCCATCAGCGGCGGGCGCAAGGTGCAGAACGTGCGCCCGACGATCAGCGTCTACATGTATGGCAACGCCACGGCACTCGCCGCCATCGCGCGGTTGGCAGGCCGTGCTGAGTTGGCTGCAGAGTTCGATGCCAAAGCTGCGCACCTGCGCCGCCTCGTGCAGGCAACACTTTGGAATCCGGCGCTCGGCTTCTTCGGCGCGGTGAACGACCAACTTCAGCCCATCGCGGTGCGCGAGCAGATCGGTTTTATCCCGTGGTATTTCGGCCTGCCGGAGCCGGGCAAAGGCTACGAGGCGGCGTGGAAACAATTGACCGACGACACCGGGTTTCATGCGCCGTGGGGCATCACCACCGCCGAACGCCGGCATCCCCGTTTCCGCTCCCATGGTGTCGGCACCTGCGAATGGGACGGTGCGGTCTGGCCCTTCGCCACCGCGCAAACGCTCACCGCACTTGCGAACGTTCTGCGCGACTATCCCCAGGAGGTCGTGAAGCAACGCGATTGGTTCGACGCGTTTCTCACCTACACCCGGAGCCACGTTTACGACGGCGTGCCCTACATCGGCGAATATCAGGACGAGACGACTGGACAATGGCTGAAAGGCCGTGATCCGCGCAGTTACTACTACAACCACTCGACCTACGCCGACCTGCTCATCACCGGCCTCGTGGGCCTGCGGCCGCGCACCGATAACGTCGTCGAGGTCGCGCCATTACTGCCCCCGGATACTTGGGCGTGGTTCTGTCTCGACCGCGTGCGTTACCACGAGCGTGAGCTGACAATTTTGTGGGACCGTGACGGCACCCGCTACGGTCGCGGCGCGGGTTTGCGCGTCTTTGCCGACGGCAAAGAAATCGCCCACGCCGACAGCCTTCGCCGAGTGACCGGCCAATTACCATGAGCCGCATCGTGAGATTATTGTTGGGCTGGGCGGCCGCGACGTTGGCCCTCGGCGCGAAGCAGGAGCCATCGCCCGTCACGCAGTCGAAGTCGGGTCAATTGACCTACCTCATCGATGAGCGCGGCGACCGCGTGCCGGATTTTTCGGGCGCCGGTTTCGGGGGTGGCGGTATCGCTTTGCCGGTGGTCGCGGCCCGCGTGCAAGTGTTGCCGGTCCCCGGCGATGATGGTCCGCGTCTGCAAGCCGCGATCGATTTCGTGTCGGGCTTGGCTCCCGACGCGGCGGGTTTTCGCGGGGCCGTGCAATTGGCCGCCGGGCGCTACGAGATTGAGGGGCAACTCAAGATTCGCGCGAGTGGGGTTGTTCTCCGCGGGGTTGGGCCCGGTGAATCGGGTTCCGTCTTGGTGGCGACGGGCCAAGGTCGCCGGCCTCTGATCGAGTTGGGCGGTAATGATCGGCGGGAGAACGTGGGCGCGCCGGTCGCCTTGGCGTCGGAGAAAGTGCCGTTTGGCGCCGCGGAGCTCACGTTAGCGGGGGCCAACCACGGAATCGCCGTCGGCGCGAGTGTCACGGTGGAACGTCCGAGCCCGATTGAGTGGATAAAATCGATCGGAATGGACGAGGCCCCGGGGCGGCAGCCCTATGTTTGGAAAGCGGGCGCTTTTAACGTGCGCTGGGACCGGCGGGTGGTGGCGGTGGACGGCGCGAAGCTCACCTTAGAAGCGCCGCTCACTGTGGCGCTGGAAAGCCGCTACGGCGGCGGCACGGTGCAAGCGTATGTGCAATCCGGCTATATCGAGCGCTCCGGCATCGAGCATCTGCGTTGCGAATCGGATTACGACCAGGGAAATCCCCTCGACGAAGAGCACGCTTGGAACGCGATCGATCTGCACGCCGCGAGTGATGTCTGGGTGGCGGACGTGACGGCCGTGCATTTCGCCGGCAGTGCGGTGCAGGTCGGCGCGAAGGTTGCCCGTGCCACGGTCCAGGATTGTTCCTCGCTCGCGCCGATCTCGGAGCGCGCGGGCTATCGCCGCATGGCGTTCCACACGCGCGGGCAACAGACTCTTTTTATCCGCTGCACGAGCGAACAGGGCGGCAACGATTTTACTGTTGGCTATCTCGCGGCCGGGCCAAACGTTTTTCTCCAGTGCACCGCCCGAGAGACGAAAGGCTTTAGCGGCTCGATTGGGAGTTGGGCCTCTGGATTGCTATTTGACGGCGGGTTGATCGACGGCGGCGCCCTGCGGCTCGATAATCTCCAAACGTGGAACCAAGGCGTGGGCTGGGCGGCCGTGAATTCCGTGCTCTGGAATTCCTCGGCGTCGGTGGTGGCGGTGCGACAGCCGCCGGGGGCGATGAATTGGGCGGTGGCGGTTTGGGGTCAGTTTTTGGGCGACGGACGATGGAGCATGGTCAACGAATTCGCGAAGCCCGAGAGTCTCTTCCGCGCCCAGTTGCAGGAGCGCCGGGGCGCGAGCGCGCTATCGGCGCTCGCGCCGCGACGTTACCCGGTGGAACCGGATCTTCCGCCGCTCGAAACGGTCGTCCCCGGTCTCGCCGCACGCCGCGCGCCCAAGCCCGCGGCGTCGGAGCGGCCCCTGGCATTGGTCGACGGCTGGCTGACGGTCGGCGGGGAGCGACTCAGCGGTAAGCAGACAGAAACGGCCTGGTGGTTGGGCCGGCTCGAACCGGCGCGGGCCTCGGAATTCGGACGGGCGATCACCCGGTTTTCTCCCGGCCGCACGGGCACAGGGCTGGCGGATGAGATTCCTGCGGTCGCGGCCGCGATGGTGCGGGCCGGCGAAGTTTTTTTCCGCCACCACTACGGTCTTTGGTATGACCGGCGCCGCATCGATCATCAGATGATTCGCCGTCCGGATGCGGACGTCTATCCGCCTTTCTACGAGCAACCGTTTGCGCGGAGTGGGCAGGGGACCGCTTGGGACGGGATGAGCCGCTACGATCTGACGCGTTACAATCCCTGGTATTTTTCCCGACTGAGGGAGTTCGCGGCCGAGGCGCGCCGGCAGGGGCTCGTGCTGGTCAATGAAATGTATTTCCAGCATAACATCCTCGAGTCGGCAGCGCACTGGGTGGACAGCCCGTGGCGGACGACGAACAATATCAACGGCACCGAGTTCATCGAGCCACCGCCCTTCACCGGCGACACCATCAAAATGGCGGACGCTTTCTACGACGTCACCCATCCGGTGCGGCGCGCGTTGCATCGGGCTTACATCCGGCACTGCCTCACCAATCTCGCCGCGGAGACAAATGTGATCCACACGCTCAGCGCGGAAAACAGCGGACCGCTGCATTTCATGCAATTTTGGCTCGATGTCGTGACCGAGTGGGAAGCCGAGACCGGTCACCGGCCGCTGATCGCGCTCAGCGCGCCCAAAGATGTCCAAGACGCGATCCTCGCTGACGCGAAACGTGCCGCCGTGATCGACGTGATCGACCTCACGTATTGGTGGCGCACGGCCAACGGCGAAGAGTTTGCGCCGAAGGGCGGTCAAAACCTCGCGCCGCGACAGCACCTGCGGCTCTGGAAAGGCGGCAAGCCGTCGGCCGCCACGATCTCCGCGGCAGCGCGGGACTACCGGGCGAAGTTCCCCGGGAAAGCCGTGATCTCGGGTCTGCGCGAAGCCGATGACGTGCAGCCGCGTTAACTGTCATTCAGCCCGATTCAAACCCTCTTCCACCCGGCGTCATTTTCTCTCCTGTCATGATCTCCAAAAAAATCGTCTCAGTCTGCTTCGTCCTAATTTGTTGCGGCCTGTTACGGGCGGCAACCACCCCGGTCGCCCTGCTCTCGGCGGGCTTCATCAACGCCGACGCGCCGTATCCTTCCTGTCACTCGTCCACGATTGTGGAGGTCGCGCCGGGTCGATTGGTGGCCGCTTGGTTTGGTGGCACCGCCGAGCGCAATCCCGACGTCGGTATCTGGGTCTCGCGCCACGAAGGCGGCCGGTGGTTGCCCGCCGTCGAGGTGGCCAACGGCGTCCAACCGGTCGGCGCCCGGCTGCCCACGTGGAACCCCGTTTTGTTTCAACCAAAAACCGGACCGCTCGTGCTGTTCTTCAAAGTAGGCCCATCGCCGAGCACGTGGTGGGGCATGATGATGACGTCGCCGGATGCGGGGAAAACCTGGAGTGCACCGCGGCGCTTGCCCGACGGCGTGCTCGGTCCGATCAAAAACAAACCCCTCGAACTGGCCGACGGCACTTGGCTCGCTCCGAGCAGCACCGAGGGGAACAAAGACGGCTGGCTGGTGCATTTTGAGCGTTCGACCGATGCCGGTGCCACTTGGAGCAAAACCGAACCGGTGAGCAAAGGCCCGGGGTTCGACGCCATCCAGCCGAGCATTTTGGTTCACCGCGACGGCGCGCTCGAGGCGCTCTGCCGCACGAAGCAGGGCGTTGTCGCCCAGACTTGGTCCAAGGATGCGGGCAAAACGTGGAGCCGGCTCACGGCGATAAATCTGCCGAATCCAAATTCCGGCACGGACGCCGTCACGCTCGCCGACGGCCGGCATCTCCTCGTCTACAACCACAGCGGTCACCGCGCCGCCGAGGCCAAGGGTGATCGCTTTCCCCTCGATGTGGCGATCTCAACGGACGGCGTGACTTGGTCGCGAATTCTCACGCTCGAAACCGAGCCATGTAAAGCTGGCTACGCCTATCCTGCGGTGATTCAAGGCGCAGACGGTCGGATTCACATCACCTACACCTGGGACCGGCGCTGCATCAAACATGTCGTGCTCGATTCGGCGCGGCTTTGAGCCGACGCCCCCGAACGCTCGACGCGCGCAGGGCGCGGGTCGGGCAGGGGACGAACTTAAAACCAATAATCCGATGAGCGATTCCAATCGGAGAATTCATAATGAACCGGTTTAAAATTACCTCCCTTGGCCTCGCCTCGCTGTTGGGCTCCGCGCTCGCCTCCGCCGGCGAAAAGTCATTAGTCGACACATCGTGTTCGCCCTCGGCCCGGATGTACATGACCGGTTTGGCTGATGTGAAATGGAACGGCGGCTTGCTCGGCGAACGCTTTGAAGTGTGTCGGACCACGATGGTCCCGCACATGTGGAATATCTTCAGCGATCCGGTGCAAAGCTCCGCCTGGGCCAATTACCGGATCGCGGCCGGCTTGCAGCCCGGGAGATTTTCCGGACCGCCGTTCAACGACGGTGATTTCCTGAAATGGTTGGAGGCGCTCGCCCAAGTCTACGCCGTCACCCGGGAGCCCGCGCTCGATGCGGAAATGGACCGGATCATCGACGTCATCGCCAAAGCCCAGCGCGAAGACGGCTATCTGCACACGCAGAAAATCATTCCGCAGCGCCAAGGCGTCACCACCGCCAAGGCCAAGGAGTTCGAAGACCGCGAACACTTCGAGACCTACAACATGGGGCATCTCATCACCACGGCGTGCGTGCACTATCGCGTCACCGGCAAAACGACCTTGCTCGACTGCGCGCGCAAGGCCGCCGATTACATTGAGCGCCTGTGCGCGAATGTCCCCGCCGACTTGGCCCGTAACGCCATCTGTCCCTCACACTACATGGGAGTGGTCGAACTTTATCGGGTCACCCGGGAGCCGCGCTACCTCGCACTCGCGAAACAACTCATCGAAATCCGCAGCCTGGTCACCGAGCAGGACGGCAGCGACCACAACCAAGACCGCGTCCCGTTCCGCGCGATGACCCAGGCCGTCGGCCATGCCGTGCGCGCCAACTACCTTTACGCCGGCGTCGCGGATGTGTTTGCCGAGACTGGCGACCCGACATTGTTCAAGACTCTCGCCACGCTCTCCAATGATGTGGCCGGTCAGAAACTCTACATCACCGGCATGACCGGCGCGATCTACGACGGAGCTTCGCCCGACGGGGTGGACCACCGGCAGCACAAATACATCAAGACCGTCCACCAAGCCTACGGCCGCGACTACCAACTGCCCAATCTCACCGCCTACAACGAGACCTGTGCCACGATCGGCTACGCGATGTGGATGTGGCGGATGCTCACCGTCACCGCCGACGCGCAGTATGCCGACTTGTTCGAGCAGTCTTTTTACAACGGAATTCTTCCCGGCATCAGTCTCGAGGGAAAACACTACTTTTATGTCAACGCCCTGCGGAAAGACGCGGACTTCGACTGGCCGCTCCGTTGGTCACGCACCCGCACGCCCAACCTGAAGGCCAGTTTCTGTTGCCCGCCCAACGTCGTGCGCGCCATCGCCGAGGCGCACAACTACGTTTACGCCCTGTCGCCCGACACGCTCTGGGTCCACCTTTACGCCGCGAACACGCTCGACACCGCGTGGACTGACGGCGCGCGCATCCGTCTTCGCCAGGAAACCGAGTATCCGTGGGACGGCGCGGTGAAATTCACGATCGAGACTGCGCCCGAGCGCGCGATCACCTTAAAGCTTCGCGTTCCCGGTTGGCTCCGCGCCGGGAATGCGAAGCTGCTCGTCAATGGCCAACCGGTCGCCGGCGATCCCGTGCCGGGCACCTACACCGAAGTTACGCGACCGTGGCGCGCCGGCGATGTGGTGCAGTTCACGATGGCGTTTCGCCCGGTGTTGATGGAGGCGAATCCCCTCGTCGAAGAAGCCGTCAACCAAGTCGCCTTAAAGAACGGGCCGCTGGTTTATTGCCTCGAGTCCAATGATCTTCCCGCCGGCGTCCGACTCCGGGATGTCGTGCTGCCGCTGCTTGCGCCGCTCGATTTCACGGCCAATCGGGAAACGTTGGTGAACTCCGAGGTTCGCACCTTGTCGTTTCCCGCGCGGGTGGTGGCCCGCGCCGCTTGGTCGTCCCGAGAACTTTACCGCGAAGCCACGGCAGAGCCAACGCGTGCGATCACGCTGAAGGCCGTCCCGTATTTCGCGTGGGGCAACCGCGGCGATAACGACATGAGCGTCTGGATTCCGGCCCGTTGAACCCGATGACACCTTCGCCTTTACCGTCCCTCACGCGCCGCCGTTTCGTCGGCCAGTTCGCCACCGCGACCACGCTCGCTTGGCTCGCGCCGGGAATGCGGGCCCCGGCCGCCGAGCGGGCCGCGATCCCCGAGATCCCCGTGCAGCGTTATCGCATCGCCGTCTGTGATTGGATGCTGCTGAAACGCCAGAAGCTCGGCGCCTTTGCGCTCGCGCATGAGGTCGGGGCCGACGGGGTCGAGGTTGATATGGGCGGGTTGGGCGACCGGCCTACGTTCGACAGCGCGCTGGGCGATGACGGCGTCCGGCGGCAGTTTTTGGAAAAAGCCAAGGAGCTCGGGCTCGGCGTGAGCTCGCTGGCGATGTCGGGCTTTTATGCCCAGTCCTTCGCGGAGCGCCCGGGGGTGGAACGCATGGTGCAGGATTGCTTGGATACGATGGTGGCCATGGGTGTGAAGGTCGCGTTTCTGCCGCTCGGCGTGCAGGGCGATCTGGTGAAGCGCCCCAAACTTCGCCCGGCGATCGTCGCGCGGTTGAAGTCCGTGGCCGCGCGGGCCGAGGCGGCGGGAGTGGTCGTCGGCATCGAGACCGCGCTCGACGCGCGGGGCGAGGCCGCCTTGCTCGATGAAGTCGGTTCTCCGGCGGTCCGCAGCTACTTCAATTTTGCCAACGCCCTGCAGAACGGCCGAGACCTCGACGCCGAGATCCGGACGCTGGGGAAGAATCGGATCTGCCAAATCCATTGCACCGACGAGGACGGAGTTTGGCTGCAAAATAATTCCCGGCTCAACCTATCAGCGGTGAAGGCGACGTTGGACGCGATCGGGTGGGGCGGATGGCTCGTCGTCGAACGCTCTCGCGACGCGAAGGACCCGAGAAATGTGCGAAAAAACTTCGGGGCCAACGTCGCGCATCTGAAGACGATCTTTCAAACTCCGCCGACGCGCGCCGAGCCCGAGCGCGGCCCTCTCGGCGGCGTTACGATTAAACCTTCATGAAATCTCACCGGTGCATCTTAGGATCTAATCTGTTTTCTCCGGTGTACCGGTGGTCGATCCCCCGGATACCGCTTACTCTCATCAACCCCTAACCCTCACACCGTTCTAAATTTCAACCGACTTGGTCATTTGGCCAAATCCGGATCGGCGCCCGCATTAAAATGGGCAACTTCGATTTTTACCCCTTTCACTATGACGACGATTCTTTTCCCACGTTATCTAATTTCCCGGCTCGCCGCATGTTTTGTGCGCAGCTGCCTAATGATCTTGGCTCTTGGTCTATTGACCGACGAGGCGATCGCCCAGTCGGCCAATCAAGGCTCCATCAGCGGACGCGTGTTCAACAACAACAACGCCCGCTACGTCGGTAACGCCAAGATCAACGTCGAAGGCACCGGCCTCGAGGTGGTGTCCGATGATTTCGGCTTCTTCGAACTCCGCAACGTGCCGGCCGGTTCGGCGAAGCTTGCCGTGACTTACGCCGGCGAGGCTGCTCAAAACCTGACGGTCGTTGTGCTAGCTGGAAAAACCACAGTTCAGGACGTTACCTTGGGGCGTCCGGCGGCAACGGGTTCCGAAAAGTCGGTGGTTTTGAGCGTGTTTGAAGTGGCTGCCGATCGCTTTAAAAACGCCCGCGAGATTGCGATCAACGAGGAGCGCCAGTCGGTCAACATCAAGAACGTCATCTCGACCGACCAGTTCGGCGATATTCCGAGCAACAATGTCGGCGAACTCGTCAAGTTTCTCCCCGGCGTGCAGGTGTCTTACGGTGCCTACAACGGCAACAATCAGGGTTATTCCGATTCAGATGCTTCGGGCGTCTCCATCCGCGGCTTCGGCGCCGAGGACACCGCGATCTTGATCGACGGTCTGCCGGTCGCCAATGCCGCTCCCGGCAGTCTCACCCGTCAGGTCGGTCTCGATCAGCTCTCGATTAACAATGCTTCGCGCGTTGAACTGATCAAAGTCGCGACACCGGACATGCCCAACAATTCCATCGGCGGTCAGATCAACCTCATTTCGAGGAGCGCCTTTGAGCAGGCAAGACCAAGTTATGCGGCCCGCGTTTTCTTCAACTTTAACTCCAAGGAATTGCCCAAATTCAGCAAGACCCCGGGCCCCGTCAACCAGCACACTTACAAGACGACCCCAGGCGTCGAATTCAGCGCCACGGTGCCTTTCAGTTCAAAACTCGGCGTCTCGCTCACCGCCAGTGCGGCCGACGAATACAACTCCAGCCAGCGCGCGGAATCGACCTATACGACTTTCTCGGCGGTCACCAACGCCGCCGGCAAGCCGCTCACAATCGACCACCCCGGCCTCACCCGTTTCAGGGTCACCGATATCACCCGGCTCACCGAGAAGCGCTCCAGTAATCTGCGCTTCGACTGGAAGCCCACGCCCACCCAGACGCTCAAAGCGAGCGTCCAATACTCTACCTATTCTGGCGCCGAGGGTCAGCGCCGGCTCGACGCCCGGCCGACAGTCGCCGCCGGCGCGGATTGGAATGCGAACCAATTCATCGGCACGGCGGCGAACAGCACCATGGATATGACCGTCACCACGCGCGACGTGGAAGGCTCAACCAAGAGCGGTCAGTTGCAGTATTTCTTTGTGCGCAACGGCTGGACTGCTTCCGCCAGCGGCAGCATCTCCGATGCCCTCACGACGTTTGAAGACCGCAATAACGGCCATTTCTCCGAAGTGTCCTTCAAACTAAATCCCGGCCAGGTCAAATTGCTCAACATCGTCGACGGGATTCCGAGGGTCATCGAGACCTCGAGGCGCGTCGCCAACGGCGGCGGGATCTTGGATTACACCAAATTCTCCAACTTCACCCCCGATGCCGTCGTGGCCAAATCGGGTGAGTCCTCTTCGCGGAAGCAGAACGCTCTCTACAAATTCGATCTCGAGCGCGACCTGAGTTTCCTAAGTTTCCTCGGTTCAAATTCCTTGAGCGTAAAGATCGGTGGGCGGCGGGATGAGGAGCGGTCGGAAAAATTTGGCCTCGGGGCGAACTACAACCAAGACCTCATCGCGGGCGCCACCTTCCCAATCATTGATGTTTACGATGACACCTACCTAGGAGCCAGCCCCGGATACAATCTCCCGGCGCAGGAGTGGGGATCGACCTACAAGCTCTTCGCGCTCAATCAAGCGAAGACGATCTTCGAAGTCCCGGCCGATGGCTCGACGGCGGTCAACAACTACAATAGTTTTGTCGGCCAGCAGATCGATCTCACTGAGACGCGCGATGCACTTTACGGCCAGCTGAGCGGCCGGTTCCTCAACAACCGGCTCTATTTCGTCGGCGGTCTGCGGCAGGAATCCGTCAGCCGCAAAGGCCGTGGTCCCTACCGTGATCCGAAGTGGAATTACGTGAAAAATAAAGACGGCACGCTCTACAAAGATCCGGCCAATCCCCTCGGCGTGCGCCTCGACCAAGCCACGAGCCCGTTGTTCACCCCCGCGGGCGCCAGCCTGCGCTCCGCTCTGAACGCCGCCGGAATCGGCTTTCCGAATCAAGCGATGGGAGCCACCGCCACGAGTCTGGCCTCGGCGAAACTGTTCAACCGGCCCAACGTGCCCGTGGACGCCGAGCAGACGGGCAAGCCGTCGCTCAGTTTGAGCACGGTTTACAAGGTTACGCCCAAAATTGACGTCAAGCTGGCTTGGTCGCGTTCCTTCGGACTGCCCGCCCTTGAAAATGGAACCGCCGGACTCGTCTCCAGCAGCGGCCAGTTCCAGATCAACGAAAACGTCCCCATCGCGGCCGACGGCACCGTGGGCACGATCACCGTCGCCAATCCCAATCTGAAACCTCAGACCGCCAATAGTTGGGACGGCGAGGTCTCCTACTACACGGACAAAGGCGGCAAGCTCTCGGCCGCCTACTACATCAAGGATGTGACGGATCAGATTACGAGCTACAGCACCTACTCGGGCACGCCCGGCTTCGATGAGGTCGTGTCCGCGCTCGGCTTGGATCCGGCGAGCTATGACGGTTGGATTCTCCGCACCTCCAGTAACAGCACGACCAGTCAGCGCACCAGCGGCTGGGAGTTTTCGGCGAGCCAGGATTTCGCCTTCCTCGGCAGTTTCGGCAAACGGTTCAGCGCCTTCGCGAGTTTTGCGTTCAAGAATCTGGCCGAGCCGAGCGCGCCGGCGCCGGTCAATATCACAACGCCCTCCGGCGGGGTCATCTCGGTCGCGCCCACCGTGTCGACCATCACAAAATCGTCCAACCGCTTTGGCGGCGCCGGCCTCCAATTCTCCGGCGGAAAGCTGTCCGTGCAGATTCGCGGCACTTACCGCGACGAAAACGAAATTGCCCGTTCGAATTTGGCTGCGGTCAACGGCTCGCCGAATTTCCTGCGCCGCTTCGCGCCCGCCCAAACCAACATCGATCTTACGGCGAACTACACGTTGTCGAAGCGCTACAGTTTGTTTCTGAGCGGCCGGGATATCTTTAACGGCGCCCGGGCCCAAATCAACCGGGACGACCTCGGGCTGCTGCCTCACTACGGGCAGCCGTTTGATCGGAGGGAATTCGGCGTGGTGTGGACCTTTGGCGTGAACGGCCGGTTCTGATTCGCCGACGACCCAGTCAGTCCCCGGAATGGGCGGTAATTCCGAGGTCGGGTGGGGCGACTCCGATTTTTTTCAATGCACTTCGTTTCGAAACTTGCCGGGCTCGTCGCGCTGATCGGGCTACTGTTTTTGTCCGCTACGCACGCCGCGCCCAAGGCCGCGGAGCCTCAGCCCTACAATCGGACCGCGGAGCAACGGGCGGACAAAATCGTCGCGAGCCTCGCGCTGGCGAGTCCGACCACGGCCGCTCGGGTGCGGGACGTCATCGCCCGCCAGTATGTCGATCTTCACGCCCTGCACTCGGTGCGCGATGCCCGCATCGCCGAGGCCAAAGCATTGCCCGACCGGGCCGCAGCCACCGCGGCAGCGACGGCGGCCAAGGCATCGATTGATCCGCAACTCACCGCGTTACAAGCTGCCTACCTCGCGAGACTGGCCGAAGAACTCGCTCCCGCTCAAATCGAGCGGGTCAAGGACGGCATGACCTATGGCGTGTTACCCCTGACCTTCCGCGTTTACCTGCAGATGTTGCCCGAGCTCACGGCCGCGCAAAAAGACCAGATTCTGGCGTGGCTCGCCGAAGCGCGCGAACTCGCAATGACGGGTAGCACCTCGGTTGAAAAGCATGCGTGGTTCGGGAAATACAAGGGCAAGATAAACAACTATCTCTCCGCCGCCGGCTACGATCTGAAGCAGGCGGAAAAAAATCTTAAGGCGCAACCGTCGCCAGCTTTGCTCGTCCCTCCCGTCCGATCATGAAATTGACGTCTATCACTTGCCTCAGCCTCGCGTTTTTTTTCGCCTCCGGCGTCGCCCTTCACGCGCAGGGCTACCCCAAAGTTAAGTCGGCCGATCAGGCCGCCGCCCATGCGCGTCAAGCCGCCGCCGACCAACGCTCGGACGAGATTTTTGCCCGCGTCTTGTCTGAGATCGAAGCTTGGGCGGCCAGGGGCAAACCCTACCTGCCCGGCGCGGGACTGCCCGGCGATTTGCCGCAGGCTAAAATCCCCGCCTTTCCCGGGGCGGAGGGCGGCGGGATGTATTCTTTCGGCGGTCGGGGCGGCCGCGTGATCGTCGTGACCAATCTCAACGATGATGGCCCGGGCAGTTTCCGCGCAGCCTGTGAAGCGGCCGGGCCGCGCATCGTCGTGTTCAACGTCGCCGGCATCATCCGGCTCACCGATCGCATTCGCGTCCGCGCGCCCTATATCACGATCGCGGGCAACACCGCCCCCGGCGACGGGGTCTGCATCGCCGGCAACACGGTGGAACTTGAAACGCACGACATCGTCATCCGCCACCTGCGCTTTCGTCGCGGAGCGATGGACGCCGCCGACCGCAACGATGCCTTCGGCGGCAATCCCGTCGGTAATCTCATGATCGACCACGTCTCGGCCTCGTGGGGGCTCGACGAAAATATGTCGATGTATCGCCACATGTATCGCCCGCCTGGCGGCGGCCCGGAGCTGAAGCTTCCGACCGTCAACGTCACGATCCAGCACTCGATTTTCTCGGAGGCGCTCAACACTTACCACCACGCCTTCGGCAGCACTATCGGCGGCCTCAACAGCACGTTTCACCGCAACCTCTGGGCCAACAACACCGGCAGAAATCCCAGTGTCGGCATGTATGGCGACTTCACGTTCGTGAATAACGTGCTCTTCAACTATCGGCACCGCACGATCGACGGCGGCGACCAGCGGAGCTTTTTCAATATCATCAACAATTACCTCAAGCCCGGCCCCGGGACCCCCGATTCGCCGGTGCGCTTTCGCCTGCTCAAGCCCGAGTCCGAGCGCAGCAAAACGGTCATCGATAATTTCGGTCGCGCCCACGTCTCCGGTAACGTCGTCGAGGGCAACCCGTCGGTTTCCCAGGACAACTGGGACGGCGGCGTGCAACCCGAGGTCCGCTCGCTCAACCGCGCCGATGTCCTCGCCAAGATCAAGGCCGAGACGCCCTTCTCCCATGCGCCGCTCACCATCACCACGGCTGAGGCCGCTTTCTCTTATGTGATCGCCCACGCCGGAGCGACCCTCCCCGTGCGTGATGCCGTCGATCAACGCGTCACGGCGATGGTCCGCGACGGCAAGGTCGGCCAAGCCGAGGCCACTCCCGAAGATTCCGCCCGTGCCAGCGCCGCCGGCTACGCCGAGAAATGGGTGAAAGAACTCGAAGTCGGGGTGCGCGTCGGCTTCATCACCAACCCGGCGCAGGTCGGCGGATATCCCCATTACACCGGCAAACCTTATGTTGATACCGACGGCGACGGTCTGCCCGATTCGTGGGAAACCGCACACGGCCTGAATCCCAAAGACGCGAGCGACGCCGTCGGCGATCTCAACGGCGACGGCTACACCAATATCGAAGATTTCATCCATGGTCTCGATCCAAGTGCGCCCAAGACCGACTGGACCGATCTCAAGCACAACGTGGATCGCCGTAACTTGCCCGCGCCCTCGGCCCGGAGCTAAGCCCGCGCCATGCGCCGCGTTGCCGGAGTGGTTCTGTTCTTCGGTCTGGGCTTGGCGCTTGCCGCCGCCGCCCCGCTGAAAGTCGACTTTAGCATCGCCGGTCGCCCCGATTCGGTCGCGCCGGGTTACGAGCAATGGTTTGTCACCGGCGGCATGTCCGCCACCCAACGCTTCGGCGAACTCACCGCGACCCTCGCCCTCGCCGGCCCGGTCGGCCAAGGACTGCGCGCCGTGTGGTGGAAAGGAGTCGTCCGCGACGGCGCGCGCCTCGTGGCCGATGGGGTCACGATCGAGGGCGGCGACGCCGGTGGCGCCCTTGAGCTTCGGCTCGCCGGCCTCGCACCGGGCCGGCATCGCCTCGTCGTTTTCTTGAATGTCACCGACGGCAAGCCGGCCGACCTTCGCGCCCGCACGGTCGTGACCGTCGCAGGCGGGCCAAGCATCTCGGTCGCCCCGAGTTTCCGCGCGGCCGACGATGAAGTCGCGCAGACCGTAGCGCTGGAGTTCAAAGCCGTGGCGGGCGAAGACACCGTGATCCAGTTCAAGCCCGATCCCGCCGACACCGCGGCGACCGTGCGTAACGTCGTGCTCAACGGCTTCGCCCTTGATGTCACCGACCCCAAGCGGCGTGCGATCCAAGCCCGGCCCGCGCCTGGGGAAGAGCATGTCGCCATTGATGGCGACACGCTCAAGCTCGCGTGGGCTCCGGCCAACGGTGCGGTTCAACATCGCGTGTATTTCGGCCGGTCTGCCACCGCGCTGGCCCGCCTCGGCGAAACGCCGGCAGCGGAGTATACCGTTTCAAATCTGCAGCCGACGCAGGACTACTTCTGGCGGATCGACACGGTGGAGGTGAGCGGGGTGGTCACTCGCGGCGACACCTGGCGTTTTCGCCCGCGTCAACTCGCCTTTCCGGGTGCGCAAGGTGCCGGCCGCTTCGCGCAAGGCGGCCGCGGTGGCCGCGTGATCGAGGTAACGACGTTGGCCGATTCCGGCCCGGGCAGTCTACGCGCCGCGGTCGAGGCCACGGGCCCGCGCACGGTTGTTTTCGCGATCGGAGGTTTGATCACGCTCGATCGGAAACTCGTGGCGACGAATCCCTACCTCACCGTCGCCGGCCAAACCGCGCCGAGCCCGGGGATCACGATCCGCAAGTTCGGCTTCGGCCTGAGCGGTGCGAGCGACACGATCATCCGTCATCTGCGGGTGCGCCCCGGCGATATCGCGGGCGTGACCCTCGACGGCATGGGGATGCAGGGCAGCAACCATTCGATCATCGACCACGCCTCGATCAGTTGGACGCTCGACGAGGCTTTCAGCTCCCGGTCAGCCCGCAATATCACCCTGCAAACTACACTTATCTCCGAGGCCCTGAATGTGGCCGGCCACAAGAACTACAAGTCAGGCTCCCAGCACGGTTACGCGGCCAGCATCGGCGGCGATGTGGGCTCGTTTCACCACAATCTGCTCGCCCACAATTCCGGCCGCAATTGGAGCCTCGCCGGTGGCCTCAACGGCGCAGGCCGGCACACCGGGTCACTCGATATCCGCAACAACGTCGTCTACAATTGGCAGAATCGCGCCACCGATGGCGGCGCCGCGAAGGTCAACTTTGTCGGCAACTATTACAAACCCGGACCGGCGACGAAGCTGCTCAAGTTCCTCAATCCCCAATTGGAAGGCGTGAAGGCTTTTGGGCCGCAGCGCTACTTCGTCGCGGAGAATATTCTCGAGGGCGTGGCCGATCGCGAAAACCAAAAGGCCGGTATGACCAAGCCCGCACCCTACGCCGAGTTCCTGTCCGACATGCCGCTCTTCGCGAGCGACGTGGAGACCCAGTCTGCACGGGCCGCTTACAAGATCGTGTTGTCCGATGTCGGCGCCAACCAACCCGCGCTCGACCAGCACGATTTCCGCATCATCGGCGAGACCCTCGCCGGGACCGCCGCCGCCAAAGGTAGCAAGACCGGCCTGCCCGGTTTGCCCGACTCACAGGCGGATGTCGGTGGGTGGGAGGAGATGCCGACCGTTGCCCGTCCCGCCGACTGGGACCGCGATCGCGACGGCCTGCCGGATTGGTGGGAACGCATCTCCGGTTCTCGGCCGGACTCGGCCGCCGGCGACTTTTCCGACGGTAACCGCGATCGCCTCGGCGAAGGTATCACTGAACTTGAACACTATCTTAATTGGATGGCCGCGCCCCACGCCGAGGTCGCCGCAGGCGGAAACGTAACGTTGGCCTTGGCACCGCTCACCCGCGGCTTTACCGCGAAACCAAAATTCAAAGTGGTGGCAACCGTCGCAGGAGACGCCGTCCCGACCGCCGATGGACAATCGCTCGTGTTTTCGCCAAAGGACGGCTTCACCGGGATCGGCAGTGTCACGTTTCGCGTGAGCGACGCCGACGGCGATCAAATGACGCGCACCATCGGTATCTGGGTATTCTGAACCCGACGCTGCACCTCGATCGGGGTGGGTGCGAGCGCGTCTCCGTCAAACAAGCGGTTAACTCACCCGCCCAACTCCGCGAGTAACGTCCGAAGCTCGCGCTCGGGGTCTTCGTGGGCTTGGGCGACGGCGAGATCGAGGGCGGCGACAAGCAGTGGGCGTGCTTCGGCGGGCCGGCCGGCGGCGAGGTGAAGTTTTCCCAAGAGAATTCGGGGTATCATCCAGTCAGCCTTCTTCGCGACGCAAAAAGTGTAATGAGGTCCGGCTTCCTCGGCGCGGCCTTCGGCGGCGAGAGCTTGGGCAAGGCTGAAACGAAAGAGTTCGTTGTCGGGCGCGCGCTCCACCAGCGCCAAAAAATGCGAGCTGCGATTGGCCATAGGTATATTTGTTTCTTCTCCGGTAAGCCCTGCGACGAGTGATCGGTTTGTTTTCGGTTAAATCGACGGAATCGTCGAGGTATCATGCCCTGTTTTATCGGACTGACTATGCAAACGTAGCCACAATTTTTCAGATTAAAGAAAAGGGCGAAATTGATCGCCACGCGTTTCCCGCGTGAGCCGGGTGAATTCGGGCTGGGGGAGGCACTGCAGGAAAAGCCGGCCGTAGCTCTTAGCGAGCACACGCGAGTCGAGAATCGTGATCAGCCCGCGGTCAGATTGGGTGCGAATGAGTCGGCCGATGCCCTGGCGAAACTTGATCAGCGCGTCGGGCAACGTGAGGTCGTTGAATGGATTGCCGCCGTGGTCGCGGATCCACTCGGCCTTGGCTTCCGTGATCGGGTGCGTGGGCGGATCGAAGGGCAGGCGCGTGACGATGACCTGCGCCAGCGCATCACCGGGCACATCGACCCCGGTCCAAAAACTGTCGGTGCCAAAGAGCACGGCGTTACCCAAGCGGCGCATCTGGTCGGCGAGCTCGGTGCGCGAGAGATCGGCGCCCTGCATGAGAAACGGCCGCGATGCCGTGCGGAACTCGGGCTCCAGCGTGCCAGCGACGGCGCGCATATCGGTGTAGCTCGTGAACAACACCAGCGTGCCGCCTGGAACGGCGGCGACACAGAACCGAAGATAATCAGTGAGCGCATCAAGCGCTAGTTTGGCCTCCTGCGGCGAGGGCAGGGGGATATCGGCGGCGACGTAGACGCGCATGTTGCGCGCGTAATCGAAAGGCGAGTGCACGACCTCGGCCCGCGCGGCCTCGGCCCCGATGCGCGTGGCAAAAGCGGCGATGTCTCCGCCCACGGCGAGCGTGGCGCTCGTGCAGACGACGCTCACGCCGCAGCCGAAGAGGTGCTCGCGCAGCGCCGGCGCGATGTCGATCGGCGCGCTGCGCAGGCCGACGATGGTCTGCTTCCGTCCGCCGCGCTCGGCCCAGTAAACGTGGCCCTCGGCGGCGAGCGTGAGCCACTCGGTGAGGCCGGCTTGGAGGCCTTTGATGCGCGTTTTCTGCTCGAGCAGTTCCTCGCGCGGGCGGCCATCTTCGAGTTTATCGGCGAGCTTGGCCAACAGCCGTTCGAGCGCGCCGAGCGGGCCGTCGAGCGTCGGCTCGGCCACGCCGGTCTCGCGCACCCGCACGATCGGGCGCTGGGCGAGCAGCGACGCCGCGATGAAATCGAAAAACTGCTTTGAAGCGTCGAGCGCGTCGGTGACGAGTTGTTGGGCTTCGGGACCGCCGAGCTTCCGCAGCAAACCGCGTTTCGTGCGGGGATTGAAGAGGTACTTGAGCGCGCGTTCCACCCCGTAGCTGCTGAGGGAAAGGCCAAAGTTCGCCGTGGCGACTTCGGGCACGGTGTGGGCTTCGTCGAGCACCAGGAAATCGCCGGGAAAGAGCACGCCGCGCGCTTCGGGCCCGGTGGCGCCGTTGGCCTTGGCGCCGCCGGCATTGATCAACGCGAAGAGCAGGGCGTGGTTGACGATGATGACGTGCGCCGTGCGCAGACGGGCGCGGGCGCGCTGGTAAAAACATTTCTCGCAGTCGCAGTGTTTGCGCGAGCAGGAGGAAGAGTCGGCGTTGACAGCGTCCCACACCTCGGCGCGGGGTGGCGGGCGCAGGTCATGGCGCAGCCCGGAATCGGTGGCCTCAGCCCAGCCGGCGATGCGTTGCAACTCGTCGTAATCGGCGTCTGCGAAAAGACTCGCGCGGTCGGAGAGCGCTTGAGCGAGGCGGGTCGTGCAGAGGTAATTGGATTTGCCGAGCAGGACGGCGGGGCGAAAGTCGGCGTAGCGGGCGAGAGCGGGATTGGACTGAAAGAGACGGCGGACGAGGGGAAGGTCCTTGGCCTGGAGCTGTTCTTGCAGGGAGATCGTGTGCGTGGAGACGATCAGTTGGCGCTCCTGATCGACGGCGTGGATGATGCCGGGCGCGAGGTAGGCGAGGGATTTTCCGACGCCGGTGCCGGCCTCAAAAAGGAGCGGGGCGTCGGACTTGAGGACGGCCGCGATGGTGCGCGCCATCGTCTCCTGTTGCGGGCGGTGTTCGAGGTAAAGTCCCGCGTGGAGCCAGCCACCCTCGGCGAAAATCTTCGCGGTAAACTCCGGCGCCCGGCTCGGCGGAGGCGGAGGGGCGGAGGCTTGGTCGTCGCGGAGTCCAATCATGAAGCGGAAGAACGTCGGCCAACGGCGCAGGCGACGCAAGGGCGGCGCAAATGAATTTGCGGCGACCGGAAAGCGGCGCACGTTGTGGGCCTATGAACCGTCCGATTGACGACGAGGGCAGCTGGGTGGCGGAGCTGGTGCAGTTTTTGCGCACGGAGCCCGGGGTGAGTGCGGTGCGGATCGACCCGGGATCGCACCGGCTGGCCGTGGCGACGTTTGGCGAAGTGGATCTCGGCGTGTTGAGCGAGAAACTTGCGGCGACGATCGCCGCGGTCGATGCGCGGTTGGAACGCGAGGCGCGGAAGATGGCGCCGGCGGGTTTTTCCCTGCGACAGGAAGGTGGGGCGATGGTGTTGGCGCGCGACAGTTGTGTGACGGCGGAGGCGATCAGGCCGTGGCGGGAATTGGAATGGCCCGGCCTCGATGCGGTCGGGGCGGACGCGGAGCCGGAGTGGAAGTTTCTCGCGACCCTCGCAGCCGTCTGCGGAGGCGCGGGTCTGGCCGGGACGGCGGTGCAGTGGCTCGCGCCCAGTTGGCCGGTGGTGGCGTGGATTTTTTTTACCGTCGCGCTCGTGGCGGGCGCGTGGGACGCGGCGATCGACACGTGGGCCAATCTCAAGAAGCGGGAAATCGATATTCATTTTTTGATGCTGATCGTCGCGGCGGGCGCGGTGGCGATCGGGGCGTGGAGCGAGGCGGTGCTGTTGTTGTTTTTGTTTTCGGCCTCCGGGGCAATGGAGGCGTTTGCGCTGGACCGCACGCAGCGCGAGGTGAGCGCGCTCCTGAAATCGGCCCCGAAACGCGCGGTGCTCGTCCAGGCCGACGGGATCGAGCGGGAAGTAGGCGTCGAAGAACTGCGGCTCGGCCTGCGGGTGCGGGTGAAGCCGGGCGAGGCGTTTCCGACGGACGGCACCGTCTTAAGCGGCCAGAGCGCGAGCGACGAATCGGCGCTGACGGGCGAGGCCCAGCCGGTCGAGAAGGGCAAGGGCGACGCGGTGTTCAGCGGGACGATCAATCTGTGGGGCGCGGTGGACTTCGAAGTCACGCGCCTGCCGGGCGAGAGCACGTTGCAGAAAATCATCCGCCTCATCCAGACGGCGCAGAGGCTGAAGGCGCCGAGCGAGCGGTTCACGGAGAAATTCGGCACGGGCTACACTTACGCAGTGCTGGGGCTGGCGACGGCGATGTTTCTAGTGTGGTGGGCGGGATTCGGGCTGCCGGCGTTTGCGAACGAGCCCGGGCAACGCTCGGCGTTTTACCGGGCGATGACGCTGCTCGTGGTGGCGAGCCCGTGCGCGCTGGTGTTGTCGATTCCTTCGGCGATCTTGGCGGCGATCGCGTGGGGCGCGCGGCACGGCGTGCTGTTTCGCGGCGGGGCGGCGATCGAGAAACTAGCCGACATCACCGCGGTCGCGCTCGACAAGACCGGCACGTTGACCACGGGCGAACTGGCCGTCGTGGGCTACGAGAGTTTTCCGCCGGGGCGCGAGCGCGAGGTGATGGAGTTGGCTTACGCGCTCGAGGCGAAGTCGGAGCATCCGCTGGCGCGGGCGATCGTGAAGGACGCGCGGGCGCGGGGCGTGCGCGCGGTGAACGTGGAGGAGTTTCGCAACATCGTCGGCGAAGGCGTGAAAGGCAGTCTCGATGGCGCGCAGGTGCTTTTGGGCCGGCGCGAACTGCTCGAGGCCGGGCCGTTGGCGGGCTGGGCGCAGAAACTGCCGGTGGCGCCCGCGGACTTGAGCGAGGTGTGGGTGATCGGGCGCGAGATGGTGGGACGGGTCCTGCTGCGCGATCAGATCCGCTCGGAGTCGCGCGGCGTTTTGGCCGAGCTGAAGCGGCGGGGGATTTTTACCGTGATGCTCACGGGCGACCGGCAACACGCGGCCGAAGCGGTGGCGAAGGAACTCGGGCTCGGCGAAGTACGCGCGAGTCTCACGCCGGAGGGCAAAGTCGCGGCGATCATGGAACTGCGCGGCCAGGGTAAAAAAGTCGCGATGGTGGGCGACGGCGTAAACGACGCGCCTTGTCTCGCGGCCTCGGATGTGGGCGTGGCAATGGGCGCGCGCGGGAGCGACGCGGCGCTGGAGCAGGCCGAGGTGATTTTGATGCAGGACAAGATCGAGAATTTTCTCTCGGCGCATCGCCTGAGCAGGCGCGCGCG
>CAMCWW010000043.1:0-29968 GCA_945882935.1 Opitutus sp. GAS368
CCGTTTCGTTACAATTCCGCGTAGGATTTGCGCGCGCCGCGCCGACGGCTCGACAAGCCCCGCGCCCGCCGCCACTTCTTTCCGCGCATGGCCAAAGCGAACCCCGAACCGCGCCTCACCAAAAAAGCCTACGACGCCGGCGTCGCCGATGTGCGCGCCGACCTCGTCCACATGCAGGTGCAGTTGAAGAATGCGCCGTTCCCCGTCCTCGTGGTAGTTGCCGGCGTCGGCGCCGCCGGCAAGGGCGATGTCGTCAACGTCCTCAACGCCTGGCTCGACCCGCGCGGCGTCGAGACCTTCGCCTTTCAAGAGCCCACCGACGAAGAACGCGAGCGCCCCGCCATGTGGCGTTTCTGGCGCTGCCTTCCACCCCACGGCCGCATCGCCATCTACGCCGGCGGCTGGCACACCGAAGCCCTCCGCGAAGATCCCCGCAGCCCGCGCGATCTCACCGAATTCGACACCGCCCTGCGCCGCATCGCGCGCTTCGAGGACCAACTCACCGCCGACGGCGTTCTCATCGTCAAAATCTGGCTTCAGCTCACCAAGGACGACCAACGCGCCCGCCTCCACGAACTCGAAGACGACGAGCGCACCGCCTGGCGCATCACCGCCGAGGATTGGAAGAGCCACCGCGACTACGACCGCCTGTCCCGCCTCGCCGACACCATGCGCCGCGCCACCCAGCGCCCCGGCGCACCTTGGCACGTCATCAACGCCTCCGATCCCCGCGCGCGCAATCTGGAGGTCGCCGACAAAATCCTCACCCGTTTCCGCGCGCACTACCGCACGCACAAAACCGTCGCGCCCATCGCCAAGCCTCGCCGCACCGCCCCGTTGCGCGCCGCCGGCCTGCGCCGCTTGTTGGCCCTCCCGCTCGACCAACACGTCGGCTCCAGCGGCTACGAGGAGAAACGCGACAAATGGCTCGGAAAACTCAACCGCACCGTCCGCGCCGCCAACCAGGCCCGCCGCTCGATCGTTTGGGTCTTCGAGGGCTGGGACGCCGCCGGTAAGGGCGGGGCCATCCGGCGCCTCACCGACGCCATCGACGCCCGCGACTCCCGCGTCATCCCGATTTCCAAGCCCACCGACGAGGAAAAAGCCCACCACTACCTCTGGCGTTTCTGGCGGCACGTCCCCCGCGCCGGGATGGCCACGATCTACGACCGTTCCTGGTATGGCCGGGTGCTCGTGGAACGCCTCGAAGGCTTCGCCCGGGAGGTCGAATGGCGCCGCGCCTATTCCGAGATGAACGAATTCGAACGCGAGCTCGTTGAGCACGGCGTGATCGTGATCAAGTTCTGGCTCCACATCAGCAAAGAGGAGCAACTGCGCCGCTTCCGGAATCGCGAGGATACCGATTACAAGCGGCACAAAATCAACGACGAGGACTGGCGCAACCGCCGCAAGTGGGCCGCCTACGAAACCGCCGTGGGCGACATGATCGCCCTCACGCAAACCCGCTTCGCCCCCTGGCACCTGGTCCCGGCCAACAACAAACGCCATGCCCGCCTCGAGATCATCAAGACGTCCTGCCAAATGATCGAGGCCGCCCTCGCCGCGAAGAAGTAGCGCCCCGGCTCCTCCCTCCCCCGCCGTCGCAACGCACCCCTGCGACGTCGTCGGCCGAAATCCCGCCCACTGCAGCGCGCGTCGCATTTCTGGGGCGCACATGAAATTCTCCCGCACCAGCCCGCTGCGGAGATTCTTCAGCTACCCCTGCAACCGCTTCCGCACCGCCGCGAAAATCGCTTCGCCCGTCGCGGGCGACGCGAGCAACACCTCGCCGCCCGCCGGCCCGAAATTCGCCACCGCGTCGCGGATCGCCTCGCGCACACTGAACGCCAACATCACCGGCGGCTCCCCCACGGCCTTGCTGCCGTGAATTGTGTTCGGCTGCGCCGCCATCGGGAGCAGCGTTACGTTCAACTCCACCGGCGCGTCGCTGATCGCCGGGATCTGATAGGTGCTCGCGCTGTGCGTGAGCAGCCGGCCTTTCGCGTCCCACTTGAGCTCCTCGCGCGTCAGCCAGCCCATGCCTTGCACAAAGCCCCCCTCGATCTGCCCGCGGTCGATCCCCGGGTTCAGCGAGTCGCCCACGTCATGCACGATGTCCACCCGCCGCACGCGGTGCATCCCCGTAAACCCGTCCACTTCCACCTCCGACACCGCCGCGCCAAACGAATAGTAATGAAACGGTCGCCCCGCCGACTTCGACCAGTCCCAGTGGATGCCCGGCGTCTTGTAAAACCCAGTCGTCGAGAGCCCCACCCGGCTCAGGTAAGCTTTCTTGCACACGTCGGCGAACGGCACGCTCACCCCCGGAAACTCCGGAGCCCGCACCACCCCGTTCTCAAAAATAATCCCCTCCACCTGTAGGAGCGGCTTTACGCCGCGACCCGCGTCCAAGCGAGAATCCACGCCCGCGCTCACGCCCTGCGCCTTGCCGTCATCGGCCGCCGCAAGCCGATCATCGCGGCGTAAAGCCGCTCCTGCCTTTTCCACCAACAGCTCCGCCGCCACCGGCCGCAGCCGCTCGCGCAAGATCTCGCATGCGTTCCGCACCGCCGCGCCGTTCAGGTCCGCACCGCTCGACGCCGCCGTCGGCGACGTGTTCGGCACTTTGTCCGTGCTCGTCGCCATCAGCCGGATCTTTGCCGCCGGCAACCCGAGCTCGCGCATCGCCACTCCGAGCATCTTCACGTTGAGCCCTTGCCCCATCTCCGTGCCGCCGTGGTTCACCTGCACCGAGCCGTCCGGATAAATGTGCACCAGCGCGCCGGCCTGATTATAATGCGTCAGCGTAAACGAAATTCCGAACTTCACCGGCGTCACCGCCAGCCCGCGCTTCACCCGCCCGCTCGTCGCATTCCACGCCGCAATTTCAGACCGTCGTTCCTCGAACCGCGCCTCCGTCATGACCCGCGACCACACCTCTTGGATTCGGTTGATGCCCAGGTCCTCGCGGTAGTGCGTCGTGTTGGTCTCGCCGGCGCCGTGGTAGAAATTCCGCGCCCGCACCACTTCCGGCTGCAGCCCGAGCCGGCCCGCGATCCGCCCCACGATTTCTTCCACCACCAACATGCCTTGCGGCCCGCCAAACCCGCGAAACGCTGTGTGCGACGTCACGTTCGTATTTGCGATCCGCCCCGTGAATTTCACCGCCGGGATGTAGTAGGCGTTGTCCAAGTGAAACAGCGCGCGGTCGCAGATCGCCTGGGAAAGATCCATCGACCAACCGCCGTCCGACACGAGGTCCACCTGCGATGCGAGCAACCGCCCTTCGCCGTCGTAGCCCACCGAAAACTTTGCCCAAAACGGATGCCGCTTTCCCGTCAACGCCATGTCCACATCGCGGTCCAACTGCCAGCGCACGGGCCGTCCCGTCTTCAGCGCCGCGAGCGCCACGATCGCCGCCGGGGCGTTGCCCTGCGTTTCCTTGCCCCCAAAACCGCCGCCCATGCGCGGCGACTGCACCGTGACCTTGTTGCGCGACACATGCAGCACCTCGGCGACGATGGTTTGAATCTCCGACGGATGCTGCGTCGAGGAATGCACCAGCATCGTCCCGTCCTCGCCCGCCTCGGCCCACGCCGCCTGCGTCTCCAGATAAAAATGCTCCTGCCCGCCGAATTCGAACTCGCCCTCGAGCCGGTGCGGCGCCGCCGCCAGCGCCGCCGTCACGTCGCCGCGCGCGAGCACATGCGGCTCCGAATGAAAGCTCCCCGCCGCGATCGCCGCCGGCACGCCGAGCAAGGCCGGGAGCGGCACATAATCCACTTCAACCAACGCCGCCGCCGCGCGACACGCCCGCACCGAGTCACCGATCACCACCGCGACGACTTGCCCGTGATAACGGATTTCGTCCGTCGCCAACATCGGCTCATCGTGCCGCACCGGACCCACGTTGTTCTCGCCGGGAATGTCCTCCGCCAGCAGCACCGCCGCGACCCCGGGAAAAGCCCGCGCCTGCGTCGCGTCGCGTCGCGTGATCTTCGCCCGCGCGTGCGGCGCCATCACCGGCCACACCTCGAGCATCGTCCGCCGCTGCGCCGTGTCATCCACGTAAAGCGCCCGCCCCGTCACATGTCCGATCGCGCTCTCGTGTCGCAGCGACCGCGACGCATCCGCCGGCGGCACCGGCGCACCCGCCGCAAAATCGAGCACGCCGTCCTGAGCCAAGCTCCGTTCTCCGCTGGCAAATTTCTCCCACAAGCTGACGATCAACCCGCGCCGATAGTCCGCACCGCCGCGGACATCATCGATCGGCGAAAACTCCGCGCGCAGCACCGCCGCCACTGCGCCCGCCGCCGCCGCGAGCGTCTGGCCCACCAGCGCCAACTCCGCCTTGAGCGCCCGCACCGGCGTCGCCGCTACGCCGCCAAACGCCAGCCGCGCTTTCGTCACCACTCCGGCCGCATCGCACTCCACGCGAAACGCCGCCGCGACGATGCTGATGTCCATCTCCCGCCGCTTGGAGACTTTAAAATAATCCGCCCGCGCCGCGCAATCGCCGCGCGGCACGATGATTTCCCGGATGATCTCATCCGCCTGCAGCAGCGTCTGACGGTAGCCGGTGAAAAAATCTTTTAGCGCCACCGTGCGGTCGCCGTTCGCCGAGGAGAGCAACAACGTCGCATCCAGCGTGAGCAACAACGGCGCGCTGTCGCCGATGGGCGAGGCCGTCGCGAGATTGCCGCCGAGCGTCGCCCGGCTCCGAATCTGCCGCGAGGCGTAAACCGCCAGCATTTTTTGCAGCGACGGATATTCCGCGCCCATCGCCTGCTCGACGTTTGTCAACGTCGCCCCTGCACCCACCCGCCACTCGGTCGGGCTTTCGACGATTCGCGTCAACTCCGCCACCCCCTCGGTCGAAATCAGCACCGGAAACGCCTTGGCTTTCTTGTTCAGCTCGACGCCGATCTCCGTCGCGCCCGCCACGAGCAGCGCGGTCGGATGCGCCGTCTTCAGGGCAAACAAAGCCGCGAGCGAGGTCGGCCGGAAAAACCGTTCGCCCGCCGCCGCGTAGTCCACGCCGCCGAGGGGCGCGAGCGGTTGGGCCAACCTTGCCTTAAACTTGTCCGTCGCGGGCTCCGTGACCGTCGCGAGGGCCGCATCTCGGATCGGGCGATAGCCAGTGCAACGGCACAGGTTGCCGCAGAGCTGGTCGCTCAGCTTGGCCGGCGTCTGACAGTCGGTGCGGTTGTGCGCCTCAAACAGCGACACGACGATCCCCGGCGTGCAGTAGCCGCACTGCGAACCGTAATTCTCCACCATCGTGCTCTGCGCGGGATGAAGTTTCGCGCCGTCGGCCAGGCCGTCCACCGTGATGACCTCGCGCCCGGCAAACATCGGGAGCAGCGCGATGCAGCTGTTGATCGCGCGGTAGGTCGGCTGGCCGTGCGCGTCGCGGTCCACCAGCGCCACCGTGCACGCGCCGCAATCGCCCTCGGCGCAACCTTGCTTGCTGCCGGTGCAGCCGTGCGTACGCAGATAATCGAGCAACGTCGTCGTGGGCGCGGGGCCTTCGACCTTCGTGACTTTCCCGTTGAGTGTGAAATCAAACGCCATGACCGGGCTCACTCCGCCAGCCGCGCCAGCGTGCCCGCGAGGACTTCGACGCCCGCCGCGATGTGCTCCGGCGAGGAATACTCTTCGGGCCGGTGGCTCCAACCGTTGCGGCAGGGGATGAAGATCATCGTCGTGGGGCTCACGCGCGCCATAAAGAGCGAGTCGTGATACGCGCGGCTCACCATCCGCCGGCACTTCAGGCCAAGCTCCGCGCACACCTGCTCCGCGATCATGATCGTGCGCGTATCACCGGGCGCAGGCGGGTCGGCGTTGATCTCGGAAAATTCCAACTGCACCGAGCGCCGCGCGCAGATCTCGTCGGCTGCCCGGCGGATTTCGCCGAGCGCTTTTTCCCGGGGGTCGAGCCGAGTGTCGCGCAGGTCGATTTCCAAATACGCCCGATACGGCACGCTGTTCACCGCGCCGGGCTCGATGCGAAATACGCCGGTCGTCCCGACCGTATCCGGACTGCCGCTCAACGCCGCCGCTCGCTCCACCGCGAGCGCGATCTCCGCCGCCGCCAGTCCCGCGTCGCGCCGCCCCGGCATCAGCACCGCGCCCGCATGTCCGCCCTCGCCTAGCAGCGAGACGCGGTAGCTGCTCGGGCCGGCGATGTGCTCGACGATCCCGATCGGAATGCCCTCTTTCTCCAGCAGCGGGCCTTGCTCGATGTGCAGCTCCACAAACGCGTGATAAAAACCCTCCGCGAGCTTCACTGACTCCAGCGGCCCGAGGCAGCCGGCCGCCGTGCGCCATTCCTCGAGTGAGCGGCCCTCACGATCACGCAGCGCCCGGGCTTTCTCCAGCGGCAGCGCGCCCGCTAGCAACCGCGAGCCGAGGCACCCGAGGCCGAACCGGGTCGGCTCCTCCGCCGTAAACATCACGACCTCGATCGAGCGCCGAGGCTTGAATCCCGCGCGCTTCAGCGCGTGCAACGCCTCGAATCCTCCGAGCACGCCCACGACGCCGTCATACCGTCCCGCGTTGGGGATCGCATCGGTGTGCGAGCCCGTGCCGACGGCCGGCAGGGTTGGCTCGCTGCCTGCCCAACGCGCGAAAATGTTGCCCACGGCATCCTCCCGCAGCGTCAGGCCTGCCTCGCGCGCCGAGCGGCGCACATAGTCGCGGCCACGTTGGTCGGCCTCGGAGAACAGCACGCGGGTCACCACGGGCGCGGGCGCCTCGGAGATGAGCGCGAGTTCCTGCAACCGCCGCGACAATGCGGCGGAATCGACGGCGATCTTCGGCGCGCGTGCGGCGTGGCTCATAGCGCGGGGCGGTTGACGTCTTTGTAATAAAGATAGCGCGCGGGCGTTTTGCCCATCGCGACGAACCACTGCGGGCAATACGAGCCCATCCAGATCACGTCACCCGCCTGCACCGGATACCACGAATCCTCGAGGCGATAGACGCCGGCTCCTTCGAGCATCAACAGGCCGTGCTCCATGATGTGAGCCTCGACAAACGGAAGGTGCCCGCCGGGTTGATACGCGAAAATATTTACCGCCAGATCGTAGCCGGGTTCATCGGGGAGCAGCACCTGGAGGTTCGCCGCCGGATCACCGAGGAATGGCACGCCTTTGACTTTCGCGGACTCGCTGATGATCACCCGCGGAGCCGCCGCCCCGGCCAGCGGTTGGAATTTCTTCTGAAACAACGTGAGTTGCGTGCCGGGCTTCGGCGCGGTGAGCGTCCAAGGCTGGCCCGCCGGCGCGAAGAAGAATCCGCCTTCCTCGCAACGCTGCCGGTGCGTGCCGACCCCGAGCGTGCCGCCGCCGCTCATGAAATAGCCAAAGGTCTCGATGTCGTTAGCCGGCACATTCGCCGCGCCGCCTTTTTGAAACGTGATCTGCGTCTGGGCGAACCGCGCGCCCATCACGGGACTGATCAGCACGACGGCCGTCGCATCGGTGAAACCGGGGAGCGGGCTGGCGACGTGGTTGTTGGGCGTGAGCAACGCGTGCCGGGCAGCGACGCGAGCGCGAGTGTGGCCAAAGAGTTCGGACATGGACATAAACTGGGGCGGGAAACGCCGGGACAGGCAAGCGGGTTGGCGCAATTCTTAGAGCGGGCCGACGGGCCGCAGGAACTCCGCGCGCGGCGAGGGCAAGGCCAGGCGTTGGTCTCGCCACGCCGCCTGCCCGCGGACGAACGTATGCGACACATGGGTGCGGTTCTTTCGGCCTACATAGGCGCTGAAGCGATGCCGCGTCCAGAGATCCTCGGCCGCGATCTTGTGGGCCGCGCCCATCGTGATGATCGAGAAATCGGCGTCGCGCCCGAGCGCGAGCGAGCCCTTGCGATCCTCGATCCGGAAACGGCGGGCGACATTGCGACAGAGCACCGCGGCGAGCAAAGGCAGGTCGGCCTCCAGCGTTTCTGCACACGCGTTGAAGAGCAGCTGCGCCCCGTGCTGCACGCCGCCGATTCCGCCCCAGATTTCGAAAAAGTTTTCCGAGGTCTTCATCGCGGGCGGCGCCGGCGAATGGTCGGAGCCGACCGTGTGGATACGACCAGCGCGCAGCTCACTCCACAGCGCGAGGCGGCGCCTCTCGTCGCGGATCGGCGGCGCGCATTTGCCGGCGGCGCCGAGTTTCGCGACGTCTTTGTCGTTGAGCAAAAGATAATGCGGGCAGGTCTCGGCGGTCACGTCGACCCGCTGCGACCGGGCCTCGGTGATGAGCGCGATCCCCTCCGGACTGCTCACGTGCACGACGTGCAACGAGCACCCGGCCTCCCCGGCAAACTCGATCGCCAGCCGGATCGCCGCGAGCTCGACCTCGACCGGACGCGACGCGAGCCACGCCTTGGCATCGGTGCGGCCTTGGGCTTTTTCGATGGCGGTAAATTTGGCCGCGAGGTCGTTGTCCTCGGCGTGGACCGCGACGAGCAGCCCCAGCTTCGCCGCGCGTTTCATGCCCTCGCGGAGGACCTTGGCGTCGCTCGCGCCAAAGCTGTCGATGCCGCTGTTGCACATGAACGCCTTCAGCCCGATCGCGCCGGCATCGCGCAGCCCGGCGAGCTTGTCCATGTTGCCGGGGACAAGTCCGCCCCAGAGCGCGAAATCAACGCACGACTGCCGCTCGGCGAGCGCGCGTTTCGCCCGCAAGCTGGCGGCGTCGAGCACGGGCGGTTCCGAGTTGAGCGGCATGTCAAAAAAGCAGGTGCCACCACCGGCTGCGAGCGCCGCCGAACCCGAGCCCAACCCTTCCCATTCGGCGCGGCCCGGCTCGTTGAAGTGGACGTGTGAATCGATCATGCCGGGGAAAACATAGGCTCCGTCCGCTTCGATCGTCTCGTGCGTCAGGTCTTTGATCTCGGGCGCAATCTGGACGATTTTGCCTAAACGCACGCCAAGGTCGGCCCACTTCACGCCTTCCGGCGTGACGAGTTTCCCGCCGCGCACGATGAGATCGAGGCGCTCGGGCTCCGGGGCGATCTTGGAATTCTTGGTAACGAGCGTGGTGCGTTTCATGAGAAATAAGTCCGGGCGAGGCGGGTGAGAAAGTCGATCAACGCGTCGAGGGCGACCGCGATGTCCGCCGGCGAGCTGGATTCGTCGGGATGGTGGCTTAGACCCGCGCGGCTGCGCACGAAGAGCATCGCGACCGGCGTCAGCGCCGACATCACGACGGCGTCGTGACCCGCACCGCTGGGCAACCCGAGGCTGCGGCCCTGCACCGCCCGCACGCTCGCCGTGAGCAACGCGGTGAGCGCGGTCGAGCACGTGACCGCCGCATTGTCCTGCGTGGGCGTCCAGGTGAACGAAAGGTTTCGTCGGCGCGTGATCCGGCCGGCGACGGCGGCGAGTTGGCGCAATGCTGAGCGGCGAACAGCATCACGCGGATGGCGCAGATCGAGGGAAAACGTCGCCTCGGCGGGGATGACGTTGGCCGCACCGGGAGCCACCGAGATCGTGCCCACCGTGGCAACCAGACCCGGCGTGCGGAGGGCGAGCGCCTCGGCCGCGAGTGTGAATTCGGCCGCGCCCGCCAGCGCGTCGCGGCGCAGAGTCATCGGCGTCGTGCCCGCGTGGCCGGCGCGGCCTTTGAAAACGATCTTCGCGCGCGTCTGCCCGGCGATGGCGGTGACGACGCCGACGGCGAGTTTCTCGGCCTCAAGCACCGGACCTTGCTCGATGTGGACCTCGACGTAGCCGAGCAGTCTGTCCGGGCGGTGCGCGGCCTTAGGCGGGGTGAAGGGCGCGCCATGGTGCGCCTCGAGCGCAGCGCGGATCGAGATGCCGCCGGCATCGACCAGCTTGAGGTCGGCCGCGCGAAGTTGGCCGATGTAGGCCTTGCTCCCCAGATACGCGCTGGCAAAGCGCACGCCTTCCTCCTCCGAAAAACCAAGGACCTCGATCGCGAAGGGAAGCGCGATGTTTCGCCGGCGTAGTTCGGCCAGCGCCACGATGGGGAGCAACACGCCGAGCGCGCCGTCGAAGCGGCCCGCGTCGCGGACGGTGTCGAGGTGCGAGCCGAGCAGCAGCGTGCGGGCGCGGGGACCGGCGGGCGACTCAAGCCGGGCAATCAGATTGCCCGCCGTATCTTCGCGCGGAGCGAGACCGGCTGCGCTCATCCACTCGGCGACGAGCGCATTGGCGCGACGCATCCCGGGCGAGAGAAACGTGCGCGTGAGCTTGCCGGGCTCGTCGGTGACCCGCGCGAGTTCGTCGAGATAACGGCCGAGAAGCTGCGCGCCGGTTTCCATCAACTGCCCCGATAGGTGCTGTAGGCCCAAGGCGTCACGAGCAAGGGCACGTGGTAACCGGCGCCCGCGTCGACGATCGCGAAGCGGATCGGAACGCGGTCGAGAAACGGCGAGGCGATGCCGCGCGCCGTGAAATACGCCGCCACGTCAAAGATCAGTTCGTAACTGCCGCCAGTGATTTCGTCGGCGTTGAGTAGCGGCGCATCGGTGCGACCGTCGGCATTCGTGACGACCGTCTTCACGAGTTGCGGGGCCGCCCCCGCGACGTGGCGGTGCAGCTCGATCCGCAGGCCGGGAGCCGGGCGACCGGTGGTGAGATCGAGGACGTGGGTGCTGAGTTTTCCGGGCATGGAGAAAAATCAAAAGTAGCCCACGGAACACACGGAATACACGGAAGAGCAAGAAGCCAAGGCGGGGTCCTTTCCGTGTATTCGGTGTGTTCCGTGGGCCATAAATCAGGTGGCTAGTAGATCAGTGAGGCGGAGCCGGGCGATTTTTTCAATTTCACCCAGCGCGGCGGCAAATTCGAGGTCGGGCGGATTCGACAGGCGGGCCTGCATCGCGGCGAGGATGGCCGACTTGGCGTTGAGGCGGGCGCAGATGATAAACGGGAAACCGAAGCGCGCGAGATAAGCGGGGTTGAGCCGCTGAAACTCGGCGAGCTCGGCCTCGGTCAGACGGTCGAGGCCGGCGCTGGCCTGCTCGCGGGTGGACTCGGCGGTGAGCGCGTTTTGCCGGGCGAGACGACCGGCGAGATCGGGGTGCGCGCGGATGAGCTCAAGTTGGCGCGCCGGCCCGGCGGCGCGCAGAGTGGCGCACAACTCGGCGTGCAGGTGCGTCGCATCGAGGAACGGCCGGCGCGGCCACGTCTCTTCCTCGATCCACGGCGAGTGTTCGAAAAGGTGCCCGAGCGCGGCAGTGAAGGCCGGCCGGTCGAGGGCGTTGAGCGAGGCAAGAGAGAGCATCAGACAGAGGACGCGCGAAGATGAGTTCCGGATTGTTTCGTGTCAGCCCCTTACTGAGAGTAATCGCCCAATGAAGCCCAACCGGACCCAGAAAACAATCTCCGACGCTCTCCTAGCATGAGCAACGCCACCTACATGCGCGAGGCTGTGCAACTCGCCGAACAAGGCATGCGCTCGGGGCTCGGCGGTCCGTTTGGCTGCGTCGTCGTGCGCCGGGGAAAAATCGTCGGGCGCGGCAGCAACCGCGTCATTTCGACCAACGATCCCACCGCCCACGCCGAGGTGGTCGCGATCCGCGACGCATGCACGGCCTTGCAGACGTTTCAGCTTACGGACTGCGAACTCTACACCAGTTGCGAGCCCTGCCCGATGTGCCTGTCGGCGATTTATTGGGCGCGGGTTCCCCAAGTTTATTACGGTAATACCCGCGCCGACGCCGCCGCGATCGGCTTCGACGACGATTTTATCTACCAACAAGTGCCGCTCGCGCCCGAGGCGCGCACCGTAAAGATGGAGCTGTTGCTGCGCGACGAGGCCCAGATCGCCTTTCAGGAATGGGCCAATAAGACCGATAAAATCCGCTACTGACGCCCTCCGCCGCCTAAGACCGCACCGGCTCTTGCCAAAACCGACCTCACTCTCACTTTCCCACCCATATGCATTTCTCCAACCTGCAGCCAAACCTCGCCGAACCCACGCCCCGCCTCGACGACGATGAGGACGAAGACGACGCCAAAGAAGACGCCGCGGCCAAAAAGCACGCGGCCCCCGTCGCCATATTGATCCAGAAAAAATTCCTCGAGCAGCGGAAGATTTTCCTCTGGGGCGCCGTGACCGACGAATCGGCCAAAGACATCACCGAGCGACTTCTTTACCTTGAAGCCATCGCCCCCGGTAAAGACATCACTTTTTACATCAATACGCCCGGCGGCTCCATCACTGCCGGCATGGCCGTTTACGACACCATGAAGCTGATCACTTCGCCCATCACGATCGTGGTGACCGGCATGGCCGCGTCGATGGGCTCGATCTTGCTCTCCGGCGTGCCGAAAGGCCGCCGCCTGCTCTATCCGCACGCCCGCGTGCTCATTCACCAGCCGCTCATCTCCGGCCGCATGGTCGGCCCGGCGACCGACATCAATATTCAGGCAAAAGAGATGGAAAAAATCCGCGTCGAGCTGAACCAGATTTTGGCCGACGCCTCCGGTCAGCCCATCGCGACGATCAACCGCGACACCGACCGCGATTTCTACCTGAACGCTCAAGAGGCCATCGCCTACGGCCTCGCCGACCGCATCGTGGACAAGCTGTAGCCGGCGGCCGGCCCGGCCATTCAAGCGCAGGTTGATCGGGCGAAAAACGCCCGACCCCGTTTGTCACCTAATCGGTGACACGTTCCTCAGCGGAGACCGATTCAAGCCCCGCCCGTGTCGGGTTGGCCGGGAGGCGCCCGGCCTTCCAGTCGTGCTTTGACGTCAGCCGTACCGCACCCGGGTCAGCCGCGCGAATCGCCAGGCCAAAAACACCGCGGCGAGCCCCAAGCCCGCCGCCAATGCCGTCCAGATTCCCACGGCGCCAAACGTCCCGCGCACTCCGAACACATACCCGCCCGGAATCGCTACCAGCCAATACGCCACAAACGTGATCACCGCGGGCAGCTTCACATCCGTGAGCCCACGCAGCAGCGCCGCACCGATCACCTGCGCCCCGTCCGCCACTTGGAACAGCGCCGCCACCACGAGCAATTGCGCGGCCAGCGTCACCACCGCCACGTCGTCCACAAACCAACCCGCGACCAGCCGCCCCGTGGCGAAATAGACCATCATGAAAAACACCGAAATCACCACGCCCAGCCCGAGCGCACTGTAACCGATCGGCCGCAACCGCGCCGTCTCCCCCGCGCCCACCGCCGCACTCACCCGCATGCCCGCGGCCATCGAAAGCCCGAGCGACACCATAAACGTCGTGCCCGCACACGAGAGCGCGATCTGGTGCGCCGCCAACGGTACCGCTCCCAGCCAACCCATCATGATCGCCGCCGCCGTAAACGCCCCGCTCTCAAACAACAAGATCCCCGAGGTGGGCAGGCCGAGCGTGAGCATTTCCTTGATCCGCGCCCCCGACAACGGCGCCCACCAGCGCTTCGGCCATGCCACCCGCATGCAGGGATCGCGCCGCAGCCACTCAAAAATCACCCACGCACCGATCGCCCTCGAGATCAACGTCGAGACGCCCGCTCCCGCCAGACCCATCGCCGGCGCACCCAATTTTCCGTAGATAAAGACCCAGTTCAGAAATACGTTCAGCCCCACGCCCGCGAGCATGATGAACATCGGTGCCCACGGCCGCCCCATCGCCTCGGCAAATTGCCGCAACGCGAGGTAGATCAGCACCGGCGTGATCGACAGCCCGATCAGCAGGAAAAACGGATTCACCGCCGCCAACACTTCCGGCGGCTGTTGAAACCCATGCAGCTGCGTCGCCAGCGCCACCATCAAGCCCGTCTCGATCACGCCAAACGCCACCGCCAACACCAGCCCGTGACGCAGATACTCGCCGCACTCCTGCGGCCGACCCGCCCCCCGCGCGCGCGCCACAAACACCGCCACCGGCAACATCAGCCCGATGCCCACGATGTAAAACACCCCAAACACGTTACCGCCAAACGACGACGCCGCCAGCGGTACCGTGCCCGTCTGTCCGATCATCACGCTGTCCGTGATCCCCATCAGCATCTGGCTCACCTGCCCGACGATGATTGGCACGGCCAACGTCAACGTGGGCCGGACTTCGTCGAAAATGGATTTGAACCGGATCATGGCAAAGGTCGCGGACTGTTTCGCCCCACCCTGCCGCGCGCAACCCGCTTCTCACCTATTGTCAGCGGCCCTCCGTCTGCTCTTGCTCGGCCCATGCGCCGCTCCTTCCTGCCGACCCTCCCCACCCTCCTGCTCACCGCCACCCTCGCCCCCGTTTTGCCCGCGCAAACCGAATCCGGCTTCAAACTCCCCACCGCCGCCCTCGCCGCCCTCGTCGATGCTCCGCTCACGCCCACCGTGAGCCTCAGTCCCGACAAATCCACGCTCCTCCTCCTCGAGCGCTCCGCCCTCCCACCCCTCACCGAGCTCGCCCAACCCGAGCTCCGCCTCGCCGGCCTCCGTCTCAACCCCGCCGCCAACGGCCCCAGCCGCGAGCCCTATACCATCGGCCTCGTCCTCAAACCCCTCGCCGGCGGCGCCGAACGCCGCATCACCGGCCTACCCGCCGGCGCCCGCCTCAACCACGTGAGCTGGTCCCGCGACAACCGCCACCTCGCCTTCACCGTTACCCTCGAAACGTCCATCGAGCTCTGGGCCGCTGACACCGCGACCGCCACCGCCCGCCGCCTCACCGCCCGCCCGCTCAACCTCACCACCGAAACACCCGGCTGGCTCGACGCCGCCACGCTCATCGTGCCCTTCATCCCCGCCGGCCGCGGTGCGCCCCCGCCCGAACCCCGCGTCCCCGCCGGCCCCGTCATCCAGGAAAATCTCGGCGAGAAACGCCCGTCGCGCACCTACCAAGACCTCCTCGCTAACGCGCACGACGAAGCCCTCTTCGATTACTACACCACCTCCGAGCTCGCCCTTGTCACCCTCGATGGCACGGTCACGCCGCTCAACCAGCGCGGCAGCTTCGCCCTCGTCGCTCCTTCGCCCGACGGCCGCTACGTCCTTCTCCACACCCTCCTCCGGCCCTATTCTTATCTCGTTCCCGCCGGCCGCTTCCCCACCGCCATCACCGTCCTCGATCGCTCGGGTAAAACCGTCCACACGCTCGCCGATCTCCCGCTCGCTGAGAGCATCCCGATTCCCACCGGTTCCGTCCGCACCGGCCCGCGCAGCGTCACATGGCGCGCCGATGCCCCCGCCACGCTGAGTTGGCTCGAAGCCATCGACGGCGGCGACGCCGGTAAACCCGCGGAGCTCCGCGACGCCTGGTTCACTCTCGCCGCGCCTTTTAGCCAAAAGCCCGTCACCCAACACCGCTTCGCCCTCCGCGTCGCCGGCCCGGTCACCTGGGGCGACGACCAACACGCCATCATCAACGAATCCTGGTGGAAGACCCGCACAGTCCGCACTTGGCTCGTCGCCCCCGGCACGCCCGGTTCCGCGCCCACCCTCCTCGTCGAGCGCTCATCCGAAGACCGCTACAAAAACCCTGGCTCCCCCGTCCTCGCGCGCAATCAATTCGGCCGCCTGACGCTCCTCCTCAGCCCCGACCGCACCAAAATCTACCTCGACGGCGAGGGCGCGTCGCCCGAGGGCAACCAACCGTTCCTCGACGAATTCACGCTCGCGACCAAGACCACGCGCCGCCTCTGGCGCTCCGCTGCGCCCGCCTATGAGAGCTTCATCACCTTCACCGACGCCACCCTCAACCGCGCGCTCACCTCGCGCGAATCCGTCACCGACGCGCCCAACTATTTCATCCGCGATCTCACCACCGGCCACCTCACGCCCGTCACCTCGTTCCCGAATCCCTATCCCGCCTTCGCGTCCGTCCGTAAAGACCTCATCCAATACAAACGCCCCGACGGTGTCGCGCTCTCCGGCACCCTGTATCTGCCGCCCGGCTACAAATCCGCCGACGGCCCGCTGCCCACGCTGCTCTGGGCCTACCCGCAGGAATTCAAAAGCTCCGATGCCGCCGGCCAGATCAAGGACTCGCCCTACCGCTTCATCCGGGTGAGCCCGCTCGGGCCCTTGCCGTTCCTCCTCGCCGGCTACGCCGTGCTCGACGATCCGGCCATACCGATCATCGGCGAAGGCAAGACCGAGCCCAACGACACCTACGTCCCGCAACTCGTCGCCAGCGCCCAGGCCGCCATCGACGAACTCGTGCGCCGCGGCGTCACCGACCGCAATCGCGTCGCCGTCGGCGGCCACAGCTACGGCGCCTTCATGACCGCCAATCTCCTCGCGCACTCCGATCTCTTCCGCGCCGGCCTCGCTCGCAGCGGCGCCTACAATCGCACGCTCACGCCCTTCGGCTTCCAGTCCGAAGAGCGCACCATCTGGCAGGCGCCCGAAGTCTACGCCGCGATGTCGCCCTTCAACCACGCCGACAAAGTCAAAGACCCGCTTCTCCTCCTCCACGGCGAAGCCGACAACAACCCCGGCACCTTTCCCATCCAGAGCGAGCGCTTTTATAACGCACTTAAGGGCCATGGCGCCACCACCCGCCTCACCTTTCTGCCCCACGAGTCGCACGGCTACCGCGCCCGCGAAAACGTCCTGCACATGCTCTGGGAAATGGAGCACTGGCTCGACACCTACGTGAAGCCCCCGGCGAAAGACAAAAAACTCTAAAAGTAGGGCGGAGTCTCCGACTTGCCCTCCGCCCCCACACCCCAGCCCGCCCCCACACCCGCCCCGTGCGCCAAAAATTCGTCCTCGCGCTGGACCAGGGCACCACGTCGTCGCGCGCCCTAATCTTCGATCACCGCGGCCGCGTCGTCGCCAAGGCCCAACAGGAATTCCCCCAACACTTTCCCCAGCCGGGTTGGGTCGAGCACGACCCCGCCGATCTTTGGGAAACCACCCGCCGCACCGCCCTCGCCGCTGTCGCCGAAGCCAATCTCACCGGCGCCCATCTCGCCGCGCTCGGCCTCACCAACCAGCGCGAGACCACGCTCCTCTGGGACCGCGCCACCGGTCGCCCGCTCCACCGCGCCATCGTCTGGCAGGACCGCCGCACCGCCGCCCTCTGCGCAAAATTAAAAAAACGCGGACTCGAACCGCTCTTCCGCGAAAAAACCGGGCTCCTCCTCGATCCGTATTTCTCGGGCACGAAACTCGCGTGGCTCCTCGACCACCTCCCCGGCGCCCGCCGCCGCGCCGCCCGCGGCGAACTCGCCTTCGGCACCGTCGATACTTGGCTCCTCTGGCAACTCACCGCCGGCAAAGTCCACGCCACCGATGTCTCCAACGCGTCGCGCACCCTCCTCCTCAATCTCCACACCGGCGAATGGGACGCTGACCTCCTCAAACTTCTCCGCATCCCCCGCGAAGTTCTCCCCGCCGTCCGCTCCAGCAGCGAAATTTACGGCCACGTCGAAACGATCCCCGCGCTCAACGGCGTCCCCATCGCGGGCATCGCCGGCGACCAGCAAGCCGCCCTCTTCGGCCAAGCCTGCTTTCGGCCCGGCCACGCCAAAAACACCTACGGCACCGGCTGTTTTCTTCTGCTGCACACCGGCCAAAAACCCGTCGTCTCAAAACACCAACTCCTCACCACCGTCGCGTGGCGCCTCGGCCCCGACGCCCCGCTCGAATACGCGCTCGAAGGCAGCGTCTTCATCGGCGGCGCCGTCGTGCAATGGCTCCGCGACGGCCTCGGCCTCATCGCCGCCTCCGCCGACATCGAACCCCTCGCCGCGCGCGTCCCGGATAACGGCGGAGTCTTTTTCGTTCCTGCCTTCACTGGCCTCGGCGCGCCGCACTGGGACGCCTCCGCCCGCGGCGCGATTGTCGGCCTCTCGCGCGGCACCACCGCCGCCCACCTCGCCCGCGCCGCCCTCGAAAGCATCGCCTACCAAAGCGCCGACCTGCTCGCCGCCATGCAGGCCGATTCGAAACTCAAACTCCGCGAGCTCCGCGTCGACGGCGGCGCCACCGTCAACGCCGCGCTCATGCAATTTCAGGCCGACCTCCTCCGCGTCCCCGTCATCCGCCCGCGCGTGACCGAGACGACCGCCCTCGGCGCCGCCTACCTCGCCGGCCTCGCTATCGGCTTCTGGAAAAACCGCGCCGAGATCGCCGCCCAATGGGCCGAGTCCTGCCGCTTCCGCCCCGCTCCCAACCGCGCCGCGATGAAAAAACTTCAGTCCACCTGGCACCGCGCCGTCGCCCGCGCGAAAGACTGGGCGTAGTGATTTCCCGCTCCTCTCTTCGGTTCGGACTTTCGTGTATTCCGTGTGTTTCGTGGTAAAAATCTTCCCCGGGCACTCCTCGTTTAGCTCACTGACCACGCGCCCCGCCCGTCTCATTTTCCGTGACCGAACTCTGGAACCCCGCCCGCCTCGCCCTAGGCTTCGTGATCCTCTTCGCGCTCTTCGTGCCGCTGGAGACCCTTTTCCCGATCGTGCGCCGCCAATTCTGGCAACGCCCCGGACTCCGCGCCGATCTCATCCACTTCTTCGTCACCGGCGGTATCCGCAAGCTCCTCACGCTTTTCGTCGTCTTCGGCCTTATCCAGGCCCTCGGCTTTCTCGTTTACCCACCGCTCCAGCAAAGCCTGCTCGCGCTCCCGCGTTGGTCGCAGTTCCTGATCGCGATTTTCCTTTTCGAACTCGGCACCTACTGGGGCCACCGCTGGGCCCACACCGTGCCGTTCCTCTGGCGCTTCCACGCCGTGCATCACTCCAGCGAACACCTCGACTGGGCCGCCGCCAGCCGCCGCCATCCCGTCGACCAGACTTTCATCCGCATCTGCGGCATCATCCCCGTCTATCTCCTCGGCTTCACCAAAGAGACCTTCGGCTTCCTCATCGCGATCGACGGCCTCCTCGCGATTTTCATCCACGCCAACGTCCGCTTCCGCTTCGGCCCGCTCGAGCGCCTCATCGCCACCCCCGTCTTCCATCACTGGCACCACGCCAACGAGGGCGCCGCCACCACCCACAAAAACTTCGCCGGCTTCCTCCCCGGCTTCGATTGGCTCTTTGGCTCGCTCCATCTCCCCGCGCGCTACCCCAACCGCTACGGGATCGATGAGTCCATGCCCGACTCCTACCTCGGCCAACTCGCCCAACCGTTTCGCTCGCCTCCGGCCGCGCCCGCCCCGACCGGGCCGGCCGCCGCCCCGGTCGGCGAAAAATCATCGGAGTGACGGCCCGCCCCGCCGGCCCCGGTTTTCGCCTAGAAATTTCCGGCGCTCTCCCTTCATCCCAATTTTTTCCGGTTGCACACGGTCTCCAACCGTCGGCCCCCGTTTTAAAACATCCCGACGATTATCGCCAGCGTTACCATCGAAGTCAGCGTGCTCACCACAATCGCGCCCGCCGCCAACGGCTCATCGCCCTTTAGCTCCGAGGCCACCGTAAACGACACCACCGCCGTCGGCGCCGCGAGGAAGATCATGACCGTCTTCAACTCCACCGGGCCCAACCCCGCCCACCGGCCCACGAGCCAACCCAACGCCGGAGCTGCCACCGTTTTCAGCAACGCGGCCGCCAGCGGCTTCGCCCACTTCCCGCCCAAATTCACGGTCACCAACGACCCGCCCACGCCGAGCAATCCCAGCGGCAACGCCATTTCGCCCAACGAGCCGAGCGCCTGATCCAGCATCGTTGGCAACGCCCAGCCCGCCCACGCCCAACCGAGGCCCGCCAGCGAAGCGACCAACGGCGGCGTCGACGCCAATTGCTTCAGCAACGGCCCCACCATCGCCCAGCCCACCTGGTGCCGGCTCGCCAAGAGCGCCATCACGCTCGTGATGTTAAAAAACACCATCATCGGCGCGACCGTCAGGACCGCCGCCGTCCGCAGCGACAGCCCGCCCGCCAACGTCACATCCGGCAGCTCGTAAATGATCGGCAACCCCACGAACGCCAAATTCCCCCGCAACACCCCTTGCGCAAACGTCCCCTTCGCCCCCGGCCGCACCCCCATCCAAGCCGCGACCGGATAACTTAGCAGCGCCACCGCCACCGTCGCCGCGAGCATCACGCCCAACATCGGCGTCGCATCACCTACCCCGCGGCCCAAGCGCGCCAATTGCGAAAAGAGCAAAGCCGGCAACCCAACCCAGTAGACCACCCGGTTGGCCTCGCGCAAAAATCCCGGCGACAAAAATCGGCTCGCCTGCAAACCAGCCCCGAGGGCGATTAGGAGAAAAACGGGCGCGAGCGTGTTCAAAATTAGCACCCGGTCAAAGTCCACCGCCGCCCGCCGGGGGCGCAAATTTATTCCCGAAGCGACCCCGCCGCCCGAGCAGGATCTTTTGTTTTCGCCTCGCTGGAGAGGCGACCCACCTCGTCCCGGTCGCCATCCAGACCGGAGCGTGACGCCCCTCTCCCGGCTTTCGTGGGTTGCGTCGTAAATCAAACCCGCGCTCTTCGCTTCCCCCTGATTTTCATCTCCACGCCGCCCGCGCCTACTGTTTCTTTCGCGCCCCACCCGCCGGAATTCCGTTCGCCAAACCGCGCTGGCCCCCACAAGCATCGTCGCATTGTCCCCGTGAAACTTCACCTGCTCACCCTCTTCATCCTCGCGACCTCGCCGCTCCTCCTGCCCGTCCACGGCCAAGCCAATCCCGCCGCCACTTCGCCTGCCGCCACTTCGCCTGCCGCCGCTCCCGCCCGCAAAGCCCGCCCGCAACTCACCGCCGAGGAATACCAAAAATTCGCCGCCGAACTCCGTGTCCTCTACGCGCGTCCCGCCGCCGATTGGCCCAAGCCCCACGTCGATCCCGGGGTCGCTTTCGTCGAACTCGGCCCGCTCGGCCCGACGCCCTCGCCCGCCGACAATCCCACCACACCCGCCAAAGTCGCGCTCGGCAAAACGCTCTTCTTTGATCCGCGTATCTCCGGCAGCGGCCAGATCGCCTGCGCCTCCTGCCACGATCCCGATCTCGCCTGGGGCGACGGCCGCACCGTCTCCTTCGGTCACAGCCGCACGGAACTCAAACGCAACGCCCCCACCCTCACTAACGCCGGCCATCAAACCAGCTACTTCTGGGACGGCCGCGCCAACTCGCTCGAGACCCAGGTCGAAGCCGTGCTCCTCAACGTCGACGAGATGCGCTCCGAGCCCGCCGTCATCATCGCGCGCCTCGCCGCCATCCCCGGCTACCGCGAACCGTTTCGCGCCGCCTTTGGCGACGAGGCCATCACCTTCGCGCGCCTCGCGCAGGCCATCGCCGCCTTTGAGCGCAGCATCGTCACCCGCGCCAACAAGTTCGACGGCTTCGCCAAAGGCGGTAGCAAAGCCCTCTCCGATTCCGCCCTGCGCGGTCTCCACCTCTTCCGCACCGAGGGCCGCTGCGTGAATTGCCACCTCGGCCCGAACTTCACCGACAGCCGCTTTCATAACCTCGGCCTGAGCCGCTACGGCCGCTCCGACTCCGACCTCGGCCGCTACCTCGTGACTAAAAAGCCCGAAGACGTCGGTGCTTTCAAAACGCCCACGCTCCGCAACGTGCTCCGTTCTGCGCCCTACATGCACAACGGCGCCTTCGATCTCGACGAGACGCTCCGCCTCTACAACGCCGGCATGATCACGCTTCGCCCCCGCGCAGCGGAAAAGGACGATCCGCTCTTCCCCAAAAAATCACCGCTGCTCAAGCCCCTCGGCCTGAACGCGCACGACCTCGCCGACCTCCGCGAATTCCTGGAATCGCTCACCGAAAGCAACGCCCGCGTCCGCGTCCCCGCCCTTCCGCAGTAGCCGCCACAAGTAGGGTCTCCGACCCGCCCTCCCGCGCCACGCCCAAGCCCCGCGCCCAGGCCCCCGAGCCGCGCACTGCCGCGCCAGCGCTTCCCTTGCCGCCGAGGGCGGGTCAGTGACCGTGCCCTCCCTCAAACTTGGCCGCCTCCACGCGCCTGTTGGGCTCAACGGGCTCCACCTTTCGGCGACGCCTCAAAACGATTTCCGCAACCGCACCCACCACGAGCGGCCCAAAACACTGTCGCTCGGCGCCGTGGCGCGGCCCGTCGACGAGGGCAGGTAACGTCCGTCGCGGTCGAAAACATTATTGGCTCCCACCGAGACCGCGCTGTCGGCCAAAAACCGCCGCCAACTCGTCGCCGCGCCCGGGTCGAGCCGATACTCGATCACGACATCATGCAGCGTCGTCCATTCGATCCGGTCACGCCCGAGCACCGCGCGGTCGGCCGTCGCCGAGAGCAGCAACAACTGGTCGTCAAGGTAGGTCGCATTCCACGCAAACGACCAGCGCCGGCCTTCCCAGCGCACGTTGCCGTTGGCGCTCCACTCTGCCGGGCCGGGGTTGCTGCCGGTGTTCAGATTGCCGATCGTCTCGGTGACGACACCGGTGGTCGTGGTGCGGCGGAGAAAACTTTTATGCCGCGTGGCGTTGACGCCCACCAACGCCCGCCCGCCCAGCACCGCGTCGAAACTCTGCTCGACGCCGTAGTCGATCTCGCGCGAGCGGACGAAGTTCAGATTCACCGGGGAGCGGTTGATCAGGGTGATCCGGCCCGGCGTGCCGCCGACGGCCGCCTCGCGCGTGATGCGCGCCGGGAAATCGGCTTCCTCATTGACGAGGGTCTGCGCGGAAAGACCCGTGATCGCGTTGCTGCGCTTCGCATCGGTCCACGTCGCCGACAGCCGTAGCCCGCGCACCCAGCGCGGCGTCACCACGATGCCCGCGCGCTCCGAAGTGTTCTGCTCGGGATCGAGGTCTGGGTTACCGCCGGCGACGACGGGCGTCGAATAGCGTTCTCCGCCGCGCCGCAAATCGGTGATCGAGGAATTGGTCAAAAACTCGCCTGGACCAGCCGGCGCCGTTTGCGCCGAAGTCGGATTCTTCACGCCATCGCTCCGCGAAAGCGTCATCGCCACGTCGCGCGTCACGTCCCAACGCAGCGCGAGCACATGGAGCCCGTTGGCGGGATTCGTTTTCACGAGCCGCGCCTCCTCGCGGCGGCGTTGGTCCATGCGCCCGGAGAGTTGAAGCTCCAGCCGGCGAACGAGCGGAATCTTCTGCTTCAATCCGAAAACCGGCACGTTTGTCTCGGCGTAAGCCGCATACGAATCGTCGATGTAGATGCGGTCGAAAAACTGGGTGCCCTGCACCTCATCGGTCTCGTTCAGGCCGTTCGCGATCGTGGCGCCGGTCTTGCTGTTGATCGTACGCGACAGACGCGACGACCGGAAGCGGTCGTAGCGCGAAAAATCTCCGCCGCCCGTGACGGTGAGATCGCCCGCCGGCAACCGCCACGCCGAGCCCGAGACCCGCGCGCGCGCCGAGGCGATCCGCTGCGCCGCGTTGATGCGGGAGATCGTGGCGACATACTCATCGTAAAACGCCGCGACGCCGTGGGTGATGGCCCGCGGATCGACGAACGGATTGTAACGCCCCGCCGCCATCGCGGCCGTAAACGCCGCCGCGGTTGTCGCTCCATCGATCGGCCGCGTGAAGTTTCGCCCGCGGCTGTTCGAGTCCGACTGGCTGTAGTTCGCATCCAGCAACACGCGCCAGCCCGCGATCGGCTCGCCGCGCAGCGTCACGTTGAACTGGTGCCGCTCCTGCGTGCTGCGTCGGCGCTGGTTGAGGGCCACGATTTTCGGATCGTAGAGCCGCACCGTCACCAGTTGGCCAAAGGGGTTCACCGGCGATGCCGCCGCGACGTTGATCTCGCCGGGGTCGGCGCGCGCGCCGAGGCCTTTCGCGAAATAGTATTGGTAGTCGGCCTCCAAGTCCCAGCGGCGGGGCAGGTCGATTTTCAGGCCGGCGCCGACGGTCGTCGTGTCCGAAAAAATGCCGATGTTGTTACCGTCCACACCGTCGGCCGGTCCGGGCACGGCCGTGTTGATCACGCCCTGCCGCGCGAGAAACGGCGTGATCCCCTGCCCACCGCGGTAGCCCGCCGGCACCGACGTCGTTACCGCCGTGCCCGCGCCGAAGAGGCCCGACGCCGCCGAGACTACGCCACCGACCACGATGTTGGGCGTCACCGTCTGCGGCGTGATGTTGGTCGAGCGCGTGATCTGCGCCGGATCGCGCGCCGCAATCGTGGCGAGGTTGCGCTGTTGATACTCCCCGCGCTCGGCTTCGTGCATCGGAACGGACTTGGTCGTCTGGGCTGTCACCCGCACCGAAAGCCAATCGCGGATCGGCTCGCTCGCAAAAAACGAATACTGCTCCTTATGCCCGGAGCCACGGCCGGGCTGCTCGTAGCGCGCAGTGATTTGGCCGCCGCGGTAGTCGCGCTTCGTGATGATGTTGATCACGCCGGCGGTGGCGCCGGAGCCGTAGATCGCGCCGCCGGAAGCGGGCAACACCTCGATGCGTTCGATGGAGCCGATGGGCACATCGTTGACCGTCGCCTGTGCCGTGCCGTTGCCATTCCCGATCGGGGAACCCGAAATCCTAGGCGGCGCCCGGCGGCCGTTGACGAGAATCACCGTATCGTCGTCGTTCCAACCGCGGAGAGAAAACGTATCGGGCCGGCCATCCGGAAACTCCGGGTCGGAAACCAGCTCCGAGGCCGCCGCCGTCGTATTCTGTGTGAGCCGATTGCGCAGAAACTCCTCCAGATTCGTCGCCCCTGAGAGTTCCAGATCCCGCGCGGTAAAGGTCTTGAATTCAAACGCGTCCTCGCGCGACCGCAGCAGGTCGGTGCTCGCCGCCGAGAAAGCCTTGGGCTTCGCCCCGTCCACCACGTAGCGGTCGAGGGTCACGAGGTCCTTTTCTTTTTCCGCCGCGACTTGGCTTTCGCCCGTTCCCCCGCGCGGAGCCGCGACCAGCCCGATCGGCTTCAGCGCCGTGGTCGCGCCCACCTTCACCTCCACATCGGTCACACGCACCGGCCGCAGTCCGCCGATCGTCGCCGTGATCGCCTGCGCGCCCGCCGGCACGCCGGACAGCACGAAACTCCCGTCCGCCTCCGTCACGACCCAGCCCGCGCGCCCGATCAGCGCGACCCGTGCCCCTGCCAGCGGCGCGCGTGATTCCGCGTCCAGCAGCAGGCCCTTGATCGCCCCGGTGCCTGCCGGCTGGGCCCGGCCTTCCACGAGCAAGCCCATCCAGCACAGGCACAGACAAAGGACATAACGGGGAGCGATTTTCATAGAGAAGGCATTAGCAATCACTCGGCCCACGCGCTGACAAAACCATATTCGCGCCGCGCCCCTCGCCTTTTGGCAGGCGGTGGTTAATCTCGCCGCCCCATGGCTCTCGACCGTTTCGCCCCATCCGTCCTCAACGTCGCTGCGGTCGTAAAAAACTACGGCGCGCGCCGCGTGCTCGACGACGTTTCCTTCACCGTCGGCCCCGGCGAACGGGTCGCTCTCACCGGTCCTTCTGGCAGCGGCAAGACTACCCTCCTCAACTGCCTCGGCGGCGTGGACCGGCCGGACGCCGGCTCCATCAGCGTGCGCGGCACGCCCGTCCACACCCTCGACTCCGTCGCCCTCGCCCGGCTTCGCCGCTCGGAGATCGGCACGATTTTCCAGTTCTTCCACCTACTCCCCACGCTCACCGCCGCCGAAAACATTGAGCTGCCGCTGCAACTGGTCAACGTCCCCGCCCCCGAACGCGCCACCCGGGTCGCCTCGGCGCTCGACCGCGTCGGCCTCACCCCCCGCGCCGCTGCCCTCCCCGGTCAGCTTTCCGGCGGCGAACAGCAACGCGTCGCCATCGCCCGCGCGCTCGTTCACCGCCCCGGCCTCATTTTGGCCGACGAACCGACGGGCAACCTCGATTCCGCCAACGGGGCCAACATCCTCGCACTCCTCCGCGAGCTCAGCGACGAGACCGGTACCGCGCTCGTGCTCGTCACCCACAGCGAGGACGCCGCCGCCATCTGCCACCGGCGGATCAATCTGCGCGACGGCCGCATCGTCTCCGGCGGATGAACGTGCCCGTGCTCAGTCTCCTGCTGCGGCGCTTCTCGCTGCGGCACGCCTGCCTCGCTCCCCGCGCGACGGCGCTGCTTGTCGGCATCCTCGCCCTCGGCGTCGCGGTGTTCGTCTCGATCCGCCTCGCCAACCGCGCCGCCGTTTCGAGTTTCACCCATTTCACCGACACGCTCACCGGCCAGAGCGACTTCATCGTCCAAGCTCCCACCGGCACGTTGCCCGAGTCCATCCTCCGCGAACTGCGCACCGCGCTCGGCGTACGACCCGTGCAAATCATCCCGGTAGTCGAAGCCACTGCCGCCCAAGCCCAACGCCCCGACGAGGCTGCCGGCTTCGGCCGCACCTCTTACACGTTACTCGGGGTCGATCTCCTGTCCCTCGCCAATCTCGCCAGCCAGAGCAAGGTCGACCGCGGCTATTTTAACCAAAGCCAAACCCCCGGCCAAGATCTCGGCACCGGTGGCCGCGCCGCGCAAAACGGCGATGCCGGCGCCGATACGTTTTGGCGCGCCTACAACGCCGGCCCGCAAGTCTGGGTCAGCGCGGCCTTCGCGCCCGCCGTGCCCAAGTCCCTCGACCTCGTCCTCGACGAACGCGTGCGCACCCTCACGGTCGCCGGCGTCATCCCAACCGCGAGAGAGGCCCCGCGCGTCCCGCCCACCTTGCTCATTCTCGACTTGCCGCATCTGCAAACGCTCACGGGCAAAGTCGGCCGCGTGGACCGCGTCGAGTTCCTGATCGAACCCGGCCCCCGCGCCGCCGAGCGCCGCGACGAACTCAAGTCGATCCTCGAAACCCTCGGCGGCGAACGCTGGCTCGTCACCACTCCCGGCGCGCAACGCGAGTCCGCCGAAACGATGACCCGCGCCTTCCGCCTCAATCTCACGATTCTCTCGCTCATCGCCCTGCTCGTCGGGCTCTACCTCATCTTTCAGGCGCTCGACGGCGCCGTGGTGCGACGGCGCACCGAGATCGCCATCCTCCGCTCGCTCGGCGTCGAGGAACGCACGATCCAAACCGCTTGGCTCACTGAGGCCGCCGTACTCGGCCTCGTAGGCGGCGCGCTCGGCGTCGGCCTCGGCTGGGCCGGCGCGCAAATCGCGGTGCGCGCCGTGGGCCAAACCGTCAACGCGCTCTACTACAGCAGCACGGTTGACGCCGCCTCGCTCGATCCCGGCGAGATCGCCCTCGGCCTCGTCGTCGGCTTGGGCGCCAGCCTGATCGCCGGCTGGTGGCCCGCCCGGCTCGCCGCCCGCACCCCGCCCGCGCAGGTGCTGCCGCGCGGCGTCGCCCCGGCGGCCGGCGGCCGTTGGCAACGCAGCTTCGCCCTCGGCGCCCTCTGCGTGTTGCTCGGCGTCGCGTTTGCCCAACTGCCGCCGCTTCGGCTCGACGGCGCGGGGCGTTTCCCGCTCGCCGGTTATGCGGCGGCATTCTTTTGGATTTTTGGCGGCGGCCTGATGTGCGGTTGGTTGCTGCCGCTGCTCGCGAGCGCCGCCCGCGCCCTCGGCACCGTGTGGGCACCGGGGCGCGTCGCGCTCAGTCATCTGCGCCGGCCTTCGGGTCGGCACCGCCTGTCGGTCGCCGCGCTGCATTGCGCCGTCGGCATGGCGGCCGGCATGGCGATCCTCGTCGCGAGTTTTGAGCTCACCGTGCGCGGCTGGATCGAGCGTTCGTTGCAGGCCGATCTCTACATCGCGAGCGCCGGCGCGCAGGGCGCATCGACCGCCAACTTCATTTCCGCCGCTGCGGCCGACCGTCTGGCCTCGCACCCCGCCGTGGACGCGGCCGCGCGACTTACGGCCACCCGCATTTCGCTCGACGGCATTCCGACGCTCCTCACCGGCACCGATCTCGCCCTGATGCGCGCGCGCAGCGACATGCCCTGGGTCACTCCGCCGCGCGACCCCGCCGTTTGGGAAACCGCGCGCAACGCCGACCTTGCAATCGTGAGCGAGGCCTTCTCCGAGCGTTTCAGAAAAAAATTCGGCGACGTCCTCCGCGTGCCCACGCCCGCCGGCCTGCAGACGCTCACGATCGCAGGTATCTTCGCCGACTACGGGAACGAGCGCGGCTCGATTATGGTCGAGCGCGCCCATCTCACGCAATGGCTCGGCGACGACCGCGTGGCCAACATGAGCGTGTGGCTCAAGCCCGGCAGCAACGCCGACCTGCTGCGCGAGGAACTGCGCAAGGAGTATCCCGGCCTCGCCATCTTCACCAACGCCAAGCTCCGCGGCGAGGTGCTGCGGATTTTCCGCCAAACCTTCGCCATCACCTATGCGCTCGAAGTGATCGCCGTGCTCGTGGCCGTCGTCGGCCTCGCCCTCACGCTCACGAGCGTGCTGCTCGACCGGCGCGAGGAACTCACGACCTTGCGCGCGCTCGGCTTCACCCGCCGCGAACTCGCGGGTGCCGCCGCCATCGAAGGCGGCGTGGTCGCCGGAGCCGCCGTGGCGGGCGGTCTCACGCTGAGCGTCGCCCTCGGCTGGCTCCTGATTTACGTGATCAACAAACAATCCTTCGGCTGGACCCTCGGCTTCGCCCTGCCGTGGGGCCAACTCGCCGCGCTCGCCGTGGCCGTCGTCGGCACCGGCATCGCGGTGAGTTATCTCGTCGGCCGCTGGGGCGCCGATCTGCCGGCGGATCGGGAGGAATAATGACGATGAAAACCCAGCGCTTCGTTTCCGAGGTAGGGACGCCTCTCCGCGGCGTCCGTCCACGTCATCGCGCACGCCCCAGCTCGGACCGCTCGGAGAGCGGTTCCTACCTCCTGCTCACATTTCTCGCTCTCGTCCTGTTCACTTCGCTGTCCGCCCAAATCCCGCTCACCACCGCCGAGGGCTTCGCCGTGCCGCAGCCGGGAAAAGTGTTTTCGTTTCCCCGCGACCACGGCTCGCATCCCGAATTCAAACTCGAGTGGTGGTATCTCACCGGGCACCTCTACACCGAGGCGGCCGAGGGAAAAAGCGCCCGCCGCTTTGGTTTTCAGGCGACGTTTTTCCGCCAGGCTGCACCCGACAAATCGACCCAACTGCAACTCGCGCACATGGCGCTGCTCGAGGCGGCCACGGAGAAATTCCTCCATCAGGAACGGCTCGACCGCTCCGGCTGGGACGCCGCCGCATCCACCGAGACGCTCGACGTGCGGCAAGGTCCTTGGTCACTGCGGCTCACCGATCCCGCCGCGGTCGCCGGCGACGAACGCATCGAACTGCGCGGCGGCATCCGGGCCGAGGCCGGGCTCGCCCTCACGCTCGTGCCCGCCAAACCGCTCGTGGTCTTCGGTGAAAACAGCGTCTCGCGCAAAGGCGCCGCGCCGACCGCCGCGAGTTACTACCTCACGTTTTCCCGCCTTCGGGCCGAGGGCGAACTCACGCTCGGCACCGAGAAACTCAGGGTGCGCGGCGAAGCGTGGATGGACCACGAGATCAGCAGCAGCCAACTCGACACTAACCAAGTCGGCTGGGATTGGGTGAGCATCCAGTTTACCGACGGCCGAGAGCTCATGGTGTATCAGCTCCGCACGCGCGGCGGCGGCACCGATCCCGCCTCCAGCCTCACGTGGGTGGACGCCGCCGGAAAGCCCGAGAAGCGGAGTTTCAAATGGGAGGTGCTCGACACCTGGAAGAGTCCCGAGACGGGAGCGGTCTATCCCGTGCGCATCGCCCTCGCGACGACCGATCCGGCCACCGGTGCGGCGGTGCGCTACACGCTGGAACCGCTCGCGCGCGCACAGGAACTTGCGGGCAGCGTGGGCGGCATCGCGTATTGGGAAGGCGCGGGCCGCGTGTTCGACGCGCTGGGCCGCGAGGTCGGCTCCGCCTACGTGGAACTCACCGGCTACGCGGCGGAGTTGAAATTGTAAGCCGCTTCAATCACCGGCTGCGCTTCCAACTCCACCTACCGACGAGGGGCGCTGCTTGATCTGGACGCGATGCAGGATCGCATCCTGCGCTATGCGGCTCACCAGACCGCGATGAACGACGCACCGGCGGGCCCTGGGCTGCTCCTGCGCGAGACTTTTATGCGTGGTGCGGTGCCGCGTAGCGAAGCGCCGCGACTTCTGGACATGCCGGAGAGAACGGCGCGGCGTTACGTCGCCGACTTCATCAAGCAAGGGTTGATCAGCTC
>CAMCWW010000044.1:0-29735 GCA_945882935.1 Opitutus sp. GAS368
GGCTTGGGCCGCGCCACGACCACCATCAACTACATCGAGGTCCTCGGCTCCACCGACCGCTACAACACCGATCGCTCCGAATTTCTCCGCGGCGCCAATTCCATCCTCTTCGGCCTCGCCGAGCCCGCCGGTCTCATCAACTCCTCCACCAAAGCCGCCCGCCTCAACCGCAACGCCAGCAAAGTTGAGACCAAGGTCGATGACCTCGGCTCCAACCGCCTCGTGCTCGATCACAACCAAGTCCTCATCAAGAACCGTTTGGCCGTGCGCGGCGTCGCCCTTTACAACGACCAACACTACGCGGTCAAAAGCGCCTTCCAGCGCGACAAGCGGCTCTTCGCCACCGGCACTTACACGCCTTTCTCCGGCACGACTATCCGTAGCTATTACGAGGCCCAAAACTCCAAGGGCCGCCGGCCCAATTTTCGCACCGTGCAGGACAACGTCTCGGCTTGGCTCAACGCCTACAACACCTACGCCCCGCAGATGACGGCCGCCCAGATTGCGGCCACGTTTTACTGGGACGGCGGTTTCCGCAATCCGGCCAACGCCGCAGGCAACCCGCCTCTCTCGGTCGCCACCCTCGCCGACGGCCGCACGGTCAATCTCGGCCTCATCCGGCGCGATCTCGACAGCTCGGCGCAGAGCACCGCGCTCCTCTACAGTCCGGGCCAGTGGGATAACCCGCTCGATAATCGCGCGACGATTCTCAGCACTCGGAACAACACCGGCGCCGCCGGCAACGCCAGCCCGAACGCCCGCTTCATCCGCTCCGGCGACCCCCGGGAGAACACCGTCGGCTTCCTCGATCCCCAAGTCACCAGCAACGGTATCTTCCCCTTCGAAACGGTCGAGATCGGCGCGTTGCCCGGCAATTACCGCTGTGAGAACGACCACAAATATTACGTGAATCTCGAGCAGCGCATCACGCCGGATTTGTTTTTCTCCGCCGCCTTCCAACAGGAGAGCCGCACCACCGAGCAATACTTCGCCACCATCAGCCAGACCAACCAGATCTCCATCGATATCACCACCCGGCTCCCCGACGGCCGGACCAACCCCAATTTTCTCCGACCCTTTATCTACGGTCGCAACATCGGCGAATACGTCGACGCCTCCCTGAAGAGCCTCGTGCTCCAAGCCAACTACGACTTCGACTTCGCCAAGAAAACCAAGTCCCTCGGCTGGCTCGGCTTCCACCGCTTCACCACCGTGCACACGCGCTCCGAGCAGGACCGACTTCGTTACCAATTTAATTATCAGTATGGTGACGACATCCCCGGCGTCCTGCCCCAGTCGATCGCCGGCAACTCCCAAGCCCGGTTCAACCTGCAGCTCTGGTATGTCGGCGATCCGGTAAAAGTCGGCGACACCTCCCTCCGCTTCACCGGCTTCCCGTCCAACCTAGCCGCCCAAAGGGAGCGCTCCTACAACTACCAATACTTCAACGCGGCCACGAACACGTGGGAGATGTCCCCCACGCAAATCACTGCCAATCGCCACCTCCTCGTCAACGGCCGCACCTACACCCTCAACAAAAACAGCGGCACCGGCTTCTCCCTGCAGAGTTTTTTCTGGGACAAAAAAATCATCACGCTCTTCGGCTGGCGTACCGACAGCGTCGACAACATCCAACGCAGCCTGGTCAACACCGCCTCCGTCGCGCCCTTCCCGACGCTCCTCGGCAAGACCCGCGCCGACTACCTCAATGCCGGCGCGCGCTTCCAATACGATGCCGCCACCACCACCCAGAGCATCGTCTACAAACCTTTCCGTTGGGCACGCGTGTTTGCCAGCGCCTCCGAAAATTTTGCCGCCGCCAGCCAGCGGCAGGATAACCTCTACCGCCCCATCGATCCGCAGAGCGGCGAGACCCGCGATGTCGGCCTAGGCTTCAACTTTTTCGACAACAAGCTCGACGTCCGCCTCACCCGCTTCGCGTCCTCGCAGAAAAACGCCAGCTCCGGCGCTTTCGGCCAAGTCCCCAACAACCGCATCACCGCCTTCGAAGGTCGCCTTTACAACGCCCTCGCCACGGCCGGACGTCTGGCCGAGTGGACCACCATCGGAGAATTCGGCCGGCCGAGCACCGCCCAATACGTCACGCCCAACGCCACCGCCGCCACGGAGTCCCGCGAGTCCAAGGGCACTTCGCTGGAGTTGGCCTACGCTCCCATCCGTCAGATCGATCTCATCTTCAATATCGACCAGATCGAAAACAAGATCACCACGGTGGGCTCCGAGCTGGCCGATTTCTTCGCCGCCCGCGCGTCGTTCTACCGCAAATATTTCAACGAGGGACTCATCACCAACGGCCTCAACCCCGCCGCCACCGATTTCGCCGCCAACGTCGGCGCTGAGTATTCCGCCGGCGCCGCCTTCGTCGGCACGTCCAACCGCGGCCTCGCCGACTACCAAAGCTCGCTCGTCGCCCGCTATAAATTCCTCACGGGCTCACTCACCGGTTTGACCATCGGCACCAACCTTCGCTGGGAATCGGGAAAAATCGTCGGTTACCGCCTCAAACCCGCGACGTTTAACTTCGGCGGTTTGCAGAACTACGCCGGCCAAGTCTACGACATCGACGCCCCTTTCACCAGCGACCCCACCCTGACCGGCGGCCTGCAAGCCACCTATCGCCGCAAGATTTTTGGGGGCCGCATCAACTGGCGCGTGCAATTGAACGCCCAGAATATCTTCAGCGAGACCGGCCTCCGCGTCATCGGCGCCAACTCCGACGGCTCCTCCGTCTTCGGCCTCGCCCCCAACCGCAGCTACGAGCTCTCCAACACGTTCGAGTTCTAATCGGGGCCGCGGGGGCAGGCGCAAGCGTCCTCCTCGTGCGAGCCGCTCGTCTTGTTCCCGCGCGTCCATTACCCGCTTCTGTCTCTGTAAGCCCGCCCCGCTCAAAAATTTTATCCCCAACCCTCAGGCCCCCCGGCGACCGCGATCGTCGCGGTTACTTCGGCCAGCACTCGCCCCTCCAACTCACCGCCGAAATCCGCTTCTGATGGGCGGCGCTGGCCGGCGATCACCGGGCGCAATCGGCCCCAATCACTCCCGCAACCATGAAGACTGTCTCCTTCCGCCTCGCTTGGACAAACACCCTGTTGCTGATTGCACTGCTTTTCCCCTCTTTTGAGGGAGCAGTCTCCGGCCTGCGCGCCGCCCCAGCAACCCCGGCGCCGTCCGAGCAATCCGTTTACGACCTCGTCGTTTACGGGGACTCGTCCGGTGCCGTCACCGCCGCGATCACCGCCCGGCGTGAGGGCCGATCGGTCATTTTGGTCAATCCCACGGGCTTTCCCGGCGGCATGAGTGCCAGCGGCCTCGGCGCCAGCGATTTCCTCGGCAAGCGCAACACGTTCGGCGGCATCGCCTCGGAATTTTACGACGCGGTCGCCGCCTCCTACGGCGAAAAGTTCATCCGCAATTTTGAGCCCCACGTCGGTCGCCGGATATTTGATAAAATGCTCGCCGATGCGGGCGTCCCGGTTGCCTACCACGAACGTCTAGACCGCGCGCCCGGCAAGGGCGTAACCATGTCCGGCAGGCGCATCACCGCGATCACCACGCTCAGCGGAAAAACGTATCGTGGCCGTATGTTTATCGATGCGACCTACGTCGGCGATCTCATCGCCGCGGCCGGTGTGTCCTTCACCGTGGGTCGCGAAGCCGAGAGCCAATACGGCGAAGACATGGCCGGCGTGCGCCGTGGCGACACCCAACCGCGCGTGCACTACACGCAGCGCGACAAAGATCATTTCACCAAAATCGTCGATCCCTACATCACGCCCGGCCGGCCCGAAAGCGGGCTCCTGCCAAGGGTGCAACATATCCCCGGCCTCACCAACGGACAGGGCGACCGCAAAATCCAAGCCTACAATTATCGCGTGTGTCTTACTAACGATCCCGCACTCCGCATTCCCATTGTAAAACCGGAGGGCTACCGCGCGATCGACCACGAGTTACTGCTTCGCAATTTTGATGCGGGCGACGAACGTTTGCCCGCGCTGATCGAACCGCTCGCCGGCGGCCGGTCGAAGGTCGATTGGAACAACATGCATGCCGTCGGCTCCGATCGCCCCGGCGCCAATTGGGACTACCCGGAAGCCAGCTACGAGCGACGCCGCGAAATCGAAAGCGAGCACGAGACCTACATCCGCGGCTTCCTGTGGACGCTCTCCCAGAGTCCCCGCGTGCCCGAGGCGATCCGCCAAAAAGTCGCGGCCTACGGTTTGTCCCGGGATGAATTTACCGACAACGGCGGCTGGCCATGGATGATCTACATCCGCGAAGCGCGCCGCATGATCGGCGACTACGTGATGACGCAGCACGACTGCGAGGGCACCCGCAGCGCCCCCGATCCGGTCGGCCTCGGCTCGTTCGGCATGGATTCGCACAACGTGCAGATCTTTGTCACCGAGCAGGGCCACGCCCAAGGCGAAGGCACCATTTGGCGCGTCCCGCCTCGGCCCTACGGCATCTCCTACCGCTCCATCATTCCGCGCAAAGACGGATGCCAGAATCTACTTTCCCCCATCTGCCTCTCCGCCACGCACGTCGCCCATGGTTCGATACGTATGGAGCCGGTCTTCATGACGCTCGGTCAGAGTGCGGCTATTGCCGCCAGTGCTGCGCTCGATCACAACACGAGCGTGCAAGACTTGCCTTACTCCGAACTGCGCCAGCGCCTGCTCGCGGCGAAACAGATTCTCCAGCTATGATGCAACGGCCTTCACGCTTCGTTCGCCTCCGCGCCGGGTGGATTGCCACGCTCGCGCTTGGTCTCACCGGGCTTTCCACCGTCCTCTCGGCTCAGGACGTCGCCCTACCTCCGGGCGCGCCACTTCTGCCCGAGTCCGCGTTGCCCGATTATGAAAAGAACTTGGACCACGCGGGCCTCATCCGCAGTTGGAACAAAGCCTCGCTCGCACGCGGCGAGAAAATTTACCAGCGCTCCTGCCACGTGTGCCACGGCGATCTCAACCTTCCCGGTTCCATCCCCAACGCGCTTCGTTTCGCCGAGGGCCGATTCGCCCACGGCGCCGATCCCCATTCCCTTTATCAGACCCTCACCCGAGGCCGGGGCCTCATGGCACCGCAGGTGCAACTGGTCCCACGCGAGAAATACGACGTCATCCACTACCTCCGCGAAACGTTCCTCCGCGAAAATAATCCGTCGCAGTTGGTCGCCGTCACCGACGCCTACCTCGCCGGCTTGCCTGCGGGAACCTCCTCCGGCCCCGTTCCCGTCAAACGCGAGCCGTGGCGCGACATGGACTACGGCCCGTTTCTCATCGGCACCTTCGAACTCGCCGACGCCGCCCGCCGCGCCGCCGCCGCAAAACTTCCGCCCGCCGCGCTCGACACCATCGCCCCCGGCTCAAATCTGGCCTACAAAGGTATCGCCGTGCGGCTCGACGCGGGCCCCGGCGGCATCTCCGCCGGGCAGACCTGGACCGTCTTCGAGCACGACACGTTGCGACTGGCCGGCGTCTGGACCGGCCAAGGTTTCATCGACTGGGAGGGCATCAACTTCAACTCCCGCCACGTCGTTCACCCGCGCACCATCGGCGACCTCCAATTCGAAACGGCCGACGGCCCCGGTTGGGCCAATCCCGCCACCGGCACCTTCGACGACCTGCGCTTCGTCGGCCCCGACGGCCGCCGCTACGGCCCCCTGCCGCGCGCGTGGCAACACTACCGCGGCCTCTACCGCCACGGCGAACGCACGGTGATTTCCTACACCGTCGGCGACGCCGCCATCCTCGAAAGTCACGACTTGGAAACACTCCGCGACCAGCCCGTCTTCGTCCGCACGCTCAACGTCGGAAAGTCTTCGCGCGATCTCCTCGTCCGCGTCGCCAACGCCGGCACCGCCGTCGCGTGGTCCGATTCGCCCGCCGTCACCACCGTCTCCGACCCCGCCTTCGTCACGCTGCGGATTCCCGCCGCGGCGACTCCATTACGCCTCGCCGTGCGCCTTGCGAAGGCCGGCACCTCCGGCCTCGCGGCCTTCGCCGCCGCCCCGCGCGATCTCGCGCCGTTCACCCGGGGCAGTCCCGCCCGCTGGGCCGACGCCATCGAGACCCCGGTCGTGCAGAGCAACGCAATGGGGGCATTCGCGTGGGATCGCTTCACCCTGCCCCAGACCAATCCGTGGCGCGCCCGCCTGCGCCCCAGCGGGCTCGACTTCACCCCCGACGGCCAGGCTGCGTTCGTCTGCACGTGGGATGGTGACGTGTGGCGCGTTGACGGCATCGATGGCTCTTCCCCCAACGTCACCTGGCGCCGCATCGCCTCCGGCCTCTTTCAACCGCTCGGGCTCAAACTCCGTGGCCCCGAAATCTTTGTCACCTGCCGCGACCAGCTCGTCGCCTTGCGCGATCTTAACGGCGACGGCGAGACGGACCTTTACGAGAGCATCAACAGCGACCATCAGGTCACCGATCACTTCCACGAGTTCGCGATGGGCCTACAGACCGACGCCGCGGGCAACTTCTACTACGCCAAAAGCGCCCGCCATGCCCGCAAGCCGCTCGTTCCGCACCATGGCACGCTCCTGAAAATTTCCGCCAACGGCACCAAAACCGAAATCCTCGCCAACGGCTTCCGCGCCGCCAACGGCGTGTGCCTCAATCCCGACGGCTCGTTCTTCGTCACCGATCAGGAGGGTCACTGGATGCCGATGAACCGCATCAACCGCGTCACCCCCGGAAAGTTTTTCGGCAACATGTGGAGCTACGGCGCGCCCGCCGACACCGCCGATACCGCGATGGCTCCGCCGCTGCTCTGGGTGGACAAGGCCATCGACCGCTCCCCCGCCGAACTGCTCTGGATCAACAGTGCCAGGTGGGGCGCCCTCGACGGCGCGCTCCTCAATCTCTCCTACGGCCAAGGCCGCCTCGAGATTGTGTTTGCCGACGGTACCGGCGACTCCGCGCAAGGCGCACTCTGCCGCCTGCCGATTCCCGATTTCCCCACCGGCATCATGCGAGGCCGCCTGCATCCGGCCAACGGCCAACTCTACCTTTGCGGTTTGTCCGCGTGGGCCACGTCGCAAACCGAACAAGAAGGCGGTTTTTACCGCCTGCGCCCGACCGGCCGTCCCGCCACCCTTCCCACCGGCTGGCACATTATCCCCGGCGGGATCGAACTCACCTTCAGCGAAGCACTCTCCGCCGCCACCGCTTTCGACCTCGCCCGATACACCGTAAAAGTCTGGGAACTGAAACGCACCGCCAGCTACGGCAGCCCCCGCATCAACGAGCACGCGCTCCCCGTGACCCAAGCCGAAATTCTCGCTGACCCACGTCGCCTTCGCCTGACCATTCCCACTCTCGCTCCCGCCACGATCATCGAGCTTACCTGCCGCCTCCAAGACGCGACCGGCACGGAAGTCACTCGCATCGTCACCGGCACAATTCACCGCGTGCCCGGAAAACCTGCCTCCGCCGCTCAGCCCTGATTCATGCCCCCTTCCCACCCGTCAAAGCGCCGCGCCCGATTCCACGTTGTTTCAAGCGCGTGGTCGCTCCTCATTACCCTCGGGCTCGCCGTCGCAGCGTTCGGCCAGCCCTCGCCCGCACCGGCGCGCACTCCCGCCGAAGTGACGCTGCAACGTCCGATGATCTGGGTCACCGCCGCCGACCGCGCTGCGATTCTCTCCAAGATCGAATCCCAACCGTGGGCGCAGACCGTCTTTGCCGCCATGAAGGCCCGCGTCGCCGACTCCGTCGCCGCCCACGCGCGCGATCCCGATGCGTTTCTCCGCGGTCTCCCTTTCATCACGCATCCCACCGATCCCTCGCGCCACCCCACCTTCGCGCTCATCGGCGGGAACATGGCCAGCACCCCCGACGCCCGCCGCAACCACAGCCTGCAACGCTTCCTCCACGTCGGCACCGATTGCGCCGTGCTCTTCTACCTCACCGGCGAGGAATCCTACGCCCGCTGCGCCGCCGACATCCTTTCCACCGCCACCCACGCCCTCGCTCTCATGCCGCGCAACGACGCCTCCGAAAGCGGCGGCATCGTCTACCCTGGCGACGTCCTCTACGAAGCCCGCGCCGTCGGCGCACAGCTCCCCATCATCTACGATTTCCTCCATCCTTGGCTCGTGCGCGGCGTCCGCGTCCACGACGTCGTCACGCGCGCTCCCGTCGCCTTCGACTTCGCCGTCGCCCAAGCCGTCTTCCGCGCCTACGCCCGACTCATCGTCGAGCACGGCCAAATCAACAGCAACCACCCGGTCCTAGAAATGCCGTGTCTCGCCGTCAACGCCCTCGCCCTCGACGACCCCGCCGAGCGCGCCGACCTGCTCGCCTACCTGACCCACCAAGATTCACCCAACCAGGACTCGCTCAAAAAGGTCATGCGCATTTTCCGGGAGTCCGGCGGCATCTGGCCCGAGTCGTTTCAATACTCCGTCGGCGTCTCCGGCCGCGTCGCTTTCCTCGCCGCGCTCCTTCGCCGCCAAACTCCGCCCGCCGTCCCGCTCGACGGCGTCTCCGCCTTTCCGCTGTCGCTCGTTCGCCTCACCGATTTTCGCTTTCCCAACGGCGACAATCTCCGCCTCGGCGACGGCCCGCGCCGCTCCGGCGAGCCTTGGGAAGCCCTCGAGATCGCCTACGCGCTCGCCCTCCGCGAGGGCGACACCGCCACGCAGCAGACGATGGGCGCGCTGCTCAACCTCGGCATCGCTCAGGGTCGCTACGACCGCGCCGCCCCGCTCGGCTTCACCGGCGGCGCCAACCACTACCAGGGCCCGCTGCAACTGCTCTGGTTTGCGCCCACGATCATCGGCACCATGGCCGCCCCGGTTCCGCGCACCACCGACGCGCTGCCCTTCGCCGGCGCCGTGCTCCAGCGTAACTTCTCGCCCAAAGGCGACCCGGCGCACGCCCTTATGGCCGCCGTCAGCGGCGCGTCCTACGTCCACAGTCACGCCACCGGCATGGCCCTGGAACTCTACGGCGCCGGCCACGTCCTCGGGGCCAACGCCGGCAAGGGGACCTACACCACCGACGAACACGAAAATCACCGACGTCTCTTCGCCGCCGCCAACGGTGTGATCGTCAGCGGCTCCTCCCGCAGCGCCGGTGGCTGGGTCAACCTCGGCACCGATACCGTCACACCCGTCGTCCTCGAGCCCGCTTTCGGCGCCGCTCCCGTTTCGCCGAATCATTCGTTCACCGTCACCCGCTTCACCGATCGGTCCGCCGGCGACACCCGAGCCGAGCAGCAACGGCTCGTCGGCCTCGTGCGCACCTCGGCGACGACCGGTTACTACGTCGATGTCTTCCGCTCGCGCACCACGCAGACCGAGCAATTCCACGACTACCTCTATCACAACCTCGGCGACTCCCTCGCCCTCACCACCGCCGGCCAGCCTCTCCCGCTCGCCGATACGCCCGAGCGTTTCCGCCCCGCCGCCGGCACCTCATGGTCGCGCAACCGCAGCTTCCTCTTTCCCGGCTGGCACGTCTTCAAATCCGCCCGCACCTCCGCGCCGTTTGCCGGCAATGTCGCCGCCGAGTTCACGGCCGCAAAACTGAAACCGTCCCCCGCCGCGATGCGCGTGTTTCTCCCCGGCACCGAGGGCCGCGAGTATTCGTCCGCGCTCTCGCTCGAAACCAAGGAGGCTCCGTCGCCCTACGACAAAGCCCCGACGCCCGTCCTCGTCGTCCGCCAACGCGGTGAAGCGTGGAACCGCCCTTTCGCCGCGATCTACGAGCCGTCCGCCGGCGCCGGCGCCATCCGCGCCGTCACCACGCTCACCTCGCGCAGCTCCTTCTCCGGCTTCAAGATCGTCAGCCAAGTCGCCGGTCGCACCCTCACCCAGTTCGTCCTCGTTTCCGCTTCCGCCGACGGCGAATTCTCCGACCCCGACCTCGGCCTCACGTTTCGCGGTCGCTATGCCGTCGTCTCCCTCGACGAGCGCGACCTTCTCACCTCGCTCTACCTCGGCGAGGGCACCTCATTACGTTTCCGCGGCCACCAACTTTCCGCCGCCAAAGCCGCCTTCGCCGACTGCGGCCCCAATCCCTATGTCACCGCCGTCGGCCCGGGCACGCTCACCTTGCCCGATGGACGCCGGCTCGCTGCCCGCTCTCCATAATTCCATGAATCCGCCCAACATTCTCTTCATCATGACCGACCAGCAGCGGTTCGACACGATCGCCGCTCTCGGTCATGGCCACGCGCGCACGCCCAATCTCGACCGCCTCGCCGCACGGGGCGTCGCCTGCACCAACGCCTACTCGTCCTGCCCCGTCTGCGTGCCCGCCCGCTACACGCTCATGACCGGTTGCGAGCCGTCGAAGACCAGTTGGCTGAGCAACTGGGCGCCCGGCGACAACGTCTCCGCCCGCTGCGGCCCTTACCTCGCCGAGACCCTTGCCGCCCGCGGCTACCGCACCTGGGGCCTCGGCAAGTTCCACACCGAGCCCCGGCACGAGCCGCTCGGCTTCGCGACCCAGGAATACAGCGAAGAACTTTGGCCGACCGAGGAAGAATTTCTCCGCGACGATTACGTTGCATGGCTCCGCCGCCGCGATCCGTCGTTCAACCACCTCGAACAGGTCCACGGCGAGCGGACCAATATGTATTACGTACCCCAGACGCGCGCCGTGCCCGCCGCACTCACCGTGGAATCGTGGGTCGCGACCCGCGCCGTCGAAGAACTCAACCGATCCGATCCGCGCCCCCAGTTTGGCTTCATGTCGTTCGTGACGCCGCACCCGCCTATCGCGCCGCCCGTGCCGTATAACCGGCTGTTCAACCCCGACGACATGCCCAATCCCGTCCTCGGCGATCCCGCGATCGACTCCGCCGACGACTACCTTGGCTGGATGAACCACGCCGTCTGGGCCGAAGATATTTCCAACGCCCAAGCCCGCCAGCTCCGCGCGCGTTACGCCGGCTCGATCACCTTCATCGACGAGTGCATCGGCAAAATCCTCGACGCCGTCGAGGCCCGCCCCGACGCCGCCAACACCCTCATCTGCTTTTTCTCCGACCACGGCGACCACATGGGCGACCACGGTGCGTGGCAGAAAGAAAGTTTCTTCGAGGCCTCCTGTCGCGTCCCGTTTCTCGTGAGCTGGCCCGCGCAACTCCCCGCCGCCGCCCGCCACACCGGACTCGCCGCCCTCACCGATCTCTTCGGCCTCGCCACCGCCGCCAGCGGCGCGCCCGAACTCCGCGACGGCCACCACCTGCTCGCCACGCTGCGCGACTCGGCCCCGGCCCGCGATTTCCTCGTCGGCATGTTCGGCACCCCGGGCACCAGCCAGTTCAAATGTATGATCCGGCGCGGCGATTGGAAATACATCTGGCTCGCCAACGGCGGCCGCGAATTGCTCTTCAACCTCCGCCTCGATCCCGCCGAGTCCCGCTCGTTTCTCACCGCAGAGCCCGCGCTCGTCACCGCCTTCCGCCGGGAGGCGGCCGATCTGCTCACCGCCCGCGAGGTTACCCGCCCCGCCGTCCTCGACGGCGGCCCCCGCTCCTTCCCGTTCGCGACGTTTCCCCGCGTGCGCATCAAGCAATTCGCCCGGGGTGTCACCGATTTCGGTCAAGGCCCGTCCGCTTCCTGATGCCGACGTCCGTGCCCAACTCCTCTGCCCCCGAAAAATTAGCAAAGATTAGCGGTTTAAAAATCCTTCCTCCGCCCCTCCGAAAATCTCAGATTCAAGATTCTGGATTCTAGATTTCCTCCCTCCGCCCCCCAGATCTCCGCCCTCCGCTACCCCTCTTCCTTCCCCCAAACCCCACCCCATGCCCTTCACCACTAGCCCGCTCCTCTGCCTCCCGCTAGCCCTCGCCTTCATCACTCCCGCCCTGCTCCACGCCCAAGCCACCACCCCGATTCCCGCCACACCCACCTCTTCCGTCACCACCCTATCCACACCCGCCAAGCTCGAGTCCGAAGCCATTATCCTCTCCCCGTTCGAGGTCAGCCCCGACTCCGAGCGCGGTTACCAATCCACCTCCCTCCTCCAAGGTGGCCGCGGCAAAATCGACCTCGGCGATGTCGCCGGTCAAGTGCAGGTCTTCACCAAAGAATTCCTCGACGACCTCGGCGCAACCACAACGGACGAAGCGTTTCTCTTTTCCGCCACCACCCAGACCTATTTCGACAACGTCAACGGCAACGGCGATTCCCGCCCCGGCTCTCGCAACGGCGCCGACGACTCCGGCAACTCCCGCGGCCTCGGCAACATCGACCGCACCCGCAATTATTTCCGCACCACCATCGAGGCCGACTCCTACAACACCGAGCGCTTCGCCCTCGTGAGCGGTGCCAACGCCGTCCAATTCGGCCTCGGCGGTTCCGCCGGCACCGCCGAGAGCACCTCCGCCCGCGCCAACCTTACGCGCAATCGCTATAAACTCTCTCTCCGCGCCGATAGCTACGGCACCGAGCGCACCGTCGCCGACATCAGCGTGGTCCTCATCCCGCAGAAGCTCGCCTTCCGCGTCGCCACGCTGCGCGAGAACAAGGAATATTTCATCACGCCCGGCTACGACGACAACCGCCGCGCTTTTGTCGCGCTGACCTACCAGCCCTTCAAAACCACCACCCTCCGCGTCGAGGGCGAGTATTACCACCGCCGCGACGCCCGCCCCGCCACCACCATGGCCCGCGACAACGGCTACCTCCACTGGCTCGCCTCCCAACGCGCCGGCACCCCGCAAGCTTACTCCAACCTCGCCTCTACCGCCGGCATCGTCGGCCGTCCGCCCGCGCCCACGTTCACCCTCGGCGATGGCATCACCACCCGCGCCTACGGCCTCAGCGCAAAATCGCTGCTCTTTGTCCTCCCGGAAAATTCCGTCCCCGCGTTCGTGAATTTCCAAGATGTCCGCAACACCGCCGTCGTGAACATCGCCGACGGCGCCGCCACCGCCGGCAACACCCAGACTCTCATCGACCCCGGCCTCCCGTGGAATACCAATCCCGCCGGCTGGTCGCGCTACAACTTCCGCCGCACCCGCAACGTCACCGCCACCCTCGAGCAACGCCTCGCGCGCACCACCTTCTCTGAGATCGGCTACGCCTATGAATCTTACCGCAATCAGACCGCTCAACTCTTCGCCAACAACGCCTACGACATCCTCGTCGATATTAACCGCTCGATGCCCGACGGCGTGACCCCCAACCCGCTCTACGGTCGCCCCTACTACGAGTCTAATAATTCCACCGGCCAAGGCAACTGGGCCGACTTGGCCGTCCACCAAGCCCGCGTCGTCGGCACCCACGAGCAAGATTTCACCCGCAACGCCGGCTGGACGCGCCACCTCGGCCTGCATCGCCTCGGCGTCTTCGCCAGCTACGAAGACTCTGTCACCTACACCCTCGCGCAGCTCCGTAATCTCATCATCGGCAAACCGAGTTTCCTCTCCGCGGCCGCGCAAAACAATCCCCTCCACGTCGAGCGCGCGATCTTCCTCCGCCAATACCTCCCCGCTTTCGGCAGCACCGGCGATCCCCGCCGCTACGGCCTCGCCGCGACTTCCCCCTACGGCGACCTCATGGAGACGATGTATTTCACCACCGCCGCTGGCGAACGCTTCGGCGTCACCGCCTTCGAAAATCCCGTCGGCGGCGTCGGCACCGCCCCCTCCGCGAACCACCTCCAACGCGGCTCCCTCGCCGCCAGCACCTCCAGCGTGTTCTTTCAAAAACACGTCGTCGCCAACATCGGCGTCCGCTACGACCGCGTGCGCAATTCCAACTTCGGCGCCTTCCAACCCATCCTCACCGATGGTCCAATCACGCCCCAAAATCCCCTCGGCACCGGCTTCCGTGCCTACGCCGATTTCCGCGAAAAAGAACCCGCCTCCGTCTGGACCCCCTACCGCGCCGCCACGCGCTGGAACTACGGCTTCATCGTCCGCCCCCCACGCCTCGCCCGCTGGCTCGCATTCGGCTACGACTACTCGCGCAACGCCTCCCTCAACGAAGTCGCCACCGTCCGCGATGTCACCGGCACCGTCGTCGAACCCAACTACGGCGAGTCTCACGAATACTCCGTGCGCGTCCGACTCTTGGATGACCGCCTTAACTTCAAGGTGAATTTTTTCAATTCCCTCAACCGCAACACCACCCTCGCCGACTCCGGCCTCCGCCAAAATCTGATCGATTTCGAGCAGCGTCTTTACCTCAACGATCCAGCCTACGCGATCAACCCGCTCTTCCTCCCCGCGCGCAACCCGCTCATCGCCGACTTCCGCCTCCCCGGCGATCGCAACAGCAAAGGCGTCGAGATCGAGGCGACCTTCAACCCCACCCGCAACTGGCGCATCTTCGCCAACGCCGGTCGCACCCAGACCAAGATCGACGACATCTCCACCCAGCCCTGGTATGATTACCTCGAAGCCAAGCTCCCCACCTGGCGTGCCATCGGCGGCGGCTGGGCCACCGCTACCTACGACCCCACCCGCAGCGTCGAAGCCGCCCACACCCAGCTCATTCAAGGCCCCCTCGACGACATCCAAGCCAGCCTCGGCAACCCCGGCGGTAATTCCCAAACGTGGCGCTCCAATCTCGTCGTCACCCGCAGCTTCACCGTCGGCCGCCTCAAAGGCGTGACCACGTCGGCGAATTTCCGTTACCGCGCCCCCAGCGTCATCGGCTTCCCCAACAAAATCGACGCCAAGGGCCGCACCCGCACCGACCGCGACAAACCCTATTATTCTGAGCGCTACCTCCTCACCGGCCTCATGGCCAACTACCGCTTCCGCGCCTTCGCGAACTCCTCCTGCCGCGTGCAGCTCAACGTGAACAATGTCTTCAACACCGAGCGCGTGTTTGTGACCCGCACCTTCGCCAACGGCGCCCCGCGCAACTACGGTCGCCAAGCCGGCCGCGAATTCGTCCTCACCTTCGACCTAGAACGGTAAGCCCCCGCCTGCCGAAAAATCTCCGGCGATCTCCTCCGAAATCCCAGATTCTCGATTCCAGATTTCCGCCTTCTGCCCCGCGCTTTTCCGATTAGGCGAAGCCTTCAACCTCCGCCCAACCGCTCCGCCTCCGAAAAATTAGCGAAGATTAGCGGTTAAAAAATCCGACCCTCCGATCTCCTCGCCGCCGACCTGCCCGCGTCCTCTACCTTGTGATGTCCACTCCCGTCCCACCGACCCCGTCGCCTGCTCCGAGCGCAACGACCGCGCCCGAGTGTCCCTTGCCCCTCGGCACCCGCTTGGCCTACAGCGCGTCGGCGCCAGCCGAGAACTTGGCGATCAACTCGATCAACCAACTCGCCAATGCTGTCTTCAACATCACGCTCGGCGTCCCGCTCCTGCTCGTGGGTCTCGCCTTGTCCTTGCCGCGGTTGATCGACGTTTTTCTCGACCCGTTCATCGGCAACTGGAGCGACCGGCTCGAATCCCGCTGGGGCCGGCGGCGTCCGTTCATTCTCGTCGGCTCGCTCCTGTGCGCGGCTATCGCCACAGCGATCTGGTTTTTCCCCGCCGGCCAATCGACGATGTTTTATTTCTGGTGGCTGCTCGGCGGCTGCGCGGCGATGTCCGTGGCCTACAGTATTCTGATCGTGCCCTACGGCGCGCTCGGACTCGAGTTGGTGACCAACTACCACGAGCGCACGAAGCTCATGGGCACCAAATCCATTTTGCACAAAGCCTCCGGCGTCGTGAACCAATGGTTGCTCAAGTGGGTCCGCGAAGCCGGGGCCGGCGATCTCGTGGTCGGCGGCCGTTTCTGCGCGCCGCTCATCGGCGGCACGATCGCGATCCTGGGCTTCATCACCGCGTGGCGCACGCCGGAGCGCCCCCGGCCCGTCACGCGGCAGGCCCGGCCCAAGACGTCGATTTGGCAAAGTTGGAAAATCACCATGAGCCAGCCCGATTTCCGGCGGTTGGTCCTCGCGCAGATTTTCATCTACATGAGCTTCCTGGTCATCGATACGACCGGGTTTTACCTAAACGTGTTTTACGTCAACGGCGGCGACATGGGCGTCGGCGCCGGCATGAAGGGTTGGTATGGCACCGCCTTTCAAGGCTGCGGGATCCTCGCCGTTCCGCTGATCGTTCGCCTGTCGCGCCGCATCGGAAAAAAGCATACCTTCCTCCTCTGCACGCTCACGATCGCGGTCGGCGGCGTGGCCAAATGGTTCTGCTACGCGCCCGGCGCGGGTTGGTGGTTGCTGCTCCCCTCGGCGTTGATGGGGCCGGGTCTTGTCGCGGTCATGGTGCTCGTGCCCTCGATGACGGCCGATATCTGCGACCTCGACGCCGCCGAGAGCGGCCAACGCCGGGAGGGCATGTTCAACTCGGTCCTGAGCTGGGCGCTGAAACTCGCGCTCACCGGCTCCATCCTCTTGGCCAACGTCGTGCTCCATTTCGTGGGCTGGGAAACGGCCCTCAAAGCCGCGCAGAGCGAGGGCACGTTCTTCGCCATGCGCATCGTGTTCTCCGGAGGGACGGTGGTGCTCGCCGGCCTCGCGGCGATTTTCATCTACCGCTACTCCGTCACCGCCGAAGCCGTCGCCGCCGCCCAAGCCCGCGCCACCGCCGTCCGGAACTGACGGGCTCGCCCGTTCCCGTGTGCACCCGCAAGCCCCGGTTGAGTTTTAAACTTCAACGTCTCCGGCCGGACTGCCGGTCGCTTCATCGACCGACTTGCCTTCACCGCCGCAGCCTCGTCGCCAACAAAGCCTAATTTTGACCACGGTCTAAATTACCGCCGTCGAAACACCGCCATTCCCTCCGCAGGCTTGGAATTACCGTTTCCTCGGGATTCTACCAAAGCAGGTCGCTGACTCACCGCGGCGATGATCCATTGCTGCGCCCTTCAAAATAATCGTCGTCCCGATGACAGGTTCGGGCCACTCTCTTGTCATGAGAGCTACCGGTGAACCCATCTTCCACCCAAACGCTCCCTCGGATCGCGCCTCCGCCATAGCCCACCGCCGTCATGCCTGACTCCACCCCGCCCGCGCCTCCACCGGCTCCGCCTCCACCGGCTGGCCGCGACTTTGCTACGATCTACCGCGCCACGCTGTCGGCCGCTCCGTCGCTACCTTTCCCGTCTGTCCGGCGGCTCCTGCGGGGCCTCGGTGGGCTGATGCTGGCTTTCTGGTGGTTGGCGTCGGCGGCGGCCGCGGCGGGGGAAATCCGACGCGAAGTGTTCTTGAAATCGCCGAAGCCCGGCGTCGCCGTGCTCGCGAGCAGTTATTACACTCGACCCAGCGGTCTCGATCTCATCTCGATGCACCAATTGATGTCGCGTTCCGATACGACTGATGTCGCGTTTTTCCGCTATTCTCAAGACAACGGCCAAACTTGGACGGCGGGTGGGGAAGTTCGCACCGAGGAAATTCGACCGCAGGGCAAGTTGCGCCGGATGTTGCGCGGCGCCTGCTTGGATCCGCACACCGGCCGGTTTCTTCGGTTCCGAATTGAAGGAGTGCTGCCCACGGACGAACCGCTGGAGGGGATGCGACAGTGGGTGGTATTCTACAGCGCTTCCACGGATGGCGGGCTGACATGGTATCTCGACGAGCAAATCATTCATCGCGGCGCAGAGTTTTCCCCCAGCCATCCCTTGCCGGGCGTCAAGACCGGCCAAACCTGCTTCATGATTGGAGACACGGCTTCAGTGCCGCTGTTTTTGGCGGACGGGACCCTTCTGCTGCCGGTCATCATCACGCCCGCAGGACCGGACGGAAACTATTACAATCCGGGCGGTGGTTACACCTACACGGATGCCGCGGTGCTGCATGGGCGTTGGGCGGCAGATGGGCGGCATCTGGAATGGGAGCTTTCCCAATTGGTGAAAGCCGATCCAAAGCTCTCAACCCGCGGCATGGATGAACCCACGCTGGCGCAACTGGAGGACGGGCGTTTGCTGATGGTCTTGCGCGGATCGAACGACAAGAAGCCGGAGCTTCCCGGCCGACGCTGGGCCGCGTATTCGAGCGACCGCGGCCGAACCTGGACCACGCCTGTTCCCTGGACTTATGTGAGTGGCGCGAGTTTTTTTTCGCCGGCCTCCTGCTCACAACTCGTCATGCATTCCACCGGCCGGATCTTCTGGCTCGGTAATCTGACGCCGGAAAATCCCGTCGGCAATCGGCCGCGATACCCGTTTGTGGTGGGTGAAGTTGATCGAAGAACCGGTTTACTGCGGCAGGAGTCGGTGCGGATGGTCGACGATCGTCAGCCCGGTGACAGCCCCGACCTGGCGCTATCGAATTTTTCGGCCGTGGAGGACCGGAGCAGCGGTGAGATCGTGCTGCATATGAGTCGTCTGTTTCAACATTCGCAGGGTGAGTCGCGTGATTGGACGTCGGATGCGTTCGTCTACCGGATTCCGATCGACTAGGGTTGCGCTCAAGCCGGAGCCGATACAAAGGGGGAGCCGTATTTTGCTGGGTTTTGGCGCATTTTGCTTAGGGCTAAAAAAGGTTCAGGTTGGAAAGGCGCTGAGTTAAAGTCCCCTATCATACCGACGTCACATGAGATTTGGACTTTTGTAGCCCGTCCGCTTGCGGACGCACCGAGCGCCTGCAAGCAGGCTGCCTACGACGGAAAGTCTAAAAACCAAACGGCGCTGGTATCAGTAAACCCCTCTTGGACCGGATCCCCCTAAAAATCCAGTCCCGTATCGGTGACAGAACTCACCGCCGGGGCCCTCGCCTGGGCCAAGACCCTACCCGCCAGCCCGGCCCGCGCCAAATTCGTCGCTGGCGCAGTCAAAGCAGGGCCGAAGACCGCAACGAAGTCCAAATCCACCCCCGACCGTCCGAAGATGTTTGTGTCATCGGACAAGGATAAGGGCGGCTTCCTGAGCAAGGAGGAGTTCATTCCGCACATTGCCGATAAAGCCGATGCCCCGGCCCGCTTCGTCCGCTTCGATCCAGATAAGGACGGACGCCGCTCGAAAGAAGAGTTCGTCAAGGCCGGCAACTAAGACCAATCCAAGTCCATGCGCTTTCTCACTATCCTCGCACTCGCCTGCGCCGTCTCGCTCGGCGCCCAAGACGCTCCCAAGCCCAAATCTCCAACCAAGAAGGCCAAGGCCACTGTGCCCATGGGCGACGCCTATTCAGCCAAATTGCCCAAGCCTACCGCGACGAACGTGCGCTACGGCGACCACGAACGCCAAGTGCTCGACTTCTGGAAAGCCGAATCAGCCACACCGACACCTCTCGTCTTTATCATTCACGGCGGCGGCTGGGTCGGCGGCAGCAAGGAGCGCGCCGAGAAGTTCGCTGATGTCGACGCTCTGCTCAAGGCGGGCATCTCCGTCGTCTCCATCAACTATCGCCTGATCAAGCGCGACCCCGCGGTCGACACCTCGCCGGCCGTGAAGGCGCCCTTGCATGACGCCGCCCGCGCCCTGCAGTTTGTGCGCAGCAAGGCCGCCGAGTGGAACCTCGACCAGACCCGCGTCGGTGCCGCCGGCGGATCCGCGGGCGCCTGCTCGAGCCTCTGGTTGGCTTTCCATGACGACCTCGCCGATCCAAAATCGGCAGACCCCATCGCCCGCGAATCCACCCGCCTGACCTGCGCCGCCGTCACAGGACCGCAGACAACGCTCGACCCCGCCCAAATGAAGGCGTGGACCCCGAACAGCACCTACGGCGGCCACGCCTTCGGCCTCGGCGCCTTCGCGGAGTTCCTTGCGGCCCGGGAGAAAATCCTCCCGCTCATCGCCGAGTATTCGCCGTATGCCCTGGTGAGTTCCGACGACCCCGCGGTCTACATGACCTTCGGTGCCCCGCCCGCCATCGGCCAGGACCAGAAGGACCCGACCCACACGGCCAACTTCGGCGTGAAGCTCGCCGAACACTGCGCCGCCAATGGCGTCTCCGCGGAAGTCCATTACCGCGGAGCCAAAGACATTAAGCACGAATCGCCCACGGCCTTTTTACTAGCCAAACTTAAGCCCGCCGGAAAATGAGGGGCGCGGCCGTCATCGACGCCCTGCTGCTCGCAAACCCCTCCCAGACCCGATCCCCCTGAAAATCTAGTACCCGATCAACAATGACGGCCTCACTGCCGCCAGCGCGTCGAGGTGCGGGTCCGCGCATTCGGATCGCCCGCATAACCGCCCGCCTGCGCCCGCCACTCCCTCGTGACGATCCACAGAGTATTCGGACGTGATTTCATGAGTCGGTAAAAATGCTTCCGGCGACCCTCTCACCGCGCGCGCCCAATTACGATTTGCCAGACCGCGTTTGCCAGCTTGCCTCGCCTCGAACGCCCGCGCCTCCGCGCCCGCACCGTCACCCTCAGTTCCTTCCGCCCCCATGAAACTCCGCCCCGCCCTCCTCGCCCTCGGCTCCGCGTCGCTGTTCGCCTCGCTCGGCGTCGCTGCCCCGTCCACCGGCTCGCCCTTCTACGGCGACGCCCCCGACGCCCACCACCCGTGGGCCATCCATGACCAAAACCGCCCGCAACCCCCGCGGGTCGAGCCCGGCACCTTCAGCACCGCCTCCCAGCCCGGCCAGCCACCGTCCGACGCCATCGTCCTCTTCGACGGCACCGCCGCCTCCCTCGCCAAATGGGAGTCCGACCCCAAGCCCGGCGAAGCCGCCACGCCCACTAAATGGGTCGTCCGCGACGGGGCCCTCGAGTGCGTTCCGAAATCCGGGTACATCCGCACCAAGGAGCAGTTCGGCGACTGCCAGCTCCACGTCGAATGGGCCGCGCCCAAAGCCGTCCAGGGCGCCAGCCAAGGCCGCGGCAACAGCGGCATCTTCCTTTTGGGCCGCGCCGAAGTACAGGTCCTCGACAACTACAACAACCCCACCTACGCCGACGGCTTTGCCGGCTCCGTCTATGGCATCAATCCGCCCATGGCCAACGCCCTCCGCGCCCCCGGCGAATTCCAAGTCTACGACATCGTCTTCCGCCGCCCCATTCTCAAAGACGGCAAAGTCATCGACCCCGGCCACCTGACCGTCTTCTGTAACGGCGTCCTCCTCCAAGACGCCACGCCCCTCGAAGGCCCCGGCGGCCACCTGCGGCGCTCGCTCCCCGTCGCCTTCCCCGAAAAAGGCCCGCTCAAGCTCCAGGACCACGGCAATCCCGTTCGCTTCCGCAACATTTGGTATCGCCCGCTCCCCCCTCGCTCCATCGAAGGCGGCACCGACGGCGTCCTTACCGCCGAAGCCACCGCCGCCAAACGCCAGACCATCGCCGCCACCCTCCGCGCCGACGCCGCGAAACTCGCCGGCACCGCCCAGATGCTCCGCCTCGCCGAATCCCTCGTCTACGAGGACGAAGCCGCCACGCACGCCCAAGTCGAAGCCAGCGCCACGACCTACGCCGCGTCGATCAAAGCCCTCCCCTCCGCCGATCGTACCGCCAAGAAAGGCGAGGTTCAATCCGTCGTCCGCGCCCTCCACTACCTCGGCAAGAGCGCTATCGTCCCCACCACCTTCGCTCCCCGCGCCACCCTCGAAGCCATCGTAAAAGCCGAGGGCTGGGACCAAGTGAAAAAATAAGCCGCCCCTCCAACCCCTCTCCCTCGCGGAATGCGACCAGTTCCCTATCAGTAAAATCCCTCCCAGACCCGATCGCCCTGAAAATCTTGTCCCCCATCAGTAACCCGCACTCCTAACCCCTAAGCCTGTGAATTTTAATCCCACCCTTTCTGTTCGTCGTAAGTTCCTCGCCCCGCTTTGGGCCGTGGGCGGCTGCTGGCTCGCAGCCCTCACGTCGACGGGCCAAGTCGCGCCGGCGGCTAAACCGGCCGAGGTGCAGGCGGTGACTGTGCCAGGCGAGGCGGTGCAATTGTCGCCATTTACGGTGAACACCGACAAGGACACCGGGTTCGCCGCATCGAGCTCGCTCGCGGGCGGACGCCTCGCGACGGACCTGCGCGACACACCGGCTTCGTATTCCGTGATCACGCGCGAGTTCATCGAGGCGCTAAACATCACCGATTTGATGGGCGCGCAGGAGTGGACGCCGAGCTCGACCTATCAGGCGGACACGGGCGCGAATAATTTCTTCACGTTCACCACGCGCTTTTCGGTGCGCGGCGTGGCGGCGGGTCAGCCGCAGCGGAATTTTTTTCCGGTGAACAGCGACAGCGACAGTTTTGACCTCGAGCGCTACGATTTCGGCCGCGGCGCCAACTCGATCCTCTTCGGCAACGGATCGGTCGGTGGCGTGAGCTCCTCGTCGTCGAAGCGTGCGCGCACGGACCGCTCGTTTCAGGAGGTGCGCGTCACCGTCGGCTCGTGGAGCGCCAAGCGCGCGACCGTCGACTTCAACCAGCGGCTCAACGCCAAGATCGCGCTGCGGGCCGCGGCGCTTTGGCAGGACGGCGACGGTTGGCGGTTGAAGGAGTTTGAAAAACGCAAAGGCCTCTTTCTTACGAGCACCTATAAGCCGTTTCGGAATACGGAAATCCGGCTTGAGGCCGAGGCCTTCGACCGTGAGTTCAATAAATCCATTAATAATCTTTCAGACCAGCTGCTCGGTTGGGACGGCAAGACCACGTTCGCCGCCGCCGCCGCGCTTAACAGCGCGAGCACGGCTACACTCAATGCCCTCCAGGCCGCCGGCGTATCGCGCCGCGGGGCGAACTACAACGTTTACGATCCCTATAACGGCTTCGACGGCATCGCCAGTTATCAAAACGATCCGATCACCCTCGGGGGCGGTGCTAATCCCACCACCCCCATCGGCGGCTTCACCTACATCAATGCCGGCAATGTGAGCTTCAACACGTCCGGCGCGAACCTCCTTGAGGCGCTGAATGTGCCCGACAACCGGTTCGACCTCGCTGAGGCGGGCTCCGGTTTCCGCCGCCCCTCCGACCGCTTCTCGCTTAACGCCGATGGTCCGCTGCTCGTCTCCCGTTTTCGCGACGTGCAGCTCACCATCAACCAGCAGCTCGGCGATTTCTTTTTCGAGGTCGCGGGCGACCTCAACAAGAACTCCAATTTCGTGAACGGCGAGCAGAACCGCGGTTCTGGCGCGACCTATATCGACATCAACCGGACGCTGCCAAACGGCGCGCCCAACAAGCACTTTCTCGAGACCTATGGTGACGCCAATTACTTCCGCGGCTACCGGCAATACGACTATCAAAATGCCCGCATCGCGCTTGCATATAAAAAAGATACGCGCTTCGGAAATTACACCTTCAACGTCTCCGGCGGTATCAACCAAAATCACTACACGCTTTCCTACCAGTGGCTCAGCCTCGCGCAGGGCACGAATACCCTCGCGTGGATCAACGGCACTACCGCTAATATCAAGGTCCGCCGTTATTGGAATGAGTCGAGCCGCCCCATCACCGATCTCTCGCAGCGCACGTTGCCTTATCACAACCCCAACACCGGCATCACCGAGATGGTGAAACCGCGCTGGGTCATCGACCACACGCGCTTCGATTCGGAGACGATCAACGACTCCAACTACACCTACGGCCTCGCCGCGTTGAACGCGAAATTCTGGCGCAACAAGCTTGTGCTCATCGGGGCCGTGCGCCGCGATTTCTATGACACCGGCAGCCAGCAGATGGCGGTCACCGGCGACTACCCGACCGATCGCGATCCGCTCAACCCACTCTTCAAACCGAAGGCGCCGGGCGACTACGCATCCTTCACCTACCGGCCGCTCGACGCCGCCGGCAATCCGCTCGCGGCGATCCCGGCCGTGACGCGCCCGCGCATCAGCGGCACGCGCGATCCGCGTTACACCCAATACCGCTTCCAGGACGATTATAATGCGCCGAATCTCCAGGGCTATGTGACGACGAAATCCGTGGGCTCCGTTTTTCATCTCAACGACTGGATCAGCCCCTCGGTGAATTACGGCGAATCGTTCAACCCGCAGCGCGCCTACAATCTCCTGCTCGGCGGCGCACTCATCCCGCCCAACGTTTCCGAGAGCTGGGACTACGGCCTGCGTTTCGGCTTCCTCCAGCGGAGGCTCAGCGTGAATCTCACCCACTACAGAAGCGAGGAGACCAACAATTCCTTCACGATCAGCGGATTTCCCTTCAATGCGATCTGGCAGGCGATGCCCATCGGCAGCACGACCTCGCTCAACAACCGCAGCGTCCCCACGTCGCGCGGCACTTTCGATGTGCAGAAACGACTCGCTGAAGGCTACGAAATCGAAATCACCGCTAACCCGATTAAAGGCCTCCGGATGACAGCCAACGCGGGCCTGCCGAAAGTTTACAGCACTGACTTCTCGCCGCTCACGCGCGCCTACGTCGCTGCCAATACGGCCAATCTCAGGCTCGTCGCGCAGGACGCTGGCGTGCAGATCGACGTGGACAACGTCGCCTCGGTGAACCCCACGATCCCGGCCGACCAGCAGTCGGCCGACGCGCCGGGTGTGGCCAATGCCTATAACACGATTTTCACCAGTCTCAAAAATCTGCGCACGGGCAAAGTCCTCCAGCAAGAACAGCCGACGGTGAAGTTTTTCGCCGACTACACATTCCAAAGCGGCCGCATCAAAGGTCTGCGTTTCGGCGGTGGCGTGCAGTATCGCGCCAAGGAGATCGTGGCTTACCGCGGGGCCGACACGATCGTAAATCCCGCGAATCCGGCCACGGCGATTGACGATCCGGATCGCGATGGCACGACACCTGTTTACACGCCGAAGGGCGACTACACCGCGACGGCTACGCTGGGCTACAGCTGGAAGCTGTGGAACCGGCCCCTGCAGGCGAATCTTGTCATCAGCAATCTGCTCAACGACCGAAGCATCATCTACGCCGGTCAAAACGGCGGCGCGGCGGTCACTGCGCAACGTCCGCGCGGCGGCGATTACAGGTCGCCTGCGCGCGAAGCCTATCCGGTCGCATTTGGCCTGAAGGAGCCGATCAAGTTCAGCCTCTCGCTCACGGTGAAGATGTGAGCGTGGGTCAAGCAATCGACGCTCTGCAAAACCCAATCCCCCTGGAAATCCAGTCCCCTATCAGTTAGCAACGGTGCATTGTCACCCTCGCCGATAGCTGGTCAGCCTCATGGAGCTCTCGTGACTGATCAGACGTCGACCACCGACTACCCCACCTACTATGAGACTCATCCCCTGTCTTAGCCTGTTGCTCTCCGCAGCAGTTTTGACCCCGACCTTCGCCCAAGTTGCACCAACTGTTGCACCAACCTCCGCCGCCGCCAGCGCCAGTGCGACCAAAGTCGAAGAGGCCATCGTCCTCTCGCCCTTTACGGTCAACAGTGACAACGACAAGGGCTACGCCGCTTCCTCCGCTCTCGCCGGCACGCGCACCAACGAGAAACTCGCCAACCTCCCCAACTCGATCTCAGTCTTCAACTCCGACTTTCTGCGCGATCTCGCGCTCAACGATTTTTTCGGCGCGGTTGATTTCGCCATCGGCGCGGAAAACATCTATAACGACTCGGGCACCATCGGCGCGCCCGTCAACATCCGCTCCGGCAATCAAATTAGTTTCCGCGGCATCCCTTCGATCCGCCAGCTGCGCGACGGTTTCCCGTGGTTCCTGCCCGCCGACACCTACAACACGGAGCGTATCGAAATCTCGCGCGGTCCCGGCGGCCTCGCCTACGGCGACGTTGACCCCGCCGGCGTCATCAATGTCTCGACCAAGCGCGCCACCTTTCGCAACCGCGCCACCGGCACGGTGCGGATGGACTCATTCGGCACGCAGCGCTACTCGGTCGACGTGAACCAGAAGCTCGCTCCCCGCCTCGGTCTGCGCTTCAACGCCCTCAATTCCGAGACCGAACAAGACCGCCAGCGCGGCGGTTTAGAATTCCGTGGTTTCGCCGGCGCCCTGAGCTGGGAGCCGTTCCAAAACGGAAAAACCCGCGTCGATCTGAACTACGAACGCGGCACGACGCGCAATCACATCGCCGCCCTCCGCATCAGCGACCTAAGCTTGGCCTACGTCCGCAGCTCCGCCACGAATGAGGCCGACGGCAACCCCAACCTCGCCGGCGTGCAGCCCAACGGCATCGGCACGCGCCGCATCGCCGCTCCGGGCAACACCCGCGTCTTCCTCAAGATCGCCGGCACGTTTTACGACATGCAGTCCACTGCCACCACGACCTATCGCAGCTCCTATCTGCCGCGCACGACTGTGGTCGCCGACCCCGGTAATCCCCTCAACCACCCGCTGATCCCCGCCTCCCTCAGCATCTTTCCCTATGGCATGGATTGGGGCGGTCCCGACAACCGCCACGACACGAAATTTCACGCCTACAACATCGAGGTTACTCACCGTCTGGGCCAAAACCTGCGCCTCCTCGTCGGTCACAATGCCCAGGTCGACGACACGACACGGCTGCAAACCCACTCCAGTGCCGGCGCGCTCGGCGAAAATGTCCGCGCGATCTTCATCGATGTGAACCGCGTCCTCCCTCATCCCACCACCCCCAACGCCACGATTCCCAATCCGCGCTTCGAGCAATATTTCGTTACCCACACGCCTACCTTTGCCACCGACGGTAACAAGTCCACGAGCTGGCGCACGTCGCTCGTCCACGACACCAAGCTGCCGTTCTGGAATTCCTCGCTGCGCACTGTCGCCGGCGGGATCTACCGCGACGAGAAGAACTACACCGACACATTCGGTTTCGCGATGGACCAGAAGGAAATTGCCCGCCGCGGCATCACCGGTGTCGCCGCCACTTACGCCAACAATCTCGTCCACCCCGTCTACTACGTTTCGGGCGGCAACGGCGACGCCACCCTCAGCGTCCCCTTCGATCCCGGCATTACTACCTTCTTCCGCCAAGGCACCAACCAGACCCGCTTCAATAACACGCTCGGCTCGGCAAATCTCACCTCGCTCGGCGCGTTCTTCTCCGGGCGCCTTCGCACCACCGCCGGTTTCAGTCGCGACTACTTCCGGCAAAACCGCTCCCGCCTACCCGTCAGGTTCGCCGCCACGGGCGAAACCCGCCTCGTCGATCTGAGCGGTCAGTCGATCCTTGACGCCTCCGGCTACAACGTGCCCTACGAGCGGTTCAACCGCGCCTACACCACCAATCAATCCTACGGCGGCGTCTTCCGCCTGCTCCCGTGGCTTTAGCTCAGCGGCGGTTACTTCGAGTCCGCCCTTTACACCGACAGCGCGAGCTTTGAACTCACCGGTCGACCCCGCCTTCCGCGCACCGGCGAAGGCATCGAGACCAGCCTGCGTTTCAATTTCTTGGACGACCGGCTCAACGCCACCCTCACCCGTTTCAACACGACGGCGGAAAATAACGGTGTCGGCCTCAGCGTCCAATCGCAGAATGAGCTCAACGCGCTGCTCCCCGTGGGCGGCCGTCTCCTGAGCGGCGCTGACTACCGCGATCAAGCGACCGAAGGTTGGGAGTTTGAAGTGCAGACTAACCTCACGCGTCAGTGGACCATGCTCGCCACCTATTCGGTCAACTACGTGAAGTTCGGCCGCTTGTTCCCGCTCGTGCGCCCCTACCTCGCGGCCGCCCGTGCCGCAGCAACCGCCCAAGGCCTCGAGCCCGACGCCGCTACCAGCATTACCCAACTCGAACTCGATACGGCCGAGGGCAACATTTCCACCATCCGCCGGGAGACCGCCGCCCTGACCACGCGCTACAGCTTCACCGAAGGCAAATTCAAGGGCCTGGCCGTCGGCGCTGCGTTCCGCTACGCGCTGGGGAAAATCCGCAACCCGGCTCTCGTCAATGGAGTCACCGTGCTTCCCAAGATCCGCACCGAGAGCTACGTCCTCATGAACCCGTTCATCAGCTACCGAAAGAAGCTGTTCAACCATCACTTCACGGCCCAGCTCAACGTGAACAACCTCTTCGACAACGACTCCGACCAAGGCAACAGCTACACGTGGCCGCGCCGGGTCGAACCGCGGAGCTACGTCACGACCGTCACGATGGAGTGGTGAGCCGACGGATTTCCTCAGGTGAGTCCGGTCGCCCGTCGATCGGACTCTCTGAGCCTAATTTCTTGATTTCCGGTGGATCGAGATCGAGCCGGGACCTCAGGGCCCGGCCACGAATGAGCGGCAGACAAAAGCCACCGGGCCCTGCTGTGCCCGAATCCGCCGTGCCATCCGCCCCCGTCGGCCTGGCGGTGCGCTTGAGCGACCACGCGGAGTCGCTGCCCGCTGAGCCGCTGGTCCAGTTCAACGCGTGGGGCCGGCCGCGCGACGGTTACCTCAGTTCCGAGCCGATCGTGGGCCTGCAGAACTCGCTCAACCTGCGGCAGGGCCTGATCGAACTCCCGGCGGGTCGCACCTGGTCATGGTGGCTGTGGATCGATTTAGAACGGATGCCGCTGCATTAGATTGAAGGATAATAAGGGATACGATCCGAACGGGTCCTCCAGTTTGAGCTTACCGAAGTTACCTCAACAGCGATCACCAGTAAAATTAGATTCGCTTTTCTAATTTATCATTTTATCTAATGCTTGTTGACGCTGGAATCCAGCACCCCACCCCTAAAAAATGGAGCCGTCGCGGAGCTGCTGATCGCATCGCCTTTCAGCCACCTCCGGGTTCGTCTCCCTGCACCCACCGCTTTGTTTCCGTAGTCAAGGCTCGTAAAACAAGATTAGTCATCATCCCAACCCTATGAAAAAAGCATCGCTGTTCCTCGCCCTCGCACTGACCGCCGTCGCCGCGGACAACCCGCCCCGCATGTTGCGGCTGTATCAAACTGAAGTCCCGGCCGAGTCTGCCGCTGACCTCTACGCCGCCCAGCGCGATATTGCCGGAATCTACCAGGCCAACAAGGCGCCGATCACGCGCAGTGCTTGGACCAGCATGACGGGACCGCCAATGCTCTATTACGTTGTGCCATTCTCCGGCATCGCGCTCATGGGCGAGACCACTTGGCTCCAGCAGCAGGGCGACGAATCGTCGCGTCAAGCCCGAGCCTCCCGCCTCAACAAAGTCGGCGGCGCCACCGCGAGCAAGATCAGCAGTGTCGAGGAAGACTTAACTTGGACAACCGCGCCGCAGTATGCTCCTAGCGCGTATGCCATAGGCACGGTATACAGCGTAAAACCGGGCAAGGTCACCGATTTTCTCGCTGCCTTAAGGGAAGGGAGCGATACCCACAAAAAGATCGGCAAGGCCAAGAGCCTCACCGTCGCCCGGGTCACCTTTGGCGGCGATGGATATGAATATCACGTATTCGCCGAGTATGACTCCCTCATCGACCTTGAGGCGGGCCGAGGCTTCCGTGCCTCCATGGGGGAAGCGGGCTACAAAGCCTACGCCCAGAAAATCGGGGACAACATCAGCTCCATGCAACGCAACGTCCTTCGCTTCCGGCCTGAGTTTAGCTACGCTCCCTCCAAGTAACTTGTTTCACGGACCGGCGCCTTTCATCCGGTCCGTGATTTTGCCAGCCTGACGGGCCCCAAACACACCATAATTGCGCAGGCCGGGCCAATCCGACCCACCAGTATTTGCCACACTTTCGCTTCCCGCCCGCGATCTCATTGCCGGTCGCACGCTTGGTTTAGCTTTTTGTGATGAACCGCCCTATTCATACGTCTTCGCCGTACTGGCGGATATCGTTCTCGATTCGCTGGCTGCCGCCGGTGGCGCTCCTCCCATTGGCATTTATCGGGTGGCTTTCGATTGTGACTTATCGGGATTAACCCCAATACTGTTCACTTAGTGATTGACGTTCGTCGCCGAGAAGTGAGGGATAGGAGTCATGGCACGAAGCGCGATGACGATGGGAACGGGCGGAAAAATTGCCGAGCACCTGAGCGTTGGGGTGCTGGCCCAGATTTACCCATGGGAG
>CAMCWW010000045.1:0-29722 GCA_945882935.1 Opitutus sp. GAS368
CGGCTTACTTATCCTTCCGGTCGCTGCTGCTCTTCTTGGCGGCACCGCCCTTGCCGCCCCCATGCATCATGGTGCCGGCGAGCACGCCGATGGCAAAGATGCCAAAAAAGATGAGCGCGGCCGATTCGTAGATCGGCTTTTTCGCCGTGGTGCCGGCGATGGGGAAGAAGAAGTTGATCTCGTGCGTGTTGTTCATGCCCACGTAGAGCATGACAAAAAGCACGGCGAGGATGACGAGGGTCTTGAGGAGGGTGGCAAAGTTCATAGCGGCGGAATCGGATATGAACCGGAGTTAGGCCCCGCCGTGCGGGCGTGCAAATGGAAACGGGTGTTGACCGGCTACAAACCGGTGAAATTCACCGCTAATAAAAGACCCAGCGCGGCGATTTGCCTTTGGGCGTGAGCTCCCACGCATTCCGGCCCGCAGACTCGGCGTTCGGCGCCGAGCGCGATCCCGCCTAGAGCTACCGTTCGACGAAAGCCCTCACTTCAACTTCGCGGCGGCGGCGAGGTCGGCCCACGCGTAGTAGTGAAACGTGCGGTCCGTGCTCATCGCCACGAAGAGTCCGCCCGGAAATCCGGGGAGCGCCTCGGACGTGACTTCGCTGCCGTCGCTCTCCCGGCTGCTCACCCGCACGCTCGCCAAGAGCGGATGGTCGTGCGGCTTCCCCGGTGTCCCCGCCCTTGGGAAAATTCGGAAGGAGTCGGCCTGTTGATTCGAAACGAGAATATAGCCCTGCCCGCCCGCCTGCGGATAGATCGAAATACCTTCATGGTCGCTCGCAAAACCCGTGGTACCAAAGAGCGCGAGTTCCTCCGCCGCATCGGGCGCCGCAGGGTCGGCGCGGTATTTGCGCAGGCCAAATTGTTCGTCGCTGCAATAGACATAACCCAGCTCGGCATCGACCGCGATGGCTTCGATTTCTTTCTTCCCGCTGTAACGACCGAAGGCGCGGACCTTGGTCATCTTCACTTTGCCGGTGCCGTCGTCTTCGAACCGGTATTGCCACAAATAGCCGTCGGCCGGACCACTTTTCCCGCCGACGATCGCAAACACCGCGCCGTCGCCGGGGCGACGATAGAGTGCCACTCCCATCGGGCCGCGCGTGCGGTCACCGTCGAAGACGACGAGGTCGCCTTTGTCCAGCAGCGCGAGATCGGGCAGGCTGAAAACGCGCAGGCGCTGTTCTTCGCGCTCCGTCGTGACGGCGATGTCGACGGGCTTTCCCCCGAGCATCATGCCGGTGAGAATATCGACGTTGTTGGGGCGTTTCAGGGTCGGCGTCTGGCGCACGATTTTGCCCGCGAGATCGAAAGCGTAGAGTCCGCCGGCGGTATCTTTGTCGGTGCCGACGACGAGGCTTCTCGCCGGGTCGGCACGGTTGATCCAGATCGCGGGATCATCGGTGTCATGGGCGAGCGCCGTGGTCACGACGCGGGGCCTCACCGCCACGTTGGTGGCGTCAGGATCGGGCAAGATGCGGTCAGCGCAGCCGGCGACGAGCAGCGAGCAGAGCGAGAGGAGGCGGGCGATTTTCATCGGTGGAAGGCAGTTTGAAATCTGCCTCGGATGTCGAGCCCGCGGGGCATCAACATGGGCGAGACACGCCCGTGCGACCAAGGACCAACCTCATACCGACGTCCATTGATAAACAGCCTGTCATTGCGAGAAGCGCCGCGACGAAGCAATCCAACTGGATCGCCGCGGCGCGCTTCGCGCACCTCGCAATGACAAACGTCTAGAAATTAAGGGACGTTGGGATTAGAGCTTCCAGCGCAGGCCGAAGTTGGCCGTGGCGCCGTATTCCTCAAACTGAACGAAGCGGCTGGCGTTCTCGCCAAAGCGCACGCGGAAGGGCTCGTTGGTCACGTTGAGGATTTCGCCGAAGACCTCCCATTGGCGGCTAAATTTGTAGCTACCCGTGAGGTCGAGCTGCGTGAAATTGTCGACGTAACGGTCTTCAAAGGCATTCGAACCGAGAGGCTCGTCTTCGCGGAGCCGAGGGGTGCGGAAGTTGACGGCGGCACGGAGGAACAGGCCCTTTTTCTCGTAGGTGAGCGCGAGGTTACCGATGCGCTTCGATTGGCCGATGAACGGCAGTTTTTCGCCGGGCCGATTGGGGAACGTCCCGGAGGAGGAGGTCGCGGTGTAATTGGCGAGGAAGCCAAGACCGTCGAAGGGCGCGGGCAGCCGGTTGAACTGTTGCTGGTAGGCGAGTTCGAGGCCGGTGATCTCGCCCTTGGGACCGTTCACAAAGGTGCTGAGACCGTAGCCAGTCGCGGGGTCGGCTCCGGGGGTGGTCTGCTGATAGGTGAAATTCTTGATGTCCTTACGAAACACGGCGGCGGAAATCGAGCCGAGGGACGAGAAGTAGTGTTCGATCGACGCATCGTAGTTCATCGAGGTGAGCGGCTTCAAACCGGGGTTGGACTCGGTGACGAGACGGCTGTCGTCGCTCACGTTGCGCGAGAGCGAGGTCTGCGAATACGTGGGCCGGCCGAAGGTGTTGCTCCAGGCAGCGCGCAGGACGGTCTTTTTGGAGAGGTTGTAGGTGAGATAGAGGCCGGGCAGGAAGTTATCGTAGGACCGGCTGACGCTGGCCGGCGTGACCGCGATAGCGGAGCCGGTGGTCTTGATCTGGTTGCCGCGCGTCTCGAACTCCGTGCGCTCATAGCGGGCGCCGAGAGAAAAATTCATACGGTCAACGGTGACCCCACCCATGCCGTAGAGCGCGAGCACGTCTTCGTTGGTGGTCCAGTCGGCCTGCGAGCTCGAAACGACGTCGCGGGTGCGGGTGAACGCGCTTTGGTTGTCGATGAACGCCGACGTGAATTTCGCCGCGCTCAGGCGTGGGCCGGTGAGATACGAGTAATCGTCCGCCGTCTGGGGCTCGGCCAGCGAGGCAAAGGTGTAGCTTGGAAGCTGGGCGAAATTAAACTGCTCGACCTCCTGAATTTTTTCCTTGGTCCGAAATTGGGCACCAAATTTCACGAAGGCGGGCCTAGCGCCGGCCAAGGTGAAGTCGTGGCGGGCGTTGCCACCGACGTTATATTCCGTCTCGGAACCGCTCGCGGGGGCGGTGCGGAGGCGATTGAATTCGGTGAACGAAGCGGGATCGCTGATCGAGGTACCGCCGGTCTGAGTGATCACCGGTTCATAAATCCCCTTCGCGAAGGAGTAAGTCCAATCCGTGCCTCGGGCAGATTTACGGAAGATGGTGGCGGCCTCGGGGCGAAGTTCCTTGCCCTCGCTGTAAGCGGCGCGGCCGTCGTATTTCCAGTTGCCGCGCGTCACTTCGCCGCCGGCGCTGAAGCTGTAAACATCCTGCTCTTTGGCCCGGACGCGGAGCTGTTTGGCCTCGCGGCGCACGCCGGTGACGGTGGCGCTCACCGGCGTCAGGGCCGTCAGCGTGCCCTCGGAGAACGGGATCGTGGTGATCTGACGGATTTCGCTGTCTTTGAATTTCGAGTAGAGGCCACGCACGTAGAAGAGCGATTCGCGGTCGGGCTTGAACTCGATCGCACCGTTGGCGCCGTAGCGCAGGCGGGTGAGATCGTAGGCGCGGTAGTTCATGTCGTTGTTGAAAAACGCGGTCTGGCCCGTCGTGGTGCCGGGCACAGGGCGCAGCGACCAAGGTCCGCCGACCTCGAAATTATCCGAACCCATGCGGCGATCCTGCCAAGTGGGCGAAAAGATGATGCCGATCTTTCCGTCGTTCAACACGTCGGCGAAGGTGCCGTTGAATTTGCTGCTGAGGCGGTCGCGAAGGTCGTTGTATTGGCCCTGCGCGGAGAACTGAAGTTGACGCTCTTTCAGGTCGAAGGCGCTGCGGGTCTTGAGATCAACCCGGCCGCCGAGACCGTCCATCTCTTTGTCCGGCGTGGCGACTTTCGCCACCTCGATCGCCCCAAGCGCATCGGAAGGAAGCACGTCGAGCGGAAGCGTGCGGTTGCCCCGATCCGGCGTGGCGATGCTCACGCCATTGAGTTGGACGGTGTTCAGATCCGGGCGGATACCGCGGACGACGATGAAGCGGCCTTCGCCTTGATCGCGATACAGCGCGACCCCGGGAATGCGCTGGATCGATTCCGCGGCATTTTGATCGGGAAAGCGGCCGATGTCGTCGGATGCGACGATACTGGTGAGGGTTTCAGCGGCACGCTGCTGGTTGATCGCGCGGGCGGAGCCCACCGCGCTGCCCGAGATGACGAACGCATCGAGCTTCACCGTTTTCGAGCCGAACGCATAGTTGACCGCCGTGGCCCCGGTGGGGGCGACGGAGACCGATTGCGAGGCATCGGGATAACCGACGTAGGAAAACTCCAACGTCTGCGCGCCTGCCGGCACATTGAGGAGCGTGTAGTCACCGCTCCGGTCGGCGAACGTTTCGAGCGCCGTCCCGGCGACGCTCACCCGTGCGCCGCCAAGAGCGAGCCGGGAGGAATCATCGGTCACGCGACCGACCACCGTGCCCGTGGCGACGGATTGGGCGGAGGCGGAGTGGGCAAACACGCTGGTCAGCGCGAGTAGGATCAAGGTGCGGAACAAGGTCATAAGACCGACCGTGCCCGCAGTCAAAATTCACCGTCAAGCCCCCATCCTTTCCGTCACCTGATCGTTACCATCCTGTCATTTGTTCGTCACAATTGAGCCGCCCACGCCTGCCGGACTCGCGCGCGAGCCTCGGCAAATCCCGCAAACTAGACGCGGTAATTGCGCCCACCGAGCGCTCGAAGGAAATGTGGCAGAGCCGACGGCAAGGCAGTGCCCGAAAGCACGCGGCCCGCCCAATCAGGCGACCGGCCCGCACCATTTCAAATCGCCCGGCGACCCCGGTAGATTAAACTTCTCCGCCCGCTCTCCGTCTATTTTTTCCCCAACGGGCAAAGGGGGTCCGGCTCCGGAGCCCGGCCCGGTGCGGGCGTGTCGGGCTCGGTGGCCACGAGGGCGGTTAAGAGTGTAATCACGATCAAGGCAGCTATCATTGGTTTGGTGTGGTATCTGACGAACGGAAGAACATGGGACCTGAAAATTGAATTTGCTAGAGCGAAAACCCCGGGACCGCCGAAAAGTTACAGATTGCCAGCGGTCCGCCACGTTACCAATCGGAGCCAATCCAAGGGGAAATGTTCCCTCACTGCCCGTTTCAAAACGGCCGCAAAACCGCGAAGCGCGTCCGGGATTTGACCGCCGGCCCGCGCCGAACAGCGTCCTTCACTGTGCTGACCGACGCCTTCGCCGGACTTCAAAAACTTGTCCTGCCGGACCGCTGGCAGGCTGATGCCATCCGCGCCCTTGATGCCGGCCGCGATGTCGTCATCGACGCACCCACCGGGGCCGGAAAAACCTACGTTTTCGAACGCTGGATCGAGCAGACCAACTTTTCCCGCCGCGCCCTTTTCACCGTCCCCACCCGCGCTCTCGCCAACGACAAATACGCCGAATGGCGCGCCCGCGGCTGGCGCGTGGGTATTATCACAGGCGACGTCACCATCGATCCGGCCGCCCCCTTGATCGTCGCGACCCTCGAAGCCGTCCAAAGCCAAATCGCCGCCCCCAACCCGCTCGCACCCCGGGCCGACGATTTGCCGCCGTTTCAACTGCTCGTCGTCGACGAATACCACTGGCTCGCCGACTCCGCCCGCGGCAACCACTACGAGGGCGCCCTGCTCGCTGCGCCCCCCGGGCTCCAACTGCTCCTGCTCTCCGGTGCCGTCGCCAATCCCGCCGATGTCGCCATTTGGCTCCGCCGCTTGGGCCGCACCGTCGAAGTCGTCTCCCATAAAGAACGCCCCGTGCCGCTCGAAGAAGTCGAAGTGGACGACTTGATCGCGGGTCTTCCCCGCACCATCGAGGGCTTTTGGTCGCGCCGCATCGTGGGCGCGCTGCGCGAGGGCTTGGGCCCCGTGCTCATTTTCGCCCCGCATCGCCACGACGCCGAACGACTCGCGCGCCAGTTCGCCCGGGAGGTTCCGCTCGCCGCACCCCTCGCGCTCACCCCCGAGCAGGAGCAACTCGCCGGCCCCGCCCTCACCAAACTCCTCCGCCAACGCGTCGCATTCCACCACAGCGGCCTCGCCTACGCTCAACGCGCCGGCCTGATCGAGCCCCTGGCGAAGGCTGGGCAGCTCCGCGCCGTCTTCGCCACCCTCGGCCTCAGCGCCGGGATCAATTTCTCGCTCCGCTCCGTCCTCATCACCGCCTCGCATTTCAACCTCGGTCCGATCGAGCACGAGATCCCGCCCCACGATCTGCTCCAGATGGTCGGACGCGCCGGTCGCCGCGGGCTCGATGAATTCGGCTACGTGCTCGCGAGCAGCTCGACGCCCCGACTCCGCCGCGCGGCCCCGCTCCGCCTCAAACGCGCTGCGCCTCTCCCGTGGGCATTTTTTCTCCGCCAACTTTTTCCCGGCGCCCCCACCGCCGCTCTGGCCGCGGCCAGCGCGCAACGTTTCTTCACCGACACCCCCGTCGTCTTCGGTGCCGAAAAAACCTCCGCGCTTCCGTCCGGCACCGAGCTGCCGTGTCACCACCGCACCGATACCGGCCGCGCCCGACTCGTCCGCCGTGAACGCGATCCGTTTCCTGGCTGCCTCACCTGTCTGCATCGCGCCGAGTGTCTTTCGTTCTCCATCCAACCCACCCCGCTCTGGCACTGGCAACGCGCCGGCGTCCTCGACCGCGAACTTCAACTCACCGCCCGCGGCGCCATCGTGGCGTGCTACCTCGGCCCCGAGGGTCTCGCCCTCGCCGCCGCGCTCGAGGACCGGCGCTACCCGCTCGACGCCCTGCTGTTCGACTGCGCCAATCTCTTCTCCGCGGACCGCTTCACCGGCACCAACCCGCGCCGCCTCGGTCGCCTCGCCGCCATCTGCGAGCGCACCTATCGCCGCGCGACCATCGAGGGCTACCTCCACGAGGGCCTCCCGCCGGGCTATGGCTTTGGCGGCAGCGAGGTCGTCTCCGCCATCATCGCAGCCCATGAGTCCCCGCGCCTCGTCGTCGATGCCCAGGAATTCGCCGGCCGCGGTGATGTGGATCGGCTCCTCACCGAGTGGCGCAGCCTGCTCCGCCAGACGGCCCGCTCCGCGCCCATCACGCTCGCCCCCGACATCGCCACGCGGCCAGACCGCCGCGCCCAAGCCGAGCTCTTTCTGGCCGAGCGTTGGGACACCTTTCGCGCCCTCTGCCGGACGCAACTCGCCACCGCCAAAACCGACACGCTCCCGCCGCTGCCGATGCTCACGCCCGATCAAAGTCGCGCCGTCAACCACCGCTTCAGTCGCGCCGGCAGTTCCGTCGCGGCCCGGCCGCCCGTGTAACAACCGCGCCGATTCCCATCGCGGGATTTTCACGGGCCACTCCGTTCGAATTTCAATTCGGAATAATTTTGCCGTATTTTTGAAAACGCGGCTTGCGACTCCCGCCTTCGCTTCGTTCGCTTGACGCAAATTTTTTATGCCAGAGTCCATCTCCGCACTACGCCCTAGCCTCCTCCGCCGAATCACCACCGCCCTCACGCAGTGGATCGATTCCGACCACTGCCCGGACGGCGCCGAAAAAATGCGCACCGAACCCGACCGCGTCGACTTGGTCCGCGTCATGCCGTTCGTCGTCCTTCACCTCGCCTGTTTTGCGGTGATCTGGGTCGGCTGGAGCCCCTTCGCCGTGTGGACCGCCGTCGCGCTTTACTTCGTCCGCATGTTCGCCGTCACCGGCATCCACCACCGCTACTTTTCGCACAAGACCTACAGCACCTCGCGCGCCGGCCAGTTCTTTCTCGCCCTCTGGGCCGGCACCACCGTGCAACGCGGATCCCTCTGGTGGGCCTACCATCACCGCCACCACCACCAGCACTCGGACGATCCCGAGGACGCCCACTCGCCCCACGTCCACGGCTTTGTTTGGTCGCACATCGGCTGGATCACCAGCCGCCGGAATTTCCCGACCGACTACTCCAAGATCAAAGACCTCGCGAAATTCCCCGAGCTCGTCTGGCTCAACCGCTTCGACCTCGTCGTCCCGATTCTCTTCGCGACTTCTATCTTCATAACGGGTGTCGCCCTCGAGACCTACGCCCCCGGCCTCGGGACCAACGGCCCGCAACTGCTCGTCTGGGGTTTCTTCATCAGCACCACCGTCCTCTTCCACGGCACCGCTTGCATCAACTCGATGGCCCACCTCATGGGCAAACGTCGCTTCAAGACCGACGACGATTCCCGCAACAGCTTTATCCTCACTCTCATCACCCTCGGCGAGGGCTGGCACAACAACCACCACCGCTTCCAGAGCTGCACCCGCAACGGATTCTATTGGTGGGAAATTGATCCCACCTACTACGGCCTGAAAATGATGTCGTGGACGGGCCTCATCTGGGGTCTCAAGCCCGTGCCCCAGTCGATTCTCGACGAGGGCGCCCACGCCGATCACCACGCCTCCGTCGCAGCCGCCAGCGCCGAACGCGCCGCCAACCAAGCCGGGGCCAACGATTACTCTTCCCTCCGTCGCATCGTGCCCGTCGCGACCGCGATGGCTGTTGCCACCGCCACCGCGTCCAATGTCGTCGTCCCGAAGAAGGCCGAAGGCCCCGCCATTCGGAAGGATCTCAGCGAAGAGGCCCACGGCCTGAACGCCGCGCAGCCGACCCCGCCGCCCGGCCATCAGCCCCCTTCGGCCTAAGCCCGACCGGCTACGTTCTCTTCAAACCCGAAGCTTCACCGCTTCGGGTTTTGCTTTTTGTCTTCCTGCCGCCGCCACCCATCCAACCACCGGCGTCGTTCGTATCCACTCCACGCTCACGTTCGCTCCACCCGCTCGTTACCATGCCCCAACCTCGTCTCGCCATCATCGGCACCGGCATCGCCGGTCTTGGCTGCGCTCACTTTTTGCAACGCGACTTCGACCTCACGCTGTTTGAGGCTGCCGACTACATTGGTGGCCACACCAACACCGTCACCGCCCGAGAGCCCGGCACCGGGCGCGCCGTGCCCATCGACACCGGCTTCATGGTGTTTAACCACGCGACTTATCCGCTCCTCACCCGACTCTTCCGCGAGCTCGGCGTCGCCACGAAGAAGACCGACATGTCGTTCAGCGTGCGCCACGGCGATAGCGGACTCGAATTCTGCGGCTCCTCGCTCAACCACCTGTTTGCCCAGCGCAAAAATCTCTTCCGGCCGCGCTTTTACCGGATGCTGTTTGCGATCAACCGCTTTAACCAAGAGGCCGTCGCCGCCCTTGCCGATCCGGCCTCGCCCGTTTTCACCGAAACGCTCGGTGACTATGTGAAACGCCGCGGCTACGGCACCGATTTCTTCGACCTCTACCTCGTGCCGATGAGCTCCGCCGTGTGGAGCACGCCGCCGGAAAAGATGTTGGCCTTCCCTGCCGCCGCCCTCCTCCGCTTTTTCCACAACCACGGCTTCCTCGGCCTCAGCACCCAGCACCAATGGTGGACCGTCGAGGGCGGCGCCAAGAGCTACATCGCCCCGCTCACCGCACCTTTCGCCGATAAAATCCGCCTCAACTCCGCCGCCCGCGGGGTCATCCGCACGCCCCGCGGCGTCACGGTTACGACGAGCTCCGGCACCGCCCACCCGTTTGAAAAAGTGATCCTCGCCTGCCACGGCGATCAAGCGCTCCGGCTCCTCCAAAACCCCACCGACGCCGAACACCGCCTCCTCTCCGCGTTCCACTACCAGCCCAACACCGCCACGCTGCACACCGACGCGTCGGTGATGCCCCGCACCCGCCTCGCCTGGTCCGCCTGGAATTACGAAATCGCCTCCGAAAAAAGTGGCATGGGCGTCTCGCCCATGTCCGAAAGTAGCCCGAGCGTCCCGCCCGTGGGTTTGTCTCCGGTCTCCACCGCCACGCATTACTGGATGAACAAACTCCAGGGCGTTTCAGACCGCGAAAACTACTTCGTTACCATTAACCGCCCCGAGTCGATCGACCCTGCAAAGGTCCTGCAGCGCATCGCCTACGACCACCCGCTCTTCAGCCTCGCCGCGACCGCCGCCCAAGCCGAACTCCCTGCGCTCAACCAAGCCGCTCTCGGCACCACCGAGACGTTTTACGCCGGGGCTTGGCAGCGCCACGGCTTCCACGAAGACGGCCTGCACAGCGCCCACCGCCTCGCCGCCCAAATCCTCGCCCGCGACCCCTGGCCGGAGTCCAAGTAAAGGCCCTTACCGCCCGATCATTTGCCATCCGGAAAAGGCCGGCAGCCAGTTTGATCCAGCACTCGCGAGGCGGCTCCGCTGACTCGCCCGCCTGCGGCGCAAAACTACGGCGTGGTAGACCCGGAGGGGTTCTTGTTTTACCAGCTAATAAATTTTAGTTGTAAATTTGTTGTTAATTTAACCAACAGAATCAAGCACTCCCCCACCTCAGTCTTTTTTTAATTTCTCCTGTACCAACTCATGCAGCCGAAGGAGGTACTCGCTCACTTGCAGATCCAAACTCGCAGCTGCTTGTTGGATTGATTCCTTTTCTTTCTTCGAAACTCGAAACTGGAGAAACTCCGTTTTGGGTCCACCACCCCGAAGCTCGTCGGCACTTATTTTAACCGCAGCCGCAGCCAACTTGTCTGTCGCTTTGGCGGTCATGCTGCGAGTGCTAGTTTAGATTCGCGGATGAGGATCCCACGGATCACCGTAGCACTCCATTTGGCTCCGGTTTTGGTTGGGGTGCCATCCAGAGCAGCTGCAATTGACCACAAAGATGAACCAGCAGCTCGCATCTCTTTGATTCGTTGAATGACCGCTCTTTCAACTTGATTCTCAATTAGGTCTTCACGGTTGGCGGCGAAGTCGTAGCCGTAGGGGGCAAAGCGGCTGATGCGTTTTTGATTTTGGCGCAACATCGACATGCTTGAGGTTACACGCTCGCGCAGCTGCATGACCTCAAAGTTGTGAAGCAGCATCATCATGTTGGTCACCAGCTTTCCGCTGGCGCTGCGTGAATCAATTTTCTCGGTAAGTGAAATCACAGTACCGCCAGCCTTCTCCACTCGCTCAAGAATGGCCAACGAGTCACGCAAGCTGCGGGAAAGCCTGGATAAACTCAGAATGACCAAAGAGCACTTTCTGCGGCAAACCTCATCCAGAGCAGCGTTGAGTGCGTCGCGGCGGCTCAGGTTGGTCAATCCGCTGATGCCAGCCTCTTCGTAGATGCGCACCAGCTTCATGTCCTCGGCTTCGCAATATGCCGTGATACGCTTGGTTTGGTTCTCCAACGAGGTTCCATCCACTTGGTGATGGGTCGAACAACGAATCAGTGCGATTGCTTCCATGGACACAGATGTGTGACACTTGTCACACGCTAGTCAATGTAAACCGGGCAAATTCAGTCATTTTGCCTTGAGCAACCATTAGGTTGCTAAAATTGGGGGTTGAAAAAACAGGACCGAACTTGGCCGGTTTCGGGAAAATGACTTATTTTACCCAAACCACCGCCACCACCAACCAGCCGCAATGGCGGGTTTGCTCAAGATTTAAGTGATTTTGAGAATTAAAGATTGAACCAAGAGGTTGTTCTGAGAAATTCACACCGAAACGGCTCGAATTAGATAATTTAATCTCGATTCAATTAAAAATACGGAATATCGTCCCCAGTATTAACATTTGAACCCCAACAATTAACAAAAGATTATTCGGGTCGTGAAACCAACCTGCAATTATGAAAACTAAATTACTCAGTGTTTTACTTATCGTTCTCGGATCAATATCTTTGAATGCTCAAGATTCATCAGCTAAAGAGAAAGCTGATTTAAAAAACGCGGCATCAACGCCAGAAGTGCAAGAAGAACTGGAAACCCCGGACGGTGTTAGTATTGAACTGCTACCTGATGGAGGGTGGAGGGTGTTTGGTAAAGGAACTGGAACCTATGACTTAAACGATGCGGATGAGATTCGGCAAGGAACAAAAGATGCTGAACTTAGAGCCAAAGCAGCGATATCGAAATTCATGTCCGAGAAGATTAAGTCGGAAGAATCGGTCACCAACATATCCAAAAAAACCAAACGTTTGAGTTCGGGCGTTGGCGAGAAAAGCGATCCAAGTGTAGAAGTATCCAAAACCGATGTGCAGGTTCGTCTCGAGCAATTGTCATCGAGATCAGATGCCATTCTGGCTGGGGTTATTACATTAGAGACTAAGCGTTCACCGAAGGGTAACGGAGGTACTATCAGCGTTGTGCTGGGAGTCAGTACCAAGTCCTTGGCTTTGGCTGGTAAGGTGGGTCAGGCAATGAAGGACGGTGGTAAAAACACACCATCATCTGGTAAGATGGGTGGTGCTTCTGGTGGAGAGAATAAAGCAGAAGTTAAAAAAGCTAAAACCGAATTTTAAAGAATTATACTTGCTGCCTAGCTAGGTTAAAACAACGGGACAATTGTCTCTTAAGGAAATTCATAGTGGGATTATGCAAATGAGATTAACGATAATTTTAATCTCATTTTTTTATTGGGTTCCGCTTTATGGTGCTGAAAATCCAATAGTTGTATTTCAAAAAGAAAAGGCTGAGTTGATCAAGCTATTGGAAAACAGTGATTTAAGTTCAGATTCCGCTATATGCGTAGCAGAGACAAAATCCGGGAATTCCTACCTATTTGCAATTAGTGAAGTGCCATGCGCAGATGGAGGTATAGATTCGATAAATAGTGCAAAAGCTATCGCGCATTCAAAGGCGATGCGAGCAATATCTCAGTTCCTGAAAACTGAAGTAAGTTCTGAGGAATCGTTGAAGGAAATCACAACTGTCAGACAAGCAAGCGCCTCGGAAAAAAATAAATCAACTGAACGTGTTCGCTCATCGATCATCAAAATACGGTCAATGGCTATAATAAGTCAGGCCAATATTTTAAAATCAGAATTTAAAGCCAATGAATTAATGTACAGGACTGTTCTAGCGTTAAGAATTTCAGATAAATAAAATTCAACTGTGTTTTCATTGAATCATTAAAATATCTTTTACGGGATTTTAAAATCCAATTTCGTTAAAAATATTTATATAAAATGACGAATATTGTTAAAAAATATTATAATTTATGGAAAAAGAAATTATTGTTCAGTTGATTCAAACTGTTGGTACTTTTGTGCTATTCATCGGTGGATTTTTCTCGGTGAAATATTTTATAAATATCAAAGAAAAGTTTGGGTCTGAAAAAAGACTGCTTCAGGAGGCGGTTTTTTACCGGGAAATTATTAAAAAATACGACGAGTTGTGTGTAGAAAGAGGCATAGGTAGCAAGAAACTTCTTTTTTGGAAACAAGTTCGCGAAGAGTTGAATTTGAAAACGCCGGAGTTGACTCAACCTAATGCGCTTCGTCAGCGACTTGATAAACTTAACGCGCTTGATGTTAAGCTTGAAAGTGTGCTGGATAAGACAAACATTGGAGATCTTTAATCCAATCGGTTTTGATAAAATTTTAATCATTATCATGACGCAAATCGTAAAAATATTGATTTTAATTCCTCTTTTTGTATCCATACTCCTTGCTGGTTACGATAGAACGGAACATGTGATATTTGAGGTTCAAACACTTAGTACACCTCCAAAGATCAAAAATCAACAAAGGGCACATTATCCCTTTGAAATGCGGCGCCAAGGTATTTTCGGCCACGTTATTATTGATTTCATAGTTGATGAAGAAGGAAATGTTCAAGATCCATTAGTAAAGTTTAGCACTAATTCATTTTTTAATAATAGTGCGTTAATCGCAGTGAAAAAATGGAAATATCGGCCAGGCGTTAAAAATTCACGCCTTGTTGCCACGCGTGTATTGGAGCGAATAGACTTCACCTTAAATCAAGAGCCTTAAAAATATAAAAGCAATCTACGGACTTTATATATGTGGAAGTTTATGTTAAATTTAAAATCACAAATTGCTTTTTTTTATAAAAATAACTTTTATGTTATTTTTATGCTTCTGCTATTTGGTTGCGCCTCGCAAACAAAAAATTCAAATGTAGCGGTATCCGATTCGCCTGAAGCATCTAGACATGATGTCTGGCTTACGGTGGGCGGCGCTGGAAAGACCTCGCAAATAGCAAAAGAACAAGCATTGCGGGATGCTATAATGCAGACGTACGGCGCATTTGTTTCTACTCGTACCGAGGTCATCAACGATAAATTACTCTCAGATGGGATAACAACCGTAACTCAAGGAATTATTAAATCATGTTCGACTGTTAGTGATAATCTGATGATGGATGGCTCGCATAACTGTGTTTTTCGAGTCAACCTTTCAATCGGCGGACTTATTTCCACCTTCAAGAATTCTAGCACTGACTCAATTGAGTTTAATGGTAGCGATTTTGTTTTCAATATCAAGCAGCAGCAACTTAATGAGTCGAACGAATTACGGGCGATCTCGGACATAATTCCTGTAGTAACTAAAATATCTCAGGATTGTTTTGACTATAAAATTAAAGCTGGGCCAGTTAAGAATATTGGTGGTGATGTTTTCGAGGTAGCACTTGAGGTGATTGTAACCGCAAATTCCAATTCGGATATATTAATTAAGTACGTCTCAGACGTCATCCGCTCGCTTGAATTAACTGGTGCCGAAATAAAGAATTACAAGTCCATCGGCAAGCAGGTTTATCCTGTATTTTTTTCGTATTGGGAAATGAGTATGGGGCATAATTTGCGAACCTCCCAAGCGCAATCATTATATAACGATATAGCGTCATTGATTTGCGGCAAAAACTCTGATTTTGCAATTGTTGAGAAATCTACTGGAAAAAAAGTGCAAATTTTTAGTTCTAAACTTGACGCATCGTTTTCCCATTCATTATCTTCTGCTAAAGGCGATTATATCACTACTGTTAAGGGTGGGTCAAGCATCGGGAAATATTTAATCAAAATCCATGTCCAACTTAAAGATATGATCGATATAACGGGTTACACTGTAATTAAAACTTGAAAACTTAGTCCTCAATTATGCATAAAAAATATCAACACATAATATTAGTTTTATCGTTGTTTTCGGCGGTAATTCTTCATGCTCAGTCAGCTGATGATTTTAAGCAGCAGAAGCTTAATGAGAGAAACGAGTTAGAATCAGTTAAAAACATCGTTGAGTCGTTGAAATCCATGTTGGACCGTTCAATTGATTACTCTGTCTCAGTAAAGTCAGGCCCTTACGTCTCAAAAGAGGCTGAAGGGGAATATATAATCCCAGTGGAAATTGAAGCGAAATTTAATTCAAACGTTAAGCTTTTTACAGAGTATTTCGAGAAAATGCTTAAGGGTGTTGGGATGAGTTTGGAGGAAAAGGAGTCTTATCTGGCTTCTAAAAAAGAAGTTCACTTTCTGCATATTTTGTCCCCGAGTGGTTCACGGGATGCACAAATTGGAAATCAGAATCAGTTTTATGAGGCAATAAGTCGCGCCAATTATGCCAATAAATACAAAGACGGAGAGTCATTTGCAGTATTTTTTCGAAATGCTGAATCTGTGAAATTGGTGAATAGTTTTTTGTTCGTTTATTTCCCTAAACGCAATATAAGATTAGTTGCTGATTCGGGTGAAGTGTATGTTATAGGGGAGAAAACATCTAGCCACTTATCTTCCAAGGGTTTTACTCCCCAGATAAATCTTGTAAAAATAATGTATTCGCATGTTGAGGAGCAAGATTCGATTTACGATAATCTTATGGTCAAACAATTTGTGTCTAATGGTGGCTTCAATACGGATTACTTTTTGAACAATTTAAATAGGTCTCCATTTCGTGATAAAGGTAGGTTTTTATATGTATTTCTTCGAACATTTAAACCAAATTCTATGATATTCAAAATCAAAATGGATTTGCCTGTAAGGGAAAACATATTAGCGGAAGTAAAAAGTTTGAAAGTTTCGGGTATTCGTAACAGCGATCCTTAATGCTCACAAGGAATTGGGATTATGGGTTTCCCGCATGGAAATTCTCGTTACCCGATGGCTGGGAGGTAGTTCCTGCTGACAAAGGTAGCTTCCGAATAATGAACGCAGCAAAGACTGGTTCAATTGACGTAAACGCAACCGACTTAGTTACGCAGTCGAAATTAGAATCAGCAATCGTAGATTTTTTGAAGGGGGCGGAGTTTGATGTACGTAAGCGAAACTCATCCAAGATTGCAGGTCGAGATGGATTTAAGTACAATAAAGTAATTAAGAGTCCAGAGGGTGCTGACCTCAATCTTGAACTTTCGATGGTTGTTATTGAAAATCGTTATTTACTAAATCGTATTGTCTTTACCGGCGTTCGTCATCCAGACGAAATGGAATTTCATAGAGTAGCGGAAACCATGAAAATTGTAGATAAATAACTGAAATTCATTTATGGCTCGTTCTCAAAAACTTGTGTTTCGGTGGGTGGGTAAAAACATAGAAGGGGCTTCAACGAGTTATCGCAAATATATTACTAATACTCAACGTGAGGAGTATCTTCGTTATCTCGACGAAGCTCTAACTGTAGGAAAGGGACTGTTTGCGACGCCGTACACTGATGAATATCTTGGGCGGAGAATTTCGAAAAAGACCCGCAAGACGCGCGGTATTTGGGAATTGGGTTCCGATCTGCCCTGTTTGTCGTTCACCGAGGTAGACCTTGGTGACTGCGCTGATCATCGATTAAAATATGGTCGCTTGGCATTGGGCTTCACAAAACAGTTTATCTTGAAGGAAGGAGGTTCGCCCTTGCAGTATGTGCTTGGCACCAAGGGTTGTAACGTTGTTCGGGATATCAAAGAGGTGGCAAAGTCGGTAGATGCATTAGTTAAGACTGGCGCGAGGAAAGACGAGGGCGTTCTATCGGCGTTCAGACGGTTGATGCACTTTTATAAGCGAGTGCGTCCTATCGTGTCCGATAGAAATCCACCGGAAGCGCAAATGCAAAAAAGCGAGAAATCGCAGGGTGAAACGAAATCTGTAAATTCGTTTGATGGAACGCGAGAGGCACGGGAGGCAGGGTATGCTCGATTGAATCGAATGGCTTACTTGGAGGAACATGAGTGGCGATTGGTTTACAATGAGCGCAATACCCGCTGGCGGAAGGACGGCGAGAATGCGTGGTTCCAAGTGACTCCCGGCACCGAGTTGCAGATGGTGATCGTTCCTGATAACCGGACATTGCAAAGGATTCAGCAGTGCGATGTATTTACTGATAGGTTGTACAAAAACCTAAGAAAGCCGGTGCAGGTTATTAGTTTAGAAGCTCTAGTTCGTGTTTAGTTTAAACACTTGGCTCACTAGCATAGTGTATAAAATAACTTAAAATGAAAGGATCTAAATATAGCGTTTTAGCCCTCTCTCTGTTTTCGACTTCGCTACTACAAGCTCATTCCGAAGATGTTACTCTTGCAGTAATGGGCTAAAGTAAAACGGTTGAAGATGCTCAAGAAATGCAAATATTGCCAAGGCACGAAGAATTCACGCTTTGTTGCTGCGCCACGTTTCTTTTTCGGATGCATTTTGACCGATGCCCAGGGGGACAGAATTTTGGGTACTAAGACAGAGTTAGTGTCCACGCTCGGCAGAAGAATAGCGGAGGAGTCTTACGAAGGGGCAAAAGAGAACTTCCGTTGCGTCCTTGGAGACGAATATACGCATGATTTAGATGGCGACCGATTCATGATCGGGGCCTTTCTACAAGACGATGAAGATGCCGGAGGGCGGGAGAGGATCCAGCAACATCTGGTAAGTTCCCTGAGCAATGATCGATTCAATGGGAGGCGATTGTGCATTTTCCGAGTGAACTACGGCGAAATCGGGGAAGTCGAATCCTATGAGAAACACAGGAGGTGCCGTCGGAAGGGCGCAAGCTCCAGGACGGACCGCCAAGCCGGTCCCTCCCTCCCCATGGGCGCAGTCAGCACATCAACCCAAGCCGAAGACTAACACTCCACCTGGTCCAGTTTTCGGGACCCGCTCACTCCGACAAAGACGATGTCTTCCTCCTTTTTCTGTGCCACCCTACGCTTTTTAGGTTTGGGGATGGGCGTGATGACCGAAGCTCGACTGCTTTGCTTGCTTTCAGCTCTACTTTTTTCGGGCTGCCAGACAAAAACCGCGCCCCAAAATCATTCAAACACTGGGTCTACCAAGGAGCGATCCTCGGAGTGGATCTGGTCCGAAAATGTAGAATTCACCGAGTACCACGATGTAATGCAGATTTACTTAGAAGACGGTCGGAAATTGCAGGTGGCTTTAGGACAATCAATTCCTAGTGCAATTGAGTGGAGTGAAGTGGATCAATGGAAGCGAGGCCGAGCGCTTCGGATTGCATTCTCGGCGACGGACGGTCCGACCTTGATCGACGTGGAAACTTTTAGCCGGATGCCCATAATAGGAGGGCTAGGATTGCTCCAAGAGAATCACCCTTTGGACCGCTTGTTGCAGCAAAACCTAGAAATTTCGCTAGACACCATCAGTATCGAAAATTCGTATTCGGCAAACACCCAGCATTGGGAGACCGAGATCGATCGAATTTACGAGGTTGCGGCCGAGGACGCTCGGGTGAGTGAGGCTTTGCGCAATGCGCACGTAGGCTGGAAGTCGTTCCAAAAAAATCAAATTAAAGCAAGCGCCGCACTGCACAGTCTTGCTACCGGCACAATTTGGCGAATCCAGCATACTGAGTTTGTGCATAGATTGACTCGCAGCCATGCGCTACAGCTTATGTCTTTGCTAGAACCCTCGGCCCTTGGCCAGACTAGTCTTGCGGAAGAAGAGCAAAAGTCTGCCCCTTCGGTGAAATCAGCTCCTTAGCTGGCGGTACTCTGCGACCGGCTCAAAAGGCGTTCTTGGTGCTAAGATTACCGACCGCCAACCAAGTCATCACAATCAGGACACAAGCACGTCGATATCCGCGCCATTATGGCACAAGTTGGAGTTGGTGCAGCAATGGTGGCTGATCATTTCGAATACCGTGGGTCAATTTTAGTGGCGTGGTAGTACCTATCTCACAACAGTTTAACTTACTTTACTCCTGCGAGATATAGTGCAAGTTGCTGTAAACCATATGTATAGTTTTTCGACAGCTATTTTGAACTAGCGTGTCAGACGGCTCAGGTTGCAAAGGCGTACGTGCCTAAATCCTATATCTAGAAGACACGGAAAGCCTACCTAAACGGGTGTGGGGGGGGGGGGCGCGTAGGGGTGGTAACTACGACCGCACTACTTACCGCAGAGAGCGCAACTGGCGTCCGCAACAGCATGGCCGGTCATAATACCACGGCTCACGATCATCTTCGTTGGCAGTGATCCACTGGCTGGAAATCCAAGATGGTCGGCAATGCTGTCCAAGGAGTCTAGTTGGTATGCTGCAAAGCGCACGACATCACCATGCCAGAGCGAGTGAACCACGACGTCCAATTCAGCCTCGTGGATAAATATCTCATCACCAGTCTTTTTGGAAAGTGGCAGCGAAGCCACAAACTTCAAATTTATGGTTCCGTTTGAATCTCGGATCAAATGGAGCAGGTACTCCACGACAGCTTCGTCGTCGCTTCGATATTTGGCGATTTGGCGAATGAGTTTTTTAAACTCTTTGATCGCAACAAGAAATGAGTCTGTTTTGAGAGTTAGCTCTCCGCTAAATTTCCATAGGTGTTGGTTTTGAGCGGCGCGGCTGACGATGTGTTCGTGGTTGGTGTTCATGATTTATAATATATATGTATCAATGAAAACACGAAAATCGTCGATTATATGAAATAATGTATTGACAATTTTATTTTTTTGAACGATGATACTCGTATATGAGTTCAAACATACAATTTATAATAATCCCGAGCAAGGTGCTTAAGATGAGGCAGTTGACATGCTTGGATAAGATAGTTCTTTCTTATCTCCAAGCTTTTACCGGTAAAAAAGGCAATCAAACTGATGCGCATATAGCTGATCTGCTTTTAGTTAAAGTAGATCGCGTGGAAAAAAGCATCGCCAAACTCAAAAAATTGAACCTATGCCCAATAGATCCGCCCGATGAACTAGATGATGAAGGAAACTTGGTTCCCTTCTTCATTTGGCCAGACGAATCTGCGACTTCGACTTTGGTCCATCAATAAACCATGTCACTTAATGCAAAAATATAAGTTAAACTTTAACCGGGATAATCTCGGTAAAAAAAGAGAAAGACAAATATGATTACAAACATAAATAATGAAGCGACAAGTAACACGCCCACAAAGCGTCTAAGTAATGAGGAGATATACCGCGATATAAAATATTGTGTCGAACAACAAGTAAGCGAAATGCTTTCGTCGTACTACTATGATTGGAGTAAGACGACTACGTATGATGATGACATATCTATCAATAATTTCTCATGGGGGATGTTAGTATCCTTGAATGAAGATAATTTTGATGAATTTCTTCAACAGATGGCAGGAGTTTTCGGTCAGACCGCTGAAGAAGAGCAGATTCTTGTGGAGGCATTCCCACGATATGTTAAGATATGGAATGAAAACTGGCAGAAAATGGTAATCGAAACTGGTATGTCGAAGGAAGTATATGAAGAGAAAAAGGAAGAGGCTATTTGCCGTATTGAGTGGGAAATTAGTCCTTCTGGCCTTTGATCACATGCCGGGTGCAATTTTGTAACAACAAATGCATCTGGGATAAGGTAGGGGGTTCTTTATTTAAACAAATCGGAGTAGATGTCTAGGAGATCTAGATACAAGTGTATGCACGAGATTGTGGCATATTGTGTTATTGTGCGCCGCTAGTTTTATCACCGAATTGTTTTTTAAAGTATTATAAGTTAAATGTTTAATTAGGTTTAAGTGAAAATTTAAACTAAATAGTTATTTTAACGGAAGGGCTGTGGTGGATGCACACTTCACCCCTTGCAGGATAAAGTATGCATCAATCGTCATTCTCACGGAATGGGAGGGGGAGAGGCACTGGATCTACTACGATCCAAACACCCATATAGGAAAAGTCATACCAAAGTAAAAACCTGTGACAGAGTGTTCTTCGTCTCTTGCGAGACAACGTTGCGATGGATTGGTCAAACAATAGCGGTCAAGCCCATCACTTTTTCAATTGGCCTTGTTTCTTACCTCGCGGGCCGTGCTATTAGATGGGATAAGCCATCCGCCTCACACTTTACGCCCAGCCCATAGGTGGGGATATTAACCTTCTCAAGGAAATGAACTGTGAGAGGATGACCTTCCAACGCGTGAAGGTTTTCGAGCTTCTGTAATTATTTATAGGAATTGGTTTTAAGTAGCCCACTGGGACATTGAACGTCACTTACGGGCAAAAGAAAACCCCACCAGCGACAGTGGGGTTTCCAGTACTAACCGAAAATCTTACGTGTCGCTGACAACGTGTTCTGTTGATAAGTATGGCGCAGAAATCGAAAAAGTGATGCACAGGACTTATTATATCGAGAAATCTACATCTCGCGCTTCTGACTTGACAATGATGCACGATTGTCTACGATGGCTACATGAATCAAATCCCAGAGCAGCTACAGGGTTTCTTAACCGACCTTGACCAAAAGAAGAAACTGGCCGATAGGTATATCTCGTTTTTGAGTGAATTTAACGCGGTCTGCGAAAAATATGGTTTTTCGTCATACAAGGACTACGAGGACCAATTAGCGCGTTTTACATCTACCAAGGTATCTGTAATGGTAGATCCAAATCAAGCGACTGCAAATAAACGTCGGTTCTATGTTACCCCAGAGCTTGCGCAAACAATGAAGGAGTTGAACCAAAAGGGCAGCACCGCCGAACAAATTGCCACGGCTACCGGTACCAATGTGGCACTCGTTAACCGATGGAAGAAAGAAGATTTTGTTTACAAGAAACCTGGTCGTGAAGTAAAAAACTAAAGACCAGAACATAATGTTGTCACAACTAATCTCTTCACTGGTGACGCTAGTAATCGATCTGCATTGATTTAAGTCATTATCTTGGTTTGGGATTAGGATCGTTGGGCTGTTCTTTAAAAGTTTTTCAGGTTTATGTTTTGGATTGAGGCATACATATATAATATATATTCAAGAAAGTTTCATTGGATACTTATTATATACTTGACATTTAATTAAAAATGTCTATTGTGTTTAAATCAACTAGGGAAATCTTAATTAAACACGAAATAAACATGACCAACAAAATTAATTCATACAAATTACCAACATGCACCGCGACGCCTGATTACATAATTCCACAAAAAATATATACGACGCGTGAAGGAGCTATCTTGTGCCGGGTGAAACCATGCACAATCCAAAAGAAGGTCAGACTCGGCTACATAAAAGGACAGGGACGTCCCCTGAGGATCCTTGGCAGCGAGCTGCTAAAACTGGCAGCTTAATTATTGTTATAAAACTACTCAACCGATTCATTCAAGGTTAGGTATTTGGCGGTAGTATGGCAAAATAAGCCGAGGTCTCAGCTTTGCCCAAAGAACTTTGCAGGTAATGCCCCTTTAATTCTGCAATACTGCCATGATGATTAAGGAGGAGCGCCGTTTTTCCCGCATCGCCGTAAAGAGTCACATGCTGCGTTGTAAATGTATGTCGGATAACGTTGTGTGGATGCTTCACTCCAGCGCGAATGAAAGCCTCAGACTTCAACTTTGCGTATTCGCTTGGAGACATTGACCAATCCGGAGGATTGGAGAAACTAAGCCACTCCCAGACGTTTTTTTCAGCAACCGTCTCCAGTATCTCGTATCTTCTACCCTTTTTATCGATGCTCGCATCGACAGTGATGACTTTTAGATTCAAGTTGATCGCATCCTTGTCGATTCTTCCTGCGGTGCTGCTGCGCATACCCGTGAAGCACTCCAGAGCAAGCCTACCAACAAGCTCTTTGCCTTTGGGAATTTTCAAATTTGCGTGGAGTAATTTTTTGCACTCGGCAGAACTTAGTATCGGCTTTGACTCCTTATCCCTAGCAGTTAGCTTGGGCATGAGTAAGCCCTTCATTGGCGTTGTGTTAATATATTCACGATTGAGCAGCCACTTAAAAAACATCTTGGTTTTTTTGTGGTAAGATTGGCGTGAATAAGTCGCCTTCACGTCTGGAGGAAGGTTTGAGAAAAATTTCTCAAGATCCTCCGTCAAAACCTGCGCAACCTGCTTCTCAGCACCGAGGCTGAACTGCAATGCATCCAAAATCGGTACAAGATGCTGCATGCCAGCAATTGCATCAGGGTTCTCCGCTTTTTTCGCGACAACGAATTTTGCGATGGCGTCTTTGACGGATAGATTGTTGCGGGGTTTACCATACTTATCCCAGACCTCATAGATCTCCTTGATCGAAACCCCATCCCCTACCAACGCGCGAAGAGCACGCCAATCGCGCACTTCTTGGTCAGTTATTCCAAGACCAGCCGTGCCGAGTTTGCGAAACTTGTCTGCCAAATCCGCAGCATGGGCTTCGGCGCGCTCTTTTGTGGCGTGCGCCCTATTCTTCCTTATGCGCTGAGGATTTCGCCACTGTACGTACCACGGACTTACGCGGTCGGACAAATAACTAATGGAGATTCCGGATCCACGCGGGTATTTGGGTTTCTTCTTGCCGCTCATTTTTAACCAAAAAAACAAAACCCATGGAAATCACAACATTTTTGGTTGTCTTTTTGTTGTAGTTATTGTTGTCTTTTGTTGTAATTTTTTACCCAACTTAGCTGTTTGTAACCTAATTTGAGAAACGAACTTTTTATAGTTTTTAGCTTATAAAAAGTCGAGTTCGACGGAAAATCTGAAACCGCGTGGTAGACCCGGAGGGATTCGAACCCCCGACCTCTTGGTTCGAAGCCAAGCGCTCTATCCAGCTGAGCTACGGGTCCACGATGTGCGCGCGGGCAGAAACTAGAACCACATCGATCGCGGCGTCGAGCCCGCTCCTTGACCCCGGAAAATGTCGCGGAGCGACCCGCTTCACCCTCTCGGGCCACCGGCCCACCGAATTCCGACGCAAAAAAGCCCGTTGCGGACAACGGGCGCCACCTTTCAGACGGCCCCGTCGCCGCTCAGAAATCGATCGCCTGCATCGTCCCGATCTGGACGCCGAAGCGCTCGGCGTAGGGCTTCACCCGCTTGAAGTCAGTATGCCGCACTTCATAGCTCCGGCCGCCGGGTATGAACAAAATCGAATAAGCTCCGGTGCCTTCCAAACGCGAAATCGTGGGCGCGAACTTCGGGTCCACGCTCTTGAACTCAATCAAGCCTTCGCCCGATTTGATATTCACCACCAACGCCGCCCGCAATGGCTCGCGCAGCTTCACCTCGACGCGCTCGAACGCCCGCGTGGTCTTGTTCACCCGCGCCAGCACGAGAAACTTTTCCGGCGGCAACCGCTTGTTGCCTTCCTTCCGCAACGGCACTTCGAACATCACACTCGTCCGGTCTTCGGCCGCTTGGCTTGCACCATCCAGATCCATCAATTCGCCCAGCGACTGGCGGGAGCCGACGGTATCCGTGCGACCTTCGCTTTCGGCTTTTTCCATCCGTTCGCCCCGACGCTCGCCGCGGCGGCGATACTTGCTGCGGTCGCTCTCGCTCGGCGATTTGCCGTCGACCGAGAGGACGACGTATTGGTCCGCGTAGGTCTTCGACGGGTCATAGCGCACCACGGTGCGCTTGGTCTCTTCGCCCTTCCCGTTCTCTTCAACGATCGTCTGGGTAAAGGCCCACCGGTTCGCATCGGCCAAAACTTTCTGGATCGCATCCGCGATCAACGGCGGCACGGCCGCACGGACCGGCAGGGCCGCCTCAAGGGCGATCATCAGGACAACAAAAAGGCGCATGATCGTGAGACCATGCGCCGGGAAAATGTTTCGGCAAGTCGGCTGTGCGCCGGCCTTACATCCGGCAAATCAACAGTTCCCGCTCGTAAATCATCTCTTTTGGCAGATGGGAATGCAGATCGATGAAGAGCTCCTCGTGCCCGAGCACCTCGTTGCGCCATGCCGGGCGATCAAAGGCCTGCAGCTGGTTGAATTTTTCCTCCGAGAAATCGAGGCCGGTCCAATCGATATCCTTGTAGCGCGGCACCCAACCGATCGGCGTTTCCTTGGCCCGGCCGCCGGCGCGCACGCGGTCGCAGATCCATTTTAGGACCCGCATGTTTTCCGAAAAGCCCGGCCAGATGAACTTCCCTTCGGCGTCTTTGCGGAACCAGTTCACGTGGAAGATGCGCGGCGTCTCCGTGAGATTGCGCTGCATGTTCATCCAATGGCGGAAGTAGTCGCCCATGTTGTAGCCGCAGAAGGGCAGCATCGCCATCGGATCGCGGCGGACCTTGCCCAACGTGCCGGCGGCGGCGGCGGTCATTTCGGAGCCCATCGTGGCCCCCACGTACACGCCGCTCGACCAGTTGAACGCCTGATAGACCAGCGGCATCGTCGTCGCCCGCCGGCCGCCGAAAACGAAAGCGCTGATCGGCACGCCGGCGGGATTCTCCCAATCCGGATCGATCGTCGGACACTGGCTGGCGGGCGCGGTGAAACGCGAGTTCGGGTGCGCGGCCTTGGCCCCGGTCGCTTTGGCGATCTCGGGCGTCCAGATCTTCCCCTGCCAATCGGTGCACATCGCAGGCGGAGCAGCGGTCATGCCCTCCCACCACACCCCGCCGTCGGGCGTGAGCGCGACATTGGTGAAGATCGTGTTCTTCGCGAGTGCCGCCATCGCGTTGGGGTTGGTGACGTTGCTCGTGCCGGGCGCCACGCCGAAAAAGCCCGCCTCGGGGTTGATCGCGCGCAGGCGGCCTTTTTCATCGGGTTTGATCCAGGCGATGTCATCGCCGACGGTGGAAATTTTCCAGCCCTGCTTCTGAAAATGCGGGGGCGGGATGAGCATCGCGAAGTTCGTCTTGCCGCAAGCGCTCGGGAACGCGGCCGCCACGTAGGTTTTTTTGCCCTGCGGATTTTCGACGCCGAGGATGAGCATGTGCTCGGCCATCCAGCCCTCGTCGCGGGCCATCGCGGAAGCAATCCGTAAGGCAAAGCACTTTTTACCGAGGAGCGCGTTGCCTCCGTAGCCGGAGCCGTAACTCCAAATCTCCCGCGTTTCGGGGAAGTGCACGATGTATTTTTCGCTGTTTGACGGCCACGGCACGTCAGCCTGACCCTTGGCGAGCGGGGCGCCGACGGAGTGGACGCAGGGAACGACGCGCTTGAAATCCTGGTCGATGAGTTCGAAGACTTTCTTGCCGATCCGCGTCATGATCCGCATGCTGACGACGGCGTAGGGCGAGTCGGTGAGTTGCACGCCGATCTGCGACATCGGGGAACCCAGCGGGCCCATGCTGAAGGGCATCACATACATGGTGCGGCCGCGCATGCACCCGTGAAACAGCCCCTTGAGCGTCTTCCGCATCTCGAAGGGATTGACCCAGTTGTTGGTCGGGCCGGCGGCTTCTTTGGAGAGGGCGCAGATGAAGGTGCGATCTTCGACCCGGGCGACGTCACTCGCATCCGAGCGGGCCAGGAAACAACCGGGCCACGTTTTCTGATTGAGCTTGATGAAGGAGCCGCTGGCCACCATCTGGGCGCAGAGTCGGTCGTACTCCTCCTCTGAGCCGTCGATCCAGTGGATCGCATCCGGCTTGCAGAGGTCCGCCATTTTCTCGACCCACCGCAGCAGATGCTGGTTGGTGCTGAGCGGCGTGGCGTGATGATGCTCGTTCATGGGGAAGCACGCTCCGACGACCGAGACCTCAGCGACGCGCGAGCGAATACGAGCAGTACAGTAAGATGCCGGTCCCAAACACACAACACGGTGCTCAACGTGACCAGGATCATCGCTCGCTTCATGCCCCTGGTCGCAGTCTTGATCGCCGCCTCGACGGCCGGGGCTGAGGACGCCCTCGTCTCTGCGGTCGACGCGCATCTCGCGAGCCACCCAGACGGCCTGGAGGCTTTCAGCTTCGACCGCACGAGATACGCGGGCGATCTCTCGTCGCTCCCCATCGGCGTCTTCGATTCGGGCATCGGTGGCCTCACCGTCCTCGAGGCGCTCCTCACGCTCGACGACTTTCACAACGACACCCTGACGCCCGGGCCCGACGGCCGAACCGATTTTCACGACGAGCGTTTCATCTACCTCGGCGACCAGGCCAACATGCCCTACGGCAACTACGCGAAGGCCGGCAGAAGCGACTTTCTCCGCGAGTTGATCTTTAAGGATGCGATTTTTCTTCTCGGGAACCGGTACCGGGAGGAGGGCGTCATCCGCCACGACAAGCCGCCCGTGAAGGCGATCGTCATCGCCTGCAACACGGCGACGGCGTACGGCCTAGACGACCTCCGGGCGGCGGTGAATCGCTGGAATCTGCCCGTCCTCGTCGTCGGCGTCGTCGAGGCCGGAGCCCGCGGTGTGCTCGAAACCGGCCATCCCGGAGCGATCGGCGTGCTCGCCACCGTCGGCACGTGCGACAGCGGCGTCTATCCGCGCACCATCCAGGGCACGCTCGGCCTGGCGGGACGTCGGGTCGCGACCATCACCCAGCAGGGAAGTGCCGATCTCGCCGCGGTGATCGAGGGCGATCCCTCGCGGCCGGCGACCGTTGCTGAGCAGGTGGCAGCCGACGTGCGACGTCTCGTCGATTCCCACCGGGCTTCGCAGCAGGGTGCGGAGGGGAGCCCGCTCACCACCATCGTGCTCGGTTGCACCCACTTCCCCCTCGTCGAAGGCGAGATCGATGCGGCCTTCGCCGCCCTGCGGGAGGATCCGACCCTCGCGTCCTGCATCGCTCCGGTGCGTCACTACGTCGACCCCGCACAGTGGACGGCGCGGCAACTGTTTCGCGAACTCGCGGCGGGGAAACTACGGCGGCGTGGTGAAGCCTCCCCCGAGGCCCGCGATCGACTTTTCCTCTCGGTCGCAGCGCCAACCAGCCCCGCCGAGAGGCTCAACGCCGACGGCAGCCTGCGCGACGCTTACAAATACAACCGGCAGCCTGGACAGTTCACCGAGGATACCGTCGTCGTGCCGATGACCCGTCGATCGCTCCCGGAATCGAGCCGCCGGCTCGTTTCGGAGAATCTTCCGACGGTGTGGAAGCGATTGGATGATCGGTAGACCCGCTCCCCGGTGGTGCGAACGGGGATCGCGACGGTATCCTCCAGAGAGATACGCCAGGCCACGGTCGACAGACGCACGACAGGATCCGTTCGATGATGACTGGAGCACCGGCATTCACCGCCGCGACCATTCGAGACGGCTGCCAACCTCGTCGACAAACGGCGGTCCACGCCAGCGCTTTCCTTGCCTCATGCATCGTAGCCGCCGCTGCCGACCTCCCCGCTGCCATGGCCGTTGACGGATACGCTGCCACGGTGCATCCGCTGGCCACGCAGGCTGCCCTTGATGCTCTCGCCCGTGGCGGCAACGCCGTGGATGCCGCCGTCGCCGCCGGGCTCACGCTCGGCGTGGTGGACGGGCATAACTCCGGAATCGGCGGAGGATGCTTTATCCTGCTCCACCTCGCCGACGGCAGGCTCGTGTGCATCGACGGCCGCGAGACAGCGCCGGCCGCTGCGACCCGCGACATGTTTCTGCGCGACGGCAAGGCCGTCGACGCCCTGAGCCGCACCGGCCCGCTGGCCAGCGGCGTGCCCGGGGCGGTGGCCGCCTACGCGCATGCGGTGGAGCGATTCGGTCGACTGTCGTTTGCCGCCGCGTGTGCAGCCGGCATCCGCCATGCCGAGGAAGGTTTTCCGATCGACGTCGTCTATGCTCGCAAGCTCAAGGCGACCGCCGCCGATCTCGCCTCCTTCCCGGCCTCACGAGCGGTATTCCTGCAACCAGACGGCTCGCCCTGGCCCGAGGGCCACGTGCTGGTCCAGCACGACCTGGCTCGCACCTACCGCGCGTTGGCGAAGGAAGGACCGAAGGCGTTTTACGGCGGCCCGTTCGCCACCGAAACCGCCGCCTTCATGGCGCGGGAGGGCGGGGTGCTTACGGCCGGTGACTTTGGCGGCTACAAGCCGGTCGAGCGCGACCCGCTTTTGTCCCGCTACCGGCAATGGACAATCGTCGGGTTCCCTCCGCCAAGTTCGGGCGGCGTCCATATCGCCCAAATGCTGAACATCCTCGAAGCCCTGCCAGCAGCGGATCTGCGTCCCGGTTCCGCGGACTTTGCCCATCGCGTGATCGAGACGATGAAACTAGCGTTCGCCGACCGCGCCCACTGGCTCGGCGATCCGGCTTTCGTCGACGTCCCGACCGGGCTGGTTTCAGCCGATTATGCCGGTGAACTCGCGGCGCGGATCGATCCGACAAAGGCCACTCCGGTCCCGCAGCACGGTCAACCGCCGGACTGGCAGACCGATCACTTCCACAAGCACACTACCCACTTCGCCGCGGCCGACGCGGAGGGCAACTGGGCGAGCATCACCGCCACAATTAACACCGCTTTCGGGTCGAAGGTCGTGGTGCCGGGAACCGGGGTGCTCCTCAACAACGAAATGGACGACTTCGCTTGCGCACCCGGAGTGCCCAACCATTTCGGCCTGGTGGGCGGAGAGGCCAACTGCGTCGCTCCGGGCAAACGGCCGTTGTCCAGCATGAGTCCGACGATCGTGCTTGACGCCGACGGTGAACCGATCATGAGCATCGGAGCAGCCGGGGGCCCGACCATCATCACGCAGGTTCTGCTCGGACTTCTCCACTCTCTCGACCACGGCTTGCCTCCTGCGGCGGCCCTGGCTCAGCCGCGGTTTCATCACCAATGGAAGCCCGACAGCGTTCGGCTGGAAACGGCGACCG
>CAMCWW010000046.1:0-29009 GCA_945882935.1 Opitutus sp. GAS368
AGCATGTGCTTCACCGAAAACTGCGGCGAAAAATCGCCCGACCGCAGCTTAGGCTCTTTCAACTTCGCCAGTCCCGACTGACTCGCGTTCCTCGCCAAAGCCCCGAAAAACACGTCGTCCGAGATACCGGCGCACCTCGCCAACGTGATCGCCTCGGACAGCGCCTCCATCTGCGCGGCGATGTTCAGGTTCATGGCGAGCTTGAGCGTCGTCGCCTGCTTGTGGTCGCCGATATGCAGCCGCACGAGCGACACCAGCCCGAGCAAACCATCAAGCGCCGCCACCGTCTGGGCGTCTCCACCCACATAATAGACGACCTGCTTCTGCTCCGCCGCCGGCTTGCTCCCGGTAAACGGCGCCTCGAGGTAACGCGCGCCTCTGGCCGTCACCGCCGCGAAGAACTCCTCGCTGCTCGTCGGATCAATCGTGCTCGATTGGACCACGGTTTTTCCCGGTCCCAGTGCCGGCAGGATTTGCGCCAGCAACACCCGCACCGCCGGCGGATCGGCCACGACGATCTGCACCACATCCGAGGCTTGCGCAACCGCCAGCGGGGTTGCCTGCCATCGGGGAAACGTCGGCTGCGCCGTGCGGTTCCAAGCCCCCGCTAACACGCCCGCAGCCTCATAGTGACGCGCCCACACCCCGCCGATGATTCCAAGTCCAAGCACTCCGACCGATTGGTTGTTCATAAAAGTTAAATCAACAAATCCAGCGTCGCGCCCAAAGCAATCCGACTCCCGCCATCACCCCAAAATCTCCAGCATCCGCCCAAACAGTCGGTTCACCTTGGACTGGTTGTCTTTCACCAGTTCGTGAAACGTAGCGTAGTCGATGGCCGTGCCTTCGATCCCGTTCGCGTAGTTGTCGACCATCGCGATCGAGTTGTAGCGCAACCCCAGCTCACACGCCAGATCCGCCTCCTGCCCCGCCGTCATTCCCACCACGTCCCCCCAGTGCCGGATGATCGCAATCTCCGCCTTGGTCTCAAACCGCGGGCCCCGCGTCTGCACGTAAATCTTCCCGGGCCGCACCGTAAATTCCGGCGCGAGCCGGGCCCTGAGCAACGGGATCAAATTATTCGCGAGTCCGGGCGCCCCACCTTTCAGCTCGTCGTCAAAATAGGTCGTGGGTCCGGCTAGGAAGCCCACATAATCACTGCAGGAAACCAGCGTTCCCGGCCCCAGCTCCGGCTTCAGCGAGCCCACCGAATTGAGCGAGACCACGTCCTCAAATCCCAAATCCGCCAGCGCGCGCAGATTTGCCCGATAGTTGATCATGTGCGGCGGCACCGGCACCCCGTAGCCGTGCCGGTTGATCAGCGCAAAGTCGCCCTGCGCCTTGTAGGTGACCGGTCCATATTTGGTCTCGACCGTTCGCACCTCCCACGCCGAGAACAGCTCAGACTTCACGATGCTCGTGCCACTGATAAACGCCACTTTCATCCCGCAACTCCCGTGCCCCGCCGCGCCGATGACAACGCGGAAAATCTCTGGCCCGTTCCGCCTCCGTCCCCTCTGACCATCGAAAATCGCCACTCCAAAATCGAAAATCCCCAAAATGCCTCTCATCGACCTGCCGCTCTCCGAACTCCATCACTACTCCGGTCGGAATCCCCGCCCCGCCGACTACGACGCCTACTGGGCTGAAGCCCTTCGCGAACTCGATGCCACCGACCCGCGCCCCGAACTCCGCCCCTCCACCGTAATCGCGCCGCCCAACGTCGAGTGTTTCGACCTCTGGTTCACCGGCGTCGGCGGCGCCCGGATCTACGCCAAATACCTCCGGCCAAAATCCACCCCCGCCCTTACTTCAACGTCCGAACTTAAACTGACACCGCGTCCTGCGGTGTTACAATTCCACGGCTACTCCGGTCAATCCGGCGACTGGATCACCAAGCTCGCCTACGCCGGCGCCGGCTTCTGCGTCGCCGCCATGGACTGCCGCGGCCAAGGTGGGCGCTCCGAGGATCGGGGCGGCGTGCAGGGCAACACCCTCCGCGGTCACATCATCCGCGGCCTCGACGATCCCGACGCCAAGAAACTGCTCTTCCGCCAAATCTTCCTCGATACCGCCCAACTCGCCCGCGTCGTCATGGCGTTCCCCGAAGTGGACCCCGCCCGCGTCGGTGCGATGGGTGCCTCCCAAGGCGGTGCCCTCACCCTGGCCTGCGCCGCGCTTGAGCCGCGCCTCAAACGCATCGCTCCCGTCTACCCGTTTCTCTGCGACTACCAGCGCGTCTGGGAAATGGACCAGGCCAAATCCGCCTACGAAGAACTCAGCCTCTACTTTCGCGCCTTCGATCCCCGCCACGAGCGCGCAGCCGCCATTTTTGAAAAACTCGGCTACATCGACGTCCAATTTCTCGCCCCGCGCGTTCAAGCCGAGGTCCTCCTTTACACCGGCCTCATGGACCCCATCTGTCCGCCTTCGACCCAGTTCGCCGCCTACCACAAAATCACCGCCAAAAAGGACGTGGTGATCTACCCCGACTTCGCCCACGAGCCCCTCCCTGGCGAAGCCGAGCGCACCTTTAACTTCATGCTCGGTCTCTGAGGACCCTGCGGCCCTGCTCTCCCAGCCGGCGCGCAGCGTCTCCCAGCCGATTTGGCGCTGGCGACGATCGTCCTCGGCTGGCGTTAGGGCCGAATCCGCGCCGCCCAAGCCGGTCTGACGATCCTGCTGACCGTGGTCGTGCCTCGTGCTGGTCGTCGGCGCCCTTCACCAGCGCAACCCACGCGAATTCGCCCAAGCCGAAGCGCGCCACGCAGTCTGGTGGGATGGCACCCGTTGGAGGTTCCAGGGCGTGCTCACCGTCGCCTTGCTCTAAGCCTATTGGCAATTTCGCAGCCTCTGGTTTTAGCGGCCGAATCGGCGCCGAATTCCACTTGCCGCCCCGCGCCAGCACTGCCCGCCTCTCCTCTTCTCCTCCCACTCAACTCCCGCTCCCACCATGTCCCGCAATCCCTACGCCGACGATATCATCATCTCTTGGGTCGAGCTTCACCGCGACGCCCGCTATCTCTCCGAAATGCTCCACCGCATCGGCTCGTGGAAAGGCATCATCGCGATCACCCGCGGCGGCCTCGTTCCCGCCGCTCTCGTGGCCCGCGAGCTCGAGATTCGCCTCATCGACACCATCTGCGTCACCAGCTACGAGGCCGGCGAGGGCAACACGGCCGCGCAGGTCCAAGGCAGCATCAACATCCTCAAAGGCGTCCCCGGCGACGGCGATGGCTACTTGCTCATCGACGACCTCGTCGATACAGGCAAAACCGCCAAAGTCGTCCGCCAACTGCTGCCCAAAGCCTACTTCGCCACCCTCTACGCCAAGCCTGCCGGCCGCCCCATCGTCGACACCTGCGTGAAGGAATTTAAGCAAAACAAGTGGATCCATTTCCCGTGGGACATCGAATACAAGTTCGCCACTCCCATCAAACACGGCGGTCGCGCCACGGGCGCCGACAACTGAGTTTTCGCCAGTCCCAGCTGATGCAGCCCGATGTCCTCATCGGGCTTTTTTGCGCCCGCCTCCGGTGCCAAATTCACCCGCTCACGTAAGGCTCAACGGGCCTGAAACCCGGCAGCGCGCACGCCGCGTCGCGGTCCGCCTGAGCGTTGAACAAATAAACCGCGTAGCCGCCAAAGCCGCCGCCGCAGTATTTCCAAGCCACCGGCCGGCACGCCGCCAGCACCGCATTCCCCGCTGCCGCCGGGTCGCCCGTCAGCGGGTCCATGGCCTCGGCGCGTTGCACCGCATACGACTGCCGCACCGCGTCGGCCAGCCCGCCAAAATCGTTGGCCCAGACCGCATCGCGCGCGGTCCGTCCCGCGCGCTCGATCGCGCCGTAGTCGCGGGCCTGATTCACCACGCCCGGCGTGCTGTGCTGCGTCCCCGTCCAGTAAAGCGCCAGCCGCCCCCGCAGGAGCGCGCCGTCGGTTTTCACTTCCAAGTCCGGGCGCGGTCCACTCCGCCACACGCACAAACCCGTCTCGCTGATCACCGCCGGATCTTGCCAACCCACCCCGAGATCAAGTTCGGAGCCCACGCCGTCTTTACCGTTGATCAACGCCCAGGCGCCGCTCCCACCGAGCCCGGCATTTTGAAAATACGGCCACTCGCGCAACGAAACCGTGGGCGAAATCGCCGCGTTCACGATAAACCCGCCCGCCCGCGCGAATCGCGGCACATCGAGCCATCCCCCCGCGAAATCCACCCGCAGCGGCGCCACCTGCGGCGCCCGGATCCAGCGCACGATCTCGGTCGTCGAAATGGGCGGAAACTCCGGCGGGGTTTTCGCCATCACCACATACTTCGCACCTACTTCCGCGCATAACGCCCGCTTCAAATCCGCCCATTTGTCATCCTCGGTGACGGCCAAAATGTCCGGCCGGAGCCGCAGAAAATGCTCCCTGAAATCAATGCCCTCCTCGAGCCCCTGCCCTACCACCACGTCGTCCACCCTCTTCAAACCCGCAATCAGCGCCCGTTTGTGTTCGTCCGGCAACGAGCTCTTCCGCTGCTTGTGAAACCACAACACCTCGGCCGAAGCGAAGCACACGGTCAGGTGGTCGCCCAGCGCCCTCGCCTCGCGGAAAAACTGCACATGCCCAGCATGGACGATATCGTAGCAACCGGAGACAAAGACGCGCACCATAGAATCTGCGTTATGCTGGCCCCGCCCCCGGAGGCGCAATTTTATTTGCGACCCGCGCCGCGTCCGCCGTCTCTCACTGATAACCGTTCGAACTTTCCGCGCACTTCCCAAAATGACCTTCGCCGACTGGCAAGCCCTCGATTCCACGACCGCCGCCCGCGAGTTCCTTCGCCGCGCCACCACCGCGCTATCACCCGCGCAACAACGCGCCGTCTTTGCCCACCTGCCCACCGAGGCCGAACTCGTCACGCACTTCGCCACGGCTCCCGCCGGGGCTCCCCTGGCCGGCGTGCCTTACCTCGCCAAAGATCTCTTCGACGTCGCTGGCTTCCCCACATTTGCCGGCTCCACGTTTCTCCCCGAAGTTCGCCCCGAACCCACCGTCGACTCGACGCTCATCACCGCCCTCAACGCCGCCGGTGCCGTCCTCGCCGGGAAAACCCACCTCCACGAATTCGCCTACGGTATCACGGGCGAGAACCCGCACTACGGAGACTGCGAACACCCTCGCCACCCCGGGCGCACCACCGGCGGTTCCAGCAGCGGTTCCGCGGCCGCCGTAGCCGCCGGCATCGTGCCCTTCGCTCTCGCCACCGACACCGGCGGCTCCGTCCGCGTCCCCGCCGCCTTCTGTGGTCTTTTCGGCTACCGCGGCCGGCCCCGCGATGCGTGGATCGCCGACGCCGTACCTCTTTCGCCCACCTTCGACACCGCCGGCTGGTTCACCGGCACCGCCGCCGACATGCGCACCGCCCTCGCCGCGCTCGTTGGCCTCGGCCGCAGCGAACGCACCCCCCGCGGTTGCTATCTTGAAATCCCCGGCCTCTCGCCCGAAGTCGCCGCCGCCTGCCGCGTGGCCGCGACCCAACTCGCCCCGCCCGCCGATCACGCGACCCGCACCGAACTGCTCCGCCGCTTTGCCGGCGCCCTCGACGCCTACAACATCATTGTCGCTCTTGAGTCAGCCGCGATCCACGCCCCGTGGTCCGCCGCGTATAAAGACCGTTACGATCCTGCGGTCTGGGCCCGCCTCAATCGAGTCCACGAGCTCACCCCCGCTCAAGTCGCCTCGGCCGACGCCACGCTCGCCGCCGTCCGGCTCGTGTGGACGAGCTATTTCCTCACCTTCGACTTCTTGATTCTGCCCGCCGTGCACCGCCCCGCGCTCACGAAAGCCGACTGCACGCTTCCCCAACGCAGCCGTCTGCTCTCGCTCACTGCGCCGGCCTCCCTCGGCGGCCTCCCCGTGCTCACCGTGCCCGTCACCCTCGCCGAAGGCCTGACCGCCGGCCTCCAGATCGTGGTCAACCACCCCCAAAGTCCCGTCCTGCCCTGGGCCCTCGCACCGTTTTAAACCGCCCCGCCGCCGTCACCCCGTTCGCCGATCAAATCGCTCCGCTAAAAAAATCGCGCCACAGAATAAGTGACCCTTTTCCTGGGCGTTTTTCCAACCGGTTGCGGACCCCATTCGATTCGTTTTTCACCTCGCGCTGGCTTTCCCGATTTCTTCGTATCTCGTAAAGGCTGTGCCTTCCACCGCCAGCTCATCCGCCAAAAACGTCTCGCCGGCCGTTGAATTCCGCGCAGTCGAAAAACGCTATGGCGCCGGCCCGGTCATCCTCGACGCCTTCAGTCTCACTGCCGCACCGGGCGATTTTATCGCCCTGATCGGCCCCAGCGGTTGTGGCAAATCGACCCTGCTCAAACTCATCGCCGGCCTCAGCCCCGTCACGGCCGGCGCCCTGCTCCTCGGCGGCCGCACCGCCACACCCGAACGCGCCTCGACCGACGACGAACTCGCTTACGTCTTTCAAGAACCCACTCTGCTGCCGTGGCTCACCGTCGCCGCCAACGTCGCCCTTCCGCTCGAGCTCCGCGCCACGCCGCCCGATCGCCGCGCCGAACTCGTGCGCACCGCTCTCGCCCTCGTCGGCCTCGAACCGCGCGCCGCCTATTATCCGCGCCAACTTTCCGGCGGGCAAAAAATGCGCGTCTCCATCGCCCGAGCCCTCGTGCTTTCTCCGCAGCTTCTCCTACTCGACGAACCGTTCGGCGCCCTCGACGAAATGACCCGGGACCGTCTCAACGAGGAACTTCTCGCCATCCGCGAGCGCCAGAGCTGGACCGCTTTTTTCGTGACCCATTCGGTCGCCGAGGCCGTGTTTTTGTCGAACCGCATCGTCGTGATGTCCGCCAACCCGGGCCGGCTTCACCGCGAGATCCGCGTCGATTTGCCCTACCCGCGCACGCCCGCCACGCGCCGCGATCCCGCCTACCACGCACTGGTGGACGAGGCTTCGCAACTCCTCCGCTCGGTCGAGGACACCGTCGCCACCTAAGCCCCCGCCGCCGATGCCGCCCCGTCGTTTCCTCACCATTCTGCTCCCGGCCTTCGCCGGTGCGCTCTTCGTCGCGATCTGGATTTTCGTCCGCGCGTCGCTCTCCGAAGATTTCCGCTTCCTGCTCCCCGCGCCCACCGAAGTCCTCGCCGCCTTCCGCGACCATGGCGACGAGCTCTGGCGCGCCACCCTCAACACCGCCGCCGGAGCCACCCTCGGATTTCTCGCCGCCGTCTTTGTCAGCTTCCTGCTTTCAATCCTGCTCTCTCTCTCACCGCTCGTGCGGGTGACTTTTTATCCCTACCTGATGCTCCTGCAGATGACGCCGATCATCGTCTTTGCGCCCATCCTCGTGCTTTGGGTCGGCGCCGGCTTGAAGAGCGTCACGATCATCACGTTTCTCATCTGCTTTTTTCCGCTCGCGGTGAACACGACCCAGGGCCTCGTCTCCACCGACCGCAATCTCGTCGAGCTCTTCCGGCTCTACCGCGCCTCCAAGTTCCAGGAAATCCGCCGGCTCCGCATCCCGGCCGCACTGCCGTATTTTTTTACCGGTCTGCGCATCGCCGCGACGCTTGCACCCATCGGCGCCCTCGTCGGCGACTACACCGCCGGCAGCTCCGCCGGCGACGGCGGCGGCCTCGGTTTCCAAACGATCATCTACAGCAGCCAGGCGAAATATCCCGCGCTCTTCGCCACCGCCGCGGTGTGTTGCGCGCTCGGCTTTATCTTTGTCGCCGGCGTGCTTTCGCTCAGTTGGCTCTTCCTCCGTAAATGGCATGACTCCTACGACCGCGCCGACACCTGAACCGCCCGTAATTTTCCCGCTCATGCAACCGCTCCTTCGCACCCTCTTCGTCCTCACCACGGCCCTTGTGTCCGTCGCCACCATCCCAGCCGCGACGCCGGCCTCCGCCGCGAAGCAACCACTCACGAAAATCACCCTGCAGCTCGACTGGGTCGCCGAACCCCAGCACGGCGGCATTTATCAGGCCCAAGTCCGCGGCTTCTTCGCGGCCGAGGGCCTCGACGTCACGATTGTGCCCGGCGGACCCAACGCCTTCGTTACCCAAAAGGTCGCCACCAACCAAGCGCAACTCGGCCAAGGCGACAGCACCGACCTGCTCCAAAAAATCGCCGTCGGCCTGCCCTTGCTCTCCGTCGCCGCCGTTTTCCAGGACGATCCTTCCGGCCTGCTCATCAACCCGTCCAGCTCCGTTCGCCGCTTCGAAGACCTTCAGGGCAAAACGGTCATCGCCCGCCCCGAGTGGACGTTTCTCGCCCTCCTGAAAAAGAAATACGGCGTCACCGTGAACGTGGTCCCGCAGAGTTTTTCGGTCGCCGCCTTCCTCGGCGATAAGGAGGCGATCCAACAGGGCTACTTTATCGCGGAGCCCTACTTCATTGAAAAAGCCGGCGGCGCCAAACCCCGCTTCCTCTCTTCGTGGGACGCCGGCTTCCGCGCTTACGCGGTCCTTTTCACCAATCGCAAATTTGCCCGCGAAAATCCGGAGGCGCTCCGCGCGTTCATGCGGGCCTACGTCAAGGGCTGGCGCGACTACCTTGAAGGCGATCCCGCCGCCGCCCACGCGGCGATGAAACTCACCAACTCATCCATCGACGACACGTTCGCGCTGGCCTCCCGCCAACTGATTCTCGATGAGAAGCTCGTCACCGGCCGAGACGCCGACGGCGGCCTCGCCAACATCGGTCAACTCTCCACCCGCCGCTTCGCCACCCAGATTACCCAGCTCGAAGAGATCGGTCTGCTCGCTAAAGGCAAAATCACACCCGCCCAAGCAATGACCACCGAATTCCTTCCGTCTTCCAAGTAGGGCGTGGTCTCCGACCCGCCCCTCCGTCGGAGTCCATGCGCCGAGGGCCGAGGTTCATCGGACACCTCCGGTCCGCACGGGATGCAATTGAACGTGAAGGCAACAAGTCTGCTGCTGGCGAGGCATGGGCGTCCCGCCAATGAACGAGCGGGCATCTTGCCCGCTCGTGTCCGACCCCATGGGCCGGACGCCCATGCCACTTCGAGCCCTGACTTCACTTCCAATTGCTCCCGGACGCATCCCACGTATTTCATGGTTTCCATCTTGGGTTGGGCTCCTACCTAATCTGCCCCTTCCCCATGCCCGCCCGTCTTCGCGCGCTCTTTCGTTTTCAAGAAAGCGGCCTGCTCCTCGTCATCCTAGCCCTCGGCGCACTCCTCACCGCCTTCGCCGGCACCGTGCGCACGCCCGTTTTTGAACGCGCTGCCGACGGCACCCGCGCCCGCGTTTACGCCACGGATGCCGCCGGCGAACGGGTGCCGCTCACGATCGAGAAAAACAAATTTCTCAACGCCCAGAATCTCGCGCAACTCGCCAAAGACACCTCGTTCATCGCCATCATGGCCGTCGGCATGGCGCTCGTGATCATCTCCGGCGGGATCGATCTCACCGTCGGCTCCATCTACGCTCTCGCCTCGGTCGCCGGTGCCCTCGTGCTCCGCCACTTCGGCGCAGAGGGTCCCGCCGCGACTTCTCCGCTCCTCGGAATTTTTATCGGGACCGGCACCTGTCTCGGGGTCGCCACGCTTTGCGGCCTCGCCTCCGGCAGTCTCATCGTCGCGCTCCGCGTGCACCCGTTTATCATCACGCTCGGCGGCATGGCGATCTACCGCGGCATCGCCTTCGTCATCACCGAAGGTCAATCCATCGGCAGTTTTCCCGCGGCATTTCGCGAATTTGTACGCTTCGAAGTCGGCGACGGCCTCGGGGTCGTTCCCCTCGCCACGATGATCGTCGTGCTGTTCGTCGGCTGGATCTTTCTCTCTCGCCTCGCAGCCGGCCGACGCGTCTACGCCATCGGCGGCAACGAGCTCGCCGCGCGCTTCTCCGGTATCCGCGTCGAGCGGGTCAAACTGGGCGTCTACGTCATCTCTGGCCTTTGCGCGGGCATCGCCGCCCTGCTCTCGATCGGTTACTACGGCGCGGCCACCTCCGGCGACGGCCAAGGCTACGAGCTCAACGTCATCGCCGCCGCCGTCGTCGGCGGCGCCAGTCTCAACGGCGGCCGAGGCTCCGCTCTCGGGGTTGTCCTCGGCGCCCTGATCATCCAAATGATTTCCAGCGGCATCGTCATCCTTGGCATCAACCAAAACTACAGCCAGATCATCATCGGATCCGTCGTCATCTTCGCCGTTGTCCTCGACAACCTTAACACTTGGCTCGCCAAACGCCGCCTCACCGCCGCCGCCTAATTCCCCGAAAACCCCGGCCCCCGTTGCCATCGTTGCCCCTCCCATTTTTTTCGCGTTCAAAACTCCCCCTCCCATGCAGAAAATCCTCCTCGCCGCTCTCATCCTCGCGTTCGCCTCGGTGGCCCAAGCCGCCGAAAAATTCCGCACCATCACCATCGGTCTCGTCGCCAAATCCCAAGGCAACCCCGTCTTCCAAGCCGCCCGCGTCGGTGCATTTGACGCCGCCAAGGAACTCGGCGCCAAACACAAACTGACCATCAAAATCGACTGGCGCACCCCCAACGAGGAAGACGCCCAGAAACAGGCCGAGGCCATCGAGCAACTCGTCCTCACCGGCGCCGAGGGCATCGCCGTCGCTTGCTCCGACGCCAACAAACTGACCGACGCCATTAACTCCGCCGTCAAAAACGGCGTGCCCGTCGCCACCTTCGACTCCGATGCCCCCGCTTCCAAGCGCTTCGTCACTTACGGTGTCGACGACCTGCTTTGCGGCGCCCAAGTCATGGACGAACTCGCCAAAATCATGAATGGCCGTGGCGTCGTCGCCATCCTCGCCGGCAACCAAAACGCCCCGAATCTCCAAATTCGTGTCAGAGGGGTGCGCGAAGCCGCCAAAAAGTATCCGGGCATCACCATTCGCGACGCCTACTATCACAAGGAGACCGCGCAAGACGCCGCCGCCAAGGTCGAGCAGGTCATGCAGGCCAACCCCGACATCACCGGCTGGGCCATGATCGGGGGCTGGCCGCTGTTCACCGAGAACGCCCTCAAGTGGCAACCCGGCACCGTCAAGTGCGTCGCCGTCGACGCTTTGCCCGCGCAGCTCGCCTACATCCGCAGCGGCCACGTTCCCGTGCTCCTGGCGCAACAGTGCTACGAGTGGGGCTACAAATCCGTCGAGCACCTCATCAACAAAATCGTGCTCAAGAAAGACCCGGTCGCCGTCAAAGACATCAGCGCCCTCATCCCCGTGACCAAAGATAACGTGGATGCCTTCGCCAAAAATTGGGACAAGTGGCTGCCCAAGTAAAAATGTAGGGCAGGGTCTCCGACCCGCCCTCCTTGGGAGCGCGGCCGGCCATCACCGGCCTTCCTCCGATTCACCCTTGGCCCCGTGCCCATCCTAGAGTTCCGCCAGATTACCAAGCGCTTCCCCGGCGTCCTCGCGCTCGACAACGTCTCGCTCACCGTCGAGCGCGGTACCTGCCACGCGCTCATCGGTGAAAACGGCGCCGGCAAGAGCACCCTCGGGAAAATCCTCGCCGGCGTTTACACTGCCGATTCCGGCCAAATTCTCATCGGCGGTCGGCCGGTCGCACCGACCACCCCACTCGCCGCCCGCGAACTCGGCATCGCGATGGTCCACCAAGAACTCGCGTTCTGCCCAAACCTCTCCGTCGCCGAAAACCTCTGCCTCGGAGACCTTCCTCGTCGCCGCGGCTTTATCGACCGCTCCGCCCTCCGCGCCCGCGCCCGCGCCTTGCTCGCCGCCGTCGGCGCCGACATCGATCCCGACATTCCGATCGGCACCCTTTCGACGGGTCGCGAGCAACTCGTTCAGATCGCCGCCGCCGTCGGCACCGGCGCGCAGATCATCGTGATGGACGAGCCCACGAGCTCGCTCTCCGCCGCCGAGACCACCGATCTTTTTCGCCTCGTCCGCGAGCTCAAGGCCCGCGACTTCACCCTCATCTATGTGTCGCATCGCCTCGAGGAGCTCTTCGCCCTTTGCGATCATATCACCGTCCTCCGCGACGGCCGCCATATCGCCACCGAGGCCATCGCCTCGACCACGCCGGCCCGCGTCGTCACTCAAATGATCGGCCGCGAACTCCGCGCCCACACGCCCGCCCATCTCACCCGCGAGCTCGGTCCGGTCCGATTGAGCGCAACCGCACTCACGTCGCCGGGCCATTTCACCAACATCCCGCTTTCGGTCCGCGCCGGCGAAATTGTCGGTCTGGCCGGCATTGTTGGCGCCGGTCGCAGCGAAGTTGTGCAAGCCCTCTTCGGCCTCGATCCCGCCGCCACCGGCGAGGTCCGCGTCAACGACCGCCCGCTTGCGCTCGGCTCCATCGACCAAGCCCTTGCCGCCGGCCTCGGACTCGTCCCGGAAGATCGGAAGCGCCAAGGTCTCGTCCTCGGACTGAATTGCCGCGAAAACACCGCCCTCGCCGCGCTTCCGCTGCTCACGCGATTCGGTTTCGTCCGGCGCGCCGCCGAAGCGACCCTCACCGCGCGCTATGCCATGCGCCTCCGCTTAAAAACACCTTCGATGGAGGCAATCACCGCCGGCCTCAGTGGCGGTAATCAACAAAAGATCGCCCTCGCCAAATGGCTCGCCCGGGACTGCGACGTGCTCCTCATCGACGAGCCCACGCGCGGGGTCGACGTGGGCGCGAAGGCCGAGATTTACCAACTGCTCGACGAACTCGCCTGCGAGGGTAAAGCGCTCCTCGTCGTGTCCTCCGAGCTTCCTGAATTAATCGGCCTCTGCCGGCGGATTCTGGTCATGCGTCAAGGTGCGCTCGCGGGCGAACTCCCCCACGCTGCCTTCAGCGAAGCTGCCCTCATGCAATTGATGGCTGGCCTCCCCGCCGCCGCCTGAGCGTATCGCAGGGCGAGGTCTCCGACCCGCCCTTCCCGCCAGACAAAAACCGATCCGGGCACAGCCCGATCCGGTGGAGCCCGATGTCCCCATCAGGCTCCCGCCTACGTCCGGCTCCGCTGTGTCCTGAACGTCCAGTCCAGGTTCCGAAATCGAGGGAGGGACGCCCGTGCCATTTTTCGATCCTCGCCCGCCCCGCTGGCTTGACTCCGTCCCCGGTCCTGACCGCGCTTACCCGCTTCAGTCAGTGCAACCGATCGCCGCGCGTTCCGTCCTCCCCACCCCATGCGTTTTCCCTTTCCGCAAGTCGTCCTCGCCGCTTTCGTCCTCTCGTCTTTCGCGACCGCCGCCGAGCTACCGCGCCTGCCGCGCGACCAACTGCTGCTGGTTCGCGATGCTTCGGGTGCTTCTGCCCCGGTGCGCACCCCGGCCGATTGGCAGCAGCGCCGCGCGGAGATCGTTCGCGGCATGGAAACCGTGATGGGGTACTTTCCCGGCCCCACCTCAGCCAAACGCGTGGCGCTCGACGCGCGCGTCGAAGAGGAAGTTGACCGCGGCACCTACGTCATCCGCCGCATCACCTACCAATCCGAACCCGGTAGCCGGACTCCCGCCTTTCTCTGTATCCCGAAAGCCGCGCTCATCGCCGGCGCCGCCACCGCGCGCACGTTTCCCGCCGTGCTCTGCCTGCACCCCACCGACCAAACCGCCGGCGCGGGTGTCGTCGTCGGTCTCGGCGGAAAACCCAACCGTCAATACGCCAGCGAACTCGCCGCCCGCGGCCACGTCGCGATCGCGCCCGCCTACCCGCATCTCGCCAACTACGCGCCCGACCTCAAGGGCCTCGGCTACACCAGTGGCACCATGAAAGCCATCTGGGACAACTGCCGCGCCCTCGATCTGCTGGAGTCACTTCCATTTGTAAAAACCTCCGCCGGATTCGGCGCCATCGGGCACTCGCTCGGCGGCCACAACGCACTTTATACCGCCGTCTTCGAACCGCGCATCTCCGCCATCGTTTCGAGCTGCGGCTTCGATTCCTACCTCGATTACTACGGCGGGAAACCCGCCGTCTGGGCGCCCGAGAAGGGCTGGTGCCAAGAGCGCTACATGCCGCGCTTACTCAACTACGCCGGCCGCCTCGCCGACATCCCGTTCGACTTCCACGAGATCCTCGGCGCCCTCGCCCCCCGCCCCGTCTTCGTGAGCGCTCCGCTCCGCGATTCCAATTTCCAGTGGTCCTCCGTCGACCGCGTCGTCGCTTCCGCGCGCGACGTTTACACGCTGTTCAACGCCGCCGCCCGTCTCACCCTTGCCCACCCCGACAGCGAGCACGACTTCCCCGACGCCCAACGCGAGACCGCCTACCAGCTTTTCGACGCGACGCTAAAATAGTCCCGACTGCTCTTGTTTTTTTTCGCCGCCTCCGGGTAAATGTTTGCCCGGCGTCGTCGCTTCGTTCCCCTCATTTACTCCCTTTTCCCCATGAAGATTTCATCCCTCAGCCTCGTCGCCGGCCTCTTCGTCGCTTTCAGTCTCCCGGCCCAAACGTCGCTGCCTTCGGTCGCCGACGATTTCAAACCGCTCGGCGCCAATTGGCAGATCGCATCTGGCCTCGGCGGCGATCCGCGCAACGAAAAGAAACTCATCGGACTCCCGGGCGAGGGCATCCTCGTCAACACTACCACCAAGGAGAACCGCGCCCACCTCGTCACCGCTTGGGACCACGGCGACCTCGAGCTCGAACTCGATTTCCTGCTTACCCCCGGCTCCAACTCCGGCATTTACCTCATGGGCCGCTACGAGATTCAGCTCTTCGACAGCTGGGGGAAAAAAGTCCCGCAAGACATCGACTGCGGCGCCATCTATCACCGCTGGGACGCCGCGCGCGGCAAGGGCAAGGAGAGCTACGACGGCTTCGCGCCCCGCGCCAACGCCTCCCGCGCTCCCGGCCTTTGGCAAAATCTTCGGGTTGAGTTTCGCGCCCCGCGGTTCGACGCCGCAGGCAAAAAAATCGCCAACGCCAAGTTCGTCCGCGTCATCCTCAACGATTTTCTGATCCACGAAAACGTCGAGGTCACCGGCCCGACCCGCAGCGCGCTGTTCGAAACCGGCCCCGAGGCCGCCCGCGGTCCCATCATGATTCAGGGCGACCACGGCCCGGTCGCAATCCGCCGCCTCTCCACCCTCCGTTTCGACACCCCGCCCGTCACCACCTCCGGCCTCACCTACGAGCTCCGCACCGGTGAACAAAAAGGCCTCGGCGATTACTCCACGCCGCCGACTTCGACCGGCACCTTGGACGCACTTAGCCTTCTGCCCATGGAAAAATCCGGCAAGTCCGCTCTCGTGATCAAGGGCACGATCCGCCTCGCCCGCGCCGACGCCTACACGTTCACCGCCGACACCCGCAACCCCGCCCGCCTCGTCATCGCTGGCGAGACCGCGATCGCCCCGCTCGAGCTGGGCGGCGAAGGCCGCACCCTCACGTTGCCGGCCGGCGACCACCCGTTCCAACTCGACTACCGCCAAGCTCGCAGCGGCCGCCCGTCGCTCAAGATCGACGTCCGCGGTCTCAGTCTCGCGCCGCAGTCACTCACCTACGTTGAACCCGTGACCAAAGCACCGGTTAAAAAAACCCTGCTCATTGAACCCACCGACCGCCCGCGCCTTCAACGCGGCTTCGTTCCCTTCGAGCCCAAAAAGCGCCTCTACGCCCTCAGCGTCGGCTCCCCCGGCGGCGCGCACTACGCCTACGACCTTGAGGCCGGCACCCTCCTCCGCGCTTGGCGCGGCGCCTTCCTCGACACCGTCGACATGTGGGAAGGCCGCGGCGAACCCCAACTCGCCGAACCCGCCGGCCCCGCCCTTACCCTCAACGCCAAACCCACCGTCGCCCTCCTTGAGCGCTCCGCCTACGATTGGCCCGACACCCCCGATGCCCTTTGGTCTTCGCAGGGCTACACGCTCACGGCCGACGGCTCGCCGACGTTTCTCAGTAAACTCGGCGATCTCTCCATCCGCGATCGGATTACTCCCGCCGCCGACGGCCGCAGCCTCACCCGCACCCTCACCCTCGTCGGTCGCAACACCTCGTGGGAAACCCATATGCTTCTCGCCGAAGCCGCGACCATCACCCCGCAACCCGACGGCCGCGGCTGGATCGTCGGCGACCGCGCCTACTACCTCGATCTGCCGAAGGACAGCGCCTTGAAACCCACCGTTCGCACCCGCCAAGGCCGCCAGCAACTCACCCTCCCCATCTCCGGCGGCAAGGTCGACCGCACCCTCACGTATTCGCTGGTTTGGTAATTTTCCCCATGAAGCGCACCTCTTTTTCTTCGTTCGTTTTCTCCCTCCTCGCCGTTGTCGCCGCTCTGCCCCTAGCGCCGGCCCAGACCAACAATCCGTCGTCCGCCGAGCGTTTCGCCAAACCCTCGGGCGCGCTCACCGCCGCCGAGAATCGCTACTGGCAACGCACGCCTCTTCCGGTTCCAGCCGACGTCATTCTCGAGGTCGGCGGCATCGTCGCCGTCGCCCCGGCTCGCCTCCTCGTCACCACCCGCCGCGGTGAAGTCTGGTGGATCGACGGCGCTTACGACGCCGACCCCAAACCGCGTTACACCCTCTTCGCGCAGGGCCTCCACGAGCCGCTCGGCATCATCGCCGCGCCCAAGGGCGGCTACTACGTCGCCCAGCGCCAGGAACTCACCCGCCTCGTCGATACCGATGGCGACGGTCGCGCCGATGTCTTTGAAACCGTCGCGAAGTTCCCCATCTCCGGCAGCTATCACGAGTACGCCTTCGGCCCCGTACTCGCGCCCAACGGCAATCTCCGCGTCACCCTCAACGTCGCCTTCGGCGGCGCCACCCAAGCCCCCGTGCCTTGGCGCGGCTGGATGGTCGAAATCACTCCCGACGGTCAACTCACGCCCATCGCCAGCGGTCTCCGCTCGCCCTCCGGTCTCGCCGTCAGCTCTCGCGGCGCTTGGTTCACCACCGACAACCAGGGCGAGTGGGTCGGTTCCGGCAAAATCACCCACATCGAATCCGGCGACTTCATCGGCCATCCGGCCGGCCTCGCTTGGTCCAGACTTCCCGGCTCCACCGTGACGGTGCGTCCCGAACAAATCTCCGACTTCGAACAGCCGATGCACGTCGTCGCCAAGAAACTCCCCGGCTTGAAAGCACCCGCCGTCTGGTTGCCGCACGCCGTGCTGGGCATTTCCAACTCCGCCATGATTGAGGACACCACCGCCGGAAAATTCGGCCCATTCGCGGGCCAGTTCTTCGTCGGCGACCAGGGCCAGAGCAAACTCATGCGCGTCTCCCTCGAACAGGCGCAGGGCGTCTGGCAGGGCGCCGCCTACGCCTTCCGCGAGGGCTTCGACAGCGGCACCATGCGCATGACCTTCGGCGAGAACGCCACGATGTTTGTCGGCGAAACCGCCCGCGGCTGGGGCTCTGTCGGCCCGAAACAATACGGCATCGAGCGTGTGACGTGGACCGGTCAGACGCCCTTCGAAATCAAAGAGGTGAAGGCCCAACCGGACGGGTTTCTGCTCACGTTCACCGCCCCGGTCGACCGCGCCACCGCCGAGAATCCCGCGAGCTACAGCATCGCCGGCTTCACTTACAACTACCACGCCGCCTATGGCGCCGCGCCGATCAATCGCCTCGCGTGCCCCGTGCGCAAAGTCGTCGTCGCCGCCGACGGGCTCAGCGTGCGGCTCGCAGCCGTCTGCCTGCGCGAGGGCTACATCCACGAGATCAAGGCCTCCGGCGTACGCGCCGCCGCCGGCGGAACCGCCGTGCTCCACCCCACCGCCTACTACACGCTCAACCGGTTCGCGCTCGGCGACCGCATCATTCCCATCGAGCCCAATGCCGCCGAAATTTGCGCCGCCGCCGTTTCCGCCGTCGCCCTCGGCCACACCGCCAAACACCCGATCAAGCCGCCCACCGATTGGCCCAACAGCGAGGGCGACCAGCAGTTCCTCCTCGGCACCCAACCCGGCCTGAAGTTCGACCAGACCATGCTCACCGTCAAAACCGGCACGCGCATCCGACTGATCTTCAAAAACACCGACGACATGCTGCACAACTTCGTTCTCTGCGCTCCCGGCAAGGGCCAGGACGTGGGCACCGCCGCGCTCGCCCTCGGCCTCGAAGGCGCCGCCAAAAGCTATGTGCCCGATTCCGCCGACGTTCTTTTTCACACGAGCGTCGTCCAACCCGAGACGAGCGACACGATCTACTTCATCGCGCCGACCACCCCGGGCGACTACGACTACATCTGCAGCTTCCCCGGCCACGCCGCCCTGATGAAGGGCATCCTCCGCGTGGAAGCCAAGTAGGGCGGCGTCTCCGACCCGCCCTCATTTTCCGCAGGTAGGGCCGCTCGCCAGCGAGCCGCTTCGGTCATATCTCCTATTTCCCCTTGCATCGTCCTTACTCCTTACTTCAAGGTAAGGAAATGGAAACCACCGTCACCAGCAAGGGCCAGCTCACTTTGCCCCAACCGATCCGCCACGCCCTCGGCATCGACGCCGGCACCGTTCTCGAGGTCGAGCTCGGTGCCGAGGGCAGCGTCGTGCTCCGCAAAAAAGCCACACCCGGTTTCTTCGACCAGTTCGTAGGCCTCAAGGCCCGCAACGCTCCCTTCGCCAGCGGCGACGAAGCCCGTGCGGCCCTCCGCGTTGCCGAGGCCGAGCAGGCCCCTTACTCCCCCGGCCCTGCGACCAAGGCCGCCACCACCCCGCGCAAACGCCGTTGAGCCATGGCCATCGCCCTCGACTCCAACATTCTCGTCGACGTCCTCGGCCAGCCCACCGAGCACACGCCGCACGCCGTCGAAACGCTCAACGCCGCCCTCACCCGCGGCGCACTCATCATCTGTCCCATCGTCGCTGCCGAGACCTCGCTTTACTTCGCCTCCGCCGACGAAACCGAGGACACTTTTAAGCGGATGCAGATTCGTCTTTCACCTTTTGGCTGGCGCGACCTGCACCTCGCGGGCCGGATTTTTTTGGAATACCGGAAGCTCTCCGCCAAACCCCGGGAGCGCGTGGTCGCCGATTTTCTCGTCGCCGCCCATGCCTTTTACCACGCCGACGAACTCATCACCCGCGACCGCGGTTTCTACCGACACTATTTTCCGAAACTGAAAATCACCCACGTCGGCCCCGACTCCAAATGAGTTCCGCCTCCCCCGCCCTTCTCCCCGCCGAACCCCGCCCCGGCCGCTACCGGCACTACAAGGGTCAAGACTACCAAGTCATATCACTGGCCCGTCACTCCGAGACCGAGGAACTCCTCGTCGTCTACAAACTCCTTTACGGCGACTTCAGCTTTTGGGTCCGCCCGCAGGCGATGTTCACCTCCACCGTGACGCTGCCCGACGGCACCGTGACGCCGCGCTTCGCCTACGTGGGGCCGGAGTAGCAGCACCTCGGCCAACTTCACCCTCTCGCTTTTTTACTCGTGAACGAAAACGAACTCGAGCGCTGCCGGCGTCTGCTCGGCGTCAAACCGGGCGTCTCCCGCATCTAAATCGAACGGGCGTTCACGAACAAACGCCTGGAGATCATCCGGGAAAAGAACAACGCCGCCCCCGGTCTCCGTCGCGAACTTGAGGCTGAGCACGAGCCGCTTCGCCAAGCCTTCGCCTCTCTGGGCGAGGGCGCCGAACCATCGAAAACTCGCGACCCGGCCCACCGTAGAACCATTCCAAGCGCCTCGACCCGCCACGCCGTGGCCGATGCTGCCCGCACGGCGCCCATCGGAACCGGCCTCACCGAGCGCGAGCCGTCGGCGCGCCTGTCCTTCGAAAACCGGCTGGTGAACGCCGGCTCAAACCAAGCCAGCGGGCTGGGCGCGTTACTTGGCCGAACGGCTCACTTCGGCCCAGACCTGTTCCAACACCGGCCGGATCACCCGGGTGAACTCGACGTAAGCCGGCGGGTGAAAATGCAGTTTGTCCTCTTTGTAGAGGTCGAGCCGCGGATGGCCGGACACATCGACCAGCGCCGGGTTTATATCGACAAAAAAACGATGCGGCGTCGCCGCGCAATACGCGCGGGCCAGCGCGTTGTAATGATCGACCTGCTCCCAGCGCCCGACCCGGTCCGGCGACCGCGTGCTGGAGACAAAAATGACCCGCGTCTGCGGCAGAGTCGCTTGCACCCGTTCGGAAAATGCCCGGAGCCGCGCGAAAATCACCGCCGGGTCCTCGGCCACCGCCCCGGCCTTGAGGTCGTTGCTGCCGCAATAATAGACGATGACCTTGGGCGCATACGGCGTGACGACTTGGTCGAACCGCGCGAGCTGGTCACCCGTGCGCGATCCGCCAAACGCCCGGTTCAACACCGGCAATGGCGCCATCTGCTCCGGTACCGTGGTCCACTGCCGAAAGATGCTGCTGCCGACAAAAACGATGCCGCCGGGGACAAAAGGAGTCACGCGGTCCTGTTCGGCAAAGGCGTCGAACGTCGGTTGATACTGCTTCCAGCGTTTGGCGGCTTCCTCGGCCGGCGAAAGGATTTCCGCCGCCCAACCCGCAGTCACGGCGCAGCAAAACGAGAGCAGGAGCAGGATTTTTTTCATACAAAAAAGCGGATGAAGAACTGACAGAACAGCGCACCGACCACCGTCATGGCAAAGCCCCAAAGCAACATTTTCCGGAACAGGGCGCGTTCGTTCTCGCCCTCGGGTCGGGCCGCGATCGCGAGCGCGCCGATGGTCGAGAGCGGCGAGACATCGACGATCATGGCGCCCACCCCGATGCTCAGCGCGACTTGCAGCGGATCGCCGCCCCCCAGCTTCTCGACGAAGCCTGCCACGGCGGGAATGAACGCCGGATACACGACGCCCGAAGTCGAGCTGTAGGTCGAAATCATGCCCGTGCAAAACGCCATCGTCCCGTTGGCCGTGGCCGGCGTCGCCACGTGGGCGAGCAACGTCGTAAATAGATCCATGCCGCCCGTCTTTTCGAGCACGGCGATCAACACGCTGACGCCCGAAACCGTGACGATCACCGCCCAGGGAATACTCGCAAACGCGCGCGTGTCATCGAGCGCACCCGCCACGATCAGCAGCGACGCCGCCGCAAACGCCGAGAGGCCGGGGTTGACCCGCAAAAAAACAACCGCCGCGATCCAGATCGCCAGCACGCCCAACGAAAACCATTGGGAGCCGGTCAACGCCGGCGGCCGTTCCCCGACCGGACCGCGGCCCGCGCGGAATAACTTGAGGCCGCCAAACAAAAAGTAAGCGGCCAGCGCCACGACGGTGTGGGCCACGAAGGCCGCCGCAAATACCTGCCCGTCGTGGCCCGGCAGTCCGGCTTTTTGCATCTGCGTATGCATAATCAGGCCCACCGAACTGATCGGCGAAAGGTTTCCCGCATTAGCGCCGTTGGCGACCATCAGGGCGGTCAGAAATGCCGACACGCCGGCCCTCTGCCCGATGCCCATCGCGAGCGGCGCGATCAGCGCGGTCGCCGCGATCGCTCCCGGTCCGATGGATGAGAGCACCCCGGCCATCAAAAAAAACACCACCGGCAGCAATGCCGCGCGCCCCCCGCAAAGCCGCACCGCCCGCCGGGCCAGCGCTTCCAAGGTGCCGTTTCGTTGCACCACGCCAAACAGCAACGTCACCCCGACGAGCGTCAGGAACAGGCTCGACGGAAACACCGCGAGCAAGGCCTCCGCTTTCCACCCGGCCGCGAAAACCGCGATCGGCCACGCCAGCGCAACCGCGAGCACCCCGATGTTGATCCGGGCGGTCAGGCTGAAGCCGATCACCACGGCCAGCGCGAGCAACGACATGACGGCCGGGCTCATGGCGCGGGGAGCAGGCGTTTCTGAACTTTGCCCAGCGCGGTGCGCGGCAGCGCGTCCACCCGCACAAATTTCTTCGGCTGCTTGAACGACGCGAACTGCGAGCGCAACACGGCCACGGTCGCGGCCTCGTCGAAGACCGCCCCATCGACCACCACGTAGGCCACGGGCACCTCACCGCGCACCGCATCGGGCACGCCGACGACCGTCGCTTCTCGCACCCCGGGCTGCTCCAAAATCAGCTCTTCAATCTCGCGCGGATAGATATTGAAACCGCCGGAGATAATCAGATCGCTCCGCCGGCCTTGCAGGGTAATGTAGCCGTCGGCCGCGCGCTCTCCGATGTCGCCCGTGCGAAACCATCCGTCGCTCCACGCCGTCGCCGTCGCATCCGGCCGCCGCCAATAGCCGGCGCACACGTTCGGCCCCTTGACCCAGACCTCGCCCGTCGTGCCGTCCGGGACCACGGCGTTGGCCTCGTCGCAGATGCGCACCGCCACGTGCGCGAGCGGCAGACCGACCGTGCCGGGGCGACGCTCGCCGGCGTAGGGGTTCCCGATATTCATCAACGTCTCGGTCATCCCGTAGCGTTCAAGAATCACTGAGCCGTAGAGCTGTCTGAATTTCTCATGCACCTCGGCCGGCAACGGCGCCGACCCGGAAACCGCCAACCGCAGGCGCGAGCCAATCTGCCGCGCGACTTCGGGCGGCAACTCCAGCAGCCGGATGAACATCGCGGGCACGCCAAAGAAGAGCGACGGCCGATACTCGTCGAACCACTGGGCGGCCTTCGCGTGTTCGAAACGCTCGGTCAGACGCAGGTGGCAACCGCTGAAGAGCCAGCAGTGCAGTCCGTTCGCCAAACCGTGCACGTGAAAGAGTGGTAGCGTCGCAAGGTAGCGGTCGGCCGACGTGATCGCCCAGGCCGTAACGAGGGTGAGACCATTGGTCGCAAAATTACCCTGCGTGAGCACCGCACCCTTCGACGCTCCGGTCGTGCCCGACGTGTAGATGAGCGACATTGGGGTATCGGCATCGGCCGGGACCGAAATCCGCGCACCCGGCTGCAGCACCGCCTCGGCCGCCAATCCGTCCACCTCCCAGATCGCCACATCGCTGGGGATGAGGCCCGCCAACTCGCGCGAGGTCACCACCGCGGTGGGCGCGGCGTCCCGCACGATGTGGGTCAGCTCGCGTTCCCGGTAGAGCACGTTGATCGGCACGATGATCAAACCGAGCTTGGTTCCGGCGAGCCAGAGATCGATCACCTCAATCCGGTTCTGCAAAAAAAACGCGAGCCGGTCTCCCGCCTGCAAACCCCGCGCGCGCAGGAGATGCGCGAGCCGATTACTGCGGACTTCAAGATCGCCAAACGTATAGCAGGCCAAAGCCCCGGGCGCGGTCTCGATTTCGAGCGCGGGTTGGGCGGAGCGCTGGAGGAGCGAATTGTCGAAAAGAGGCAGCAGGGACATAGAAGATGAAACGCGGAGACTTAAGACGGCGGCGGCGTGATCGGCACCGGTTCGAGGTTTTTAGGAAACGTCACGCCCTCCCAGCGCGCCACCACGGCGGGCGCGGTGCAATGACCGACGACATTCACACTGGTCCGAATCGGATCGATCAGCGCATCGATGCCGAGCAGCAGACCGAGCCCTTCAAGCGGGAGACCGAAGCTCTGAAACAAGGCCGTGAGCACGACGAAATTTGCCCGCGGAATGCCCGCGACGCCCTTGCTGGTCAGCTTGAGGGTGAGCAAAATCAAGAGCTGCTGGTCGAACGAGAGCGGCACGTTAGCCGCCTGGGCGACAAACAGCGTCGCGAGTCCGAGAAAGAGGGTGCTGCCACACAGGTTCAGGCTAAGACTCAACGGAGCCACCACGCCAAGAATCCGATTGGGCACGCCGAAACGCTCCATGTTTTCTAGGGTCTGGGGCAAGGCGGCCGCGCTCGATGTCGTGCTGAACGCGATCAGGAACGGCTCCCTCACGAAATGCACAAATCGCCGCATCGGCACTCCGCTGGCCACGAGCGAGCCGCCGAAAACCACCGCGAGAAAGAGCAGTTCCGCGCCCCACGCCGTGCCGAACAGCCGGGCCAACCCGAGCAGAACCCCCACCCCGCTGGTCGCCACCGTTCCCGCCATGGCGGAAAAAACCGCCGCCGGCGCGAGGTACATGATGATCTGCGTAAACCGAAACGCGACCGCCACCACGGCATCGGCCAGAACCAGCACGGGCTTCGCCCGCTCTCCCACCGCAAGGCAGGCCGCGCCAAAAAGGAAACAGAACACCACGATCTGCAGCACATCGCCGCGCGCCATCGCATCCACGATACTGGTCGGAAAGGCGTTCACGAGCACATCGGTAAACGTCATTTTTGAAACCACCGGCGCCGCCTGAGCGGCGAGCGCGACGTGGTCGCCCGGCCGAAAAATCGCCGCGGTAAACCACCCGAGCAACAGCGCGAGCGTCGTCGCGACCTCAAAGAAGACCAGCGACTTCCAACCCAATCGGCCCAAGTCCTTCATTCCCCCCACCCCGCCGACCGCCCGCACCAACACGCCGAAAAGCACCGGAGCGATAATTGCCCGGATCAGCCGGAGAAAAATATCGCTGATGAACTTCAGCTGAACGGCGAACTCCGGCGCCACTAATCCAAAAATCACGCCACCGCCCGCCGCGAATAACATCCACTGGGCCAGAGAGAGCCGACGAAGAAAAAAGACCGGATTTGAAGGGGGCATCGTAGGGAGCGTTGGCCGTTAGGCGTTGAGCGCGGGTCCCGCGGCCGACGGCGCCCATTTTAGCCACAGCCAAATCGAGGCGGCAAGCAACCCTACGGCGCGTCCAAGCGCGAACCACGGTTCGTTAAACCAGCCGGGCGTCAGCGGGCCGAAGCAACCGCAGCGCACCTCCAGTCCACGCACCATGGCCTGAGCCAACACCGCCACAAAAATCGCGCTCAAGCCTACGCCTACGAAACGGATCGTCTCCGGCCAGAAGTCCACGCCGAGTGCGATGCCGGCGACTACTTCGAGCCAAGGCAGCATCACGGCGATTCCTCGCAGCCACGCATCGGGCAAGCCTATCCCATAGGCCACCAGATCGGCATGAAACTCCGCGGGGTGCGCCGCCTTGAAACCTCCGGCTGCGACCAAAACCGCGCCCAGCAACCAGCGCGCATAAACCTCGCGGCTGCGACTGGAGCGGGCACGCGGTATCATCGCGACGGCTCCACGATTCTGAAGACAGGAAGCGGCCGGGAAAACACGAGCCGTTGCTCCGAGCGCAGCCAATCGCACCCCAGGCCCATGCCTCCTGCGACCGCCAACACCGCCAACAATCGCGCGGGCCGCACCGCGCGGAAAGCAGGGAAAAGGGAGTCGGCGGCTCGGCGCATGGTCAGGGGGTCTTCAGCAATTCATCCACTACGCGCTGGAAATAGTCCAGAGTCTGGGCACCGGCAATCGTGGTCTCCACCACCCGGCCATCAGCCCCGGTCTTTCGGATCAGGAACGTCGGCGTCCCTTGAACCTTGAGCCGCGCGTACTCGGCGAAATCGGCAGCCACAGCGTTGCGCACGCCGCGATCATCCAAGCATTGATCCAAAGCCCCCCCGTCAATCTGCGGGCTCTTCTTCACCAAATTGGCCACAAAACTGAAAGGCCGACCGGCCGCCTCGAAGAGTCGCCCTGTCACCTCCCAATACTTTTCTTGCCGCAAGGCGCACCGCGCGACTTGGAAAATCGGCGCGAACTGTTCCGACGGGTCATCGGAAGCATTGAGCACGACCCACTGCACTTTTCCCGTGTCCACGTAACGGCTCCGCAGCACCGGAAAGATCTTTTCGTGAAAGTCCCGGCAGTGGGCGCACCTGAAACTCGAAACTTCGATCACCACGATCGGGGCGGTCGCCGAACCCAAGACAGGGCGTTCCCGGCGGGTAAACGCCGGCCCGAGCCTTAGGTCCGGCTCGGGGCCGGCCCCTTCGGCCGCGCTCGCCGCGCCGATACCGAGGCCGGCCAGAAGCCAAAGGAGCAAAAACCGCCGCACCACGGGAAACCTCAGAACTTCGTCCTCAGCCCGATTCGGAACATCCGGCCGACTTGATCAAACAGGCCGGGATCGGTGGGGAGCGGCGTCGCGCCGGTGGCGCGGGGTGCGTAGGTGGGATCACGGTCGAGGAGATTGGCGACGTTCAAATAAACTTCCGACTCCCAGCCTTGGCGGAGCTTGGGCAACCGGTAGGTCAATTGGCCGTCGAAATACGCGGTCGAAGGCACGGCGTTGTAATCGGTGGTCACGCCCAAGATCCGGGTTTTGTCCCAAGTCATCCGGCCGATGTAGCGCATCTGGAGGAAGCTGGAAAAGGCGTTGCGCGAGTGACTCAGCGAGAGGTTGCCCCGGATGCGCGGCAACGCCGCAGTGCCCGATCCGGGATTCGCGATGCCGTTGCCGGCCAAGTTGATTTGGGTCGGCGTAAGGGGCGATACGCGGGAATACTCGTCGATGTAACCGGCGATCGCCCGCACCGTAAGATTGCCGGGGCGCACGGCGGCAAACCACGTGTTAAGCGGAATCCGGTAACTGGCCTCGAAATCCACGCCGCGTGAAAACTCGGAGTTGAGATTAACCGAGGAGGTCCGCGTCTGGATGATCGCCCGCGGGCTGGCCGAGGTCGGGCCGCGCGTCACGAAGGAGCAGAGCGGCGACGACGGGTTGATCGAGCACTCGCGCACGGCTTCCTGCCCGCCGGCCAAGAAAATCGCGTCGGCAATTTCCGTGGTGTAAAAATCCACGGCGAAACTCGCGCCTTTCAGCCACATCGGTTGATAGACAAAACCGACGACGGTCGAGTCGGACACCTCAGGTTTCAGATCGGGATTGCCGCTGTTAATGTTGGGCACGCCCTGAAAGCTCAGGCCCGTGCCGCCGGCGAAATTGTCGGAGATGTTGCCGTTGGTCTGACGGCCGGCGGAGAAGAGTTCGTTGATGTTGGGCGCCCGGATGTCACGGGAGCGCGAGGCCCGGACGCGCAGATCGGCGTTGAGTTCCCAGACCGCGCCGGCCTTCCACGAATTAGCATCGCCGCTGGTCGAGTAATCCGCGTGCCGGAAGGCCAGACTGGCCGTCAGCTTCTTCACCAGCGGCAGATCCTTCAGCAGCGGAATCTGCGTTTCGGCGAACTCCTCCATGATCGTATAGTTGCCCGTAAACGGTTGGTTGTTCGCCAATCGGTAGGCGCCGGCGATCGAGAGGGCGTCGGTCGTGGTCGTGGATTCGAGTTTGCGCCAATGCAACCCGGCGGCGACCGCCACGGGACCGGCAGGCAAATCGAAAACCTCTCCAGCAACCTTCGATTCGATCACGTCTTGCGAGGAAGTTTCTTCAAACTGCGTGGTGCCCATGACGTAGTCCAAGGCCGCGGCCGAGGGCGATCCGGCGCCAAACGGGTTGAAGGCCACGCTCCCCGGATTGGCGCCCGCCGCGCGGGGCACAATTTGTCCACCGACTAGAATCGCATCGGCGGCGACCGCCATCCGCGCGGTGATGAGATTGTTGACGATCGGAATACTGATGTCGTTCGTCCCCGATTGGAGCGACGTCTCCCAGTCCCAGCCGCCGATTTTTGCGTTGAACCCGACCAACACGCGCCGGTTCTGGTCATTGACCTTGGACACCGTCAGCCCGCGCTCCAGCGTCAGGCGGTTCATGGTAAACGAGGTGACACCGAGCGTAGCCATGCGCGCGACCAAGTCGGGCGCGGCCCGGTTGAGAAAAGCGTTGTCGCTGCGGATCGTGAGCAGGTGCGTGGTCGGGCTGTTCTGCTGGTTCATTTGCGTTTCGCTGAAACCGCCCTCGACGAAGAAAGAGAAATTTTCGAGCAGCTTGAAATCGTTTCGCAGGAATAAGTTTTTGCGCGTGAGCGGGCGCACGATCTCCTGGGCCGTGCCGATCCGGAAGCCGTCGCCGCCGCTCTGAAATCCGTTCGCCGTGCCGATGGTGGTCGAGAACCGGCCGTAATCGTACGGGCTCTGCGTGCCGCCGGGGCCGAACTTGATGCCGCGGATGAGCGCGTTGTTGGCGGCGGTGCCGCCGACGCCATTGACGATGTGCCCGCCGGGCGTGAAAGGCGAGCGGATGTCCGCCACGCGGATCACCTTCGTCGTGTTGCCGGGCTCGGGGATTTGATTGGTCTCTTCGCGCCGGAAATCGCGGCCGTCGCCGTTCACGCCTTTGCTCTCCACATACTCGCCGCTGAAAACGAGGTGACCGCGGCCGTTGAGATACTTGGTCCCGAAGGTGACCGAACCCTTGTATTCCTGATTGTCGCCCTGCTGCGACTGGCCGAGGAGGAAATCCGATTTGAAGCCAACAAATTCTTTGTTGAGCACGAAGTTCACGACGCCGCCGACGGCATCGGAACCATACGCCGCCGAGGCGCCGCCGTTCACAACGTCCACCCGGTCCACCAGGCCTTGCGGCATCAGGTTAACATCAACCTGCCCGGTCGGGCCGCTGGGGGTGAAGCGGCGGCCGTCCAAAAGCGTCAGCGTGCGCGTGACGCCGAGTCCCCGCAGGTTCAGAAAATTGGCGCTGTTGTTGCCCGTGCCACCGCCGACGGTCTGGCCGCCACCGGGAGCGAGGGAGGGCAGCTGTTTCAAACCGTCGGCGAGATTGATCGGCGCAGCGGCGAGCAGGGCGGTTTGATCGATCACGAGCACCGGAGTGGGTGAAGTAAACGTGCTGGCCCCGGCAATCAGGGAGCCCGACACGTTGAAGGTTTCGAGTTGGAGGACCTCGCCGGCCAGGTTGGCAGCGCCCGGGACCGGAGTCGGGCTCTTCGTTGGAGAACTCGGGTTGGCGCTCTGCGCCGAGGCCGAAGCGACGAGCAGCGAGCCGAGGATAATCAGCGTGGAAAAAGATCGGGCGAAGGACCGATCGGAGGTTGGGCGGAGGTTGGTCATGGTCATGGTCATGGTGGCGGCGTTCATTTGGTTAAAAAAAGGTGCCAATGCGGCGGGATGGTCAAGGTAACGAAGATCTAGGAGGGGCCGGAGGCAGAAATGGGAAGGGACGGAGTCGAAAACGAGGGGCGCATGGGCTTTAGAAGAGACCGGTCAGGCAAGCCGGCATTTATGCAAGCCTTGCAGGACGCGAAAAAAGTGAGCGCTCCACCCCTCGCGTGCCCGCGAATGGCGAGCCCGCTCAGAGATTTTCCCGCGCCGCTTCGAGCAAAGCCCGGGGGCGGTTAGCCGGGCCGGGCTTCGGATTTGGGGCGTTTTGGAGATAAGCCGCTCCAGCGTTGAGCGCGGCG